>DCHV01000023.1:0-22852 GCA_002314945.1 Prevotellaceae bacterium UBA1743
GGCGACATCGCGGACACGCTTACAATGCACCGATTTCCAACCGTGAGGTTAAAGTGAGGTTAAAGTGGAATTGAATAATGCATCAACTAACTGATTGACAGAGAAATCAGGAAAAGTGAGATTAAATGCATAAAACATTTCTTGGGAGTTTCATTTTCGAGCTCCAATGTACAAGTGTGAGGAATGGTGGTGAGAAGAGTAATATTTTTTTACTTTTCTTCTCCTTCGTAATCCCTTCGCTATCCCTTCGTAATCCCTTCGTATTGAAAAATGAGACCCTTGTCAATAATTTTCAATTTACGATTGTTGAAATCTCGAAAATACCTGAATAATACACGCTGGTAAATAAATTCTTCATATCTTTGCCTCATGAACAAAAAGATTCTCAATCACTACTCCTATATTTATAGCAGTTTGTCCTTCTTCATCGTGTTGCTCGTCACCTCGTGCCACATCCCAAAGCCGGGTACGTATTTGATAGAGACAGAAAGTTTTGCTGAATATGGCGGTTGGGTACTCGACAACCAGTCGATGATGCAGATGGGATCACCCTATCTGTTGGCTCATGGTTTGGGAGTGCCTGTAGCGGATGCTACCACCACTTTTCGTGTAAAAGAAACAGGCACTTACCGTTTGTGGGTACGTACCAGAGACTGGGTGAAAAGATGGGGAAAAGAAGGAGCGCCAGGGAAATTTCAGGTGCTGCTGAATGGTGAGCCATTGGATACTGTTTTCGGAACAAAAACAGCAGAATGGGATTGGCAAGACGGAGGACTTGTCTCTTTGGAGAAGGGCGATCATCAGCTCGCCCTACATGACTTGACGGGATTTGACGGCCGATGTGACGCCCTCTACCTGACACTCGACACGGCAGCATCAGCTCCTACAAATGAAAAGGAGGCTCTTGCTTCGTTGAGAGACTCCTATCAATCTTCAGTCACGCCACAGAAGGCGGGAAACTTTGATTTGGTAGTCGTAGGAGGAGGCATCGCAGGATGCTGCACCGCGATTACAGCAGCACGACTCGGTTGCAAGGTGGCTCTGATACAGAACCGTCCTATACTGGGGGGAAACAATAGTTCGGAAGTACGCGTCGGTCTGTCAGGTCGCGTCAACCAACAACCCTATCCTCATTTAGGAGATTTGATGGATGAATTGGGAGGGGTAGGCTTTTGGAACAATGTGGAAGCACAGGAGAATCCCAATGATGCCCGAAGTCGGCAGATACTGACTATCCTACAAGATCATCCGGAGAAACACATTCATAATGCGGGGCCAGCCTCGAACTATGAGGACGAGAAGAAACGCTCCTTGGTATGTGCTGAGAAAAACATCAGCCTCTACCTGAACATGCAGGTGAATGAGGTGGTGATGGGAAAGGGTGGCAGTCGCATCAAGCGGATTACTGCTCAGGATATCCGTACAGGCGAGAGAACCGTCTTCGAAGGTGCTTTGTTTGCCGACTGTACAGGAGATGCCACCCTCGGTTTCCTGTCGGGGGCTGACTACAGAATGGGACGTGAGAGCAAGGCAGAAACAGGGGAGCTACGTGCTCCGGAAAAGGCTGATTCCCTGACGATGGGGACCTCGGTACAATGGTATTCCACAGAACAGGAAACGGACTCACCCTTCCCCGAATGTCCCTGGGCCATTACCTTCGATGAACAGACATGCGTCCCCTTGCTACGGGGGGAATGGGATTGGGAAGTGGGGCTCAATGACAATCAGATAGAGGAGATAGAGTACATACGCGACTATGCCTTGCGTGCCATCTATGGTAACTGGGCTTATCTGAAGAACCATTATTCAGGGTGCATGTCGTATGAACGGCAACAGTTGGAATGGGTGGCCTACATTGGAGGCAAGCGCGAGTCAAGACGTCTGATGGGAGATGTTGTGCTGAAAGAACAAGACCTGCTGCAGGCCGTCCCCTATCCAGATGCCACCTTCACCACGACCTGGGGGGTAGATCTCCATTATCCGAAACAGGTGGAGGGAATGAAGGAGGAGCCCTTCCAATCCTATTGCGAAGCTCCGAGCATCCAGCCCTATGCCGTTCCCTACCGTTGCCTCTACTCGCGCAATGTGGAAAATCTCTTCATGGCAGGACGTAACATCAGCGTGACCCATATCGCCTTAGGTACGGTGCGTGTGATGCGCACCTGCGGTATGATGGGAGAGGTAGTAGGCATGGCAGCCTCGCTCTGTCGGGAACATCAAGCCATGCCGCGTGACATCTATACAGACTATTTCCCCGAATTGCGTACGCTGATGGAAAAAGGGGTAGGGAAACGCGGATTTTCTGAATGACCCCGAACACCCATTAAGAAAATTATTAGGCTTCAAATTTGTCCGAATGGATGAATTTTATTACCTTTGCATAACAAACATAGAAATTCAGGTCAGATTTTTACCGACTCATGACAAACAATCCTTCCGTTGATGCGGTATATAAAATTTTCCGCCAAATCAATCGTACGCCACGCCCTTCCCATTACGAAGATCGTATAGCCTTGTTTCTTACCCGTTTCGCAGAGAAATTAGGACTGCAGTACGAACGTGACTCCAAGAACAATGTCCTCATCCGCAAGCCTGCAAGCCCCGGCTATGAAGGTGCTGATACCATCGTGCTGCTCAACCACATGGATATGGTGTGTGTGGCTGATAATGATGTTAAATTCGATCCTCTGCATGATTTTATTCAGCCAGTAGTGGAAGACGGATGGATGCATGCCAAGGGAACTTCCTTAGGGGCGGACAATGGAATAGGTCTCTCTATCGCCTTGGCAATCCTACAGGATGAGACACTCGTACATGGCCCCTTAGAAGTACTTACGACAACCAACGAGGAAGATGGCATGACAGGAGCACAAGCCTTGGCTCCCGACTGGATACAGGGACGCAAGGTCATCAATCTGGATAGCGAGGATTATGATGGGCTGACCGTGGAAGCTGCTGCTGCCCGCATCAAAGAGGTGGGTTTGCGTGCACGCCGGCTGAAGACTCCCTTGGGAAGCCTGTTCTATGATGTGAATATAATTGGAGGCCTGGGTGGTCACTCAGGTGTGGATATTGATAAACAACGTGCGAATGTAATCCTTGTCCTTGCCAAGACTCTCACCCAGATGAATGGCACGATGAGTGATTGGTTCTGCCACTCGTTCGAGGGTGGAAATGCTGCCGCCTCAATCCCCTCTTCCGCCACAGCCTGTCTGGTTCTGCCAGAGGATACTGACGTAAAGAAAATGAAGAGCATCCTCACATCCTCCTTTAATGCAGCCAAGAAGCCTTTCCTAAAGACGGATCCAGGACTGAAGTTGAGCGTTACAAAGGGAAAACCTGTAGATACCATCATTGCGCCAGAAGACACGATCCGGTATCTGGACACACTATTGCAGTTGCCCAACGGAGCCCTGAAATTCCGTGAGGACACCCCCGAGGT
Organism: Prevotellaceae bacterium UBA1743; assembly: GCA_002314945.1. Taxonomy (GTDB): domain Bacteria; phylum Bacteroidota; class Bacteroidia; order Bacteroidales; family Bacteroidaceae; genus Physcousia. Next base: position 3,443 of record DCHV01000023.1, read on the forward strand.
GGTACAGACGAGTAGTAATATCGGGCTTGCCGTGCAGAAAAATGCCTATTTCGATGTATTCATCCATTCACGCAGTTTCTCTATCCCACAGTTGGACGGGCTCTCCCAACGTATCGACCATATCCTCTTGGAACAGGATGCAGCCATCAAAGTAATCATGGATGCACCTGCATGGAAAGAAAACACGGAATGTCCCTTCATCCAATTGGTGGATCAGACATTCGAGGATGTATTGGGTTTCCGTCCCCAACGTATGGCAAAGCATTTTGTACTGGAGGCCGGGTATCTCGTGGATAAATACCCAGGTCTGCAGATTGCTTCCATAGGGCCTCGAATCATAGAGCCCCACAGTTCGTCGGAACGTGTGGAGCTCTCTACGGTAGAAGGTATCTGGAACGTGACAATCGAATTGTTACGTCGATTGGCTATCTGATTTTCTTTCCTTTTCTTGCCTTGAAGGTATAGGTGTTTACCACCTTCCCTGTACATGCGTTGTGGAGGGCAATCTTCAGTTCCTTGTTTTCCACAAAGCCTTGAATGACGCTGGGGAAAGAGGTGTCGCTGTCGGTAACTCTACTCCCACCTCCTACGAGTTGTGCCCACTTACGATCGGCTGTAGGTGCATCATAACGTATCCGATGCTCATGTGCCGCAATGATAAGTTGGCAACCTGCTTTCTCGAGTAGGGGTGTCCACAACTTGGCACAGGTGCGTTGCCAAGATGCATAGTCGTCTTCGTATGCAGGATCGGAATCGTCGGGGAAGATGTCACCAGGATTAGCTTTAGGATCATCGCAGAACAAAGGAATATGACAAAAAGCTACCAGGAAAGGAGCGGACTTTATCTCTGGCTGCTTGAGTGCATCCTCGAGCCATGCAACCTGAGCCTCGCGGTAGGCAGCACTCGTAAAGAGACCTGCAAATTTGGGATTCGAGTCCATCTTATCCTCGGCTGTATCCAATCCTATCATGGCGATATTGCCCATACGAACCGCATAGTTACGTCCCAGATCCCAATCACGAGACTTACGTTCCTCGGGCTGGCGGAACATCCATACACGCTCCATGTGACGGTTGGCCATGCCACGAGAGTCGTGGTTGCCACAGGTGAAAAGGTAGGGCGTCTCGGAGGCGTAGTCGGGGAATTTCTCGGTAGGGCTCAGGAAAATTCTCTTCTGATCCTCGATTTCCTCCTCACAACTGGTAGCATCTCCATTCCAAATCACACAAGAGGGGTGTAACTTCTGAAGGGTGGAGAGAACCGTCTCGAAGGTCTCCTTATTGCCATGCGTGTCATTGATGACACAGAAATGATCCTTAGCTCCGACACCTGCTGTCGTAAAGGAATAGATACGAGAATCGGTTTCTGTACCGATAATCTTCATGTCGTATCCGCTCTTGTAACTGATGCGGTCGGCCCCGATACGATAATAATACTTGGTGGCAGGTTTGAGTCCTGTGAGGCGGACCAGCATTACCTTGTCATTCATATCCGTCACACGGTAGCCTCCGCATTTGACGGTTTTCCCATCACTCAGATCCGGTTTTTCTCCATAAGTGACAAAGCCGTTGGCCATGTCGCTCACGCCAAAGGCGATACCCATGCTGGTCTCTGCATAGTTCTGCAGCATAGGGGCGGAATCAATCAGGGCACCCTCCGCTGCAGATTCGTTGAGCGAAGGAATGGGAGCTGGAGTCTCGGCACGGCCGCTAATGGTCGAGCCAGCCGCCAGAATGGCGGAACTTTTGATAAAATCTCTTCTATTCATACTTCAAATATGTGGTTGCTGTTGTCTTCTTGTTTACGCTGAATCGTATCCATCGTGCCTGGAATGCCTTGGGGAACCGATGTCTGACACGTTCGTTGGGTTGTACTTCGATATTCTTGTAATGGAACCATTGTCCATCTCCTGTAGGATCGACCTCTACGTGGAATGTCACCTTCTCTGCCGATGTATGGTAGAGTTCCATCTGCCGCTTGTCGTAATAACCGATGAGGAAAGGGTCGGACCATTCGTTTGGTTGTACCGGCGTCTCTTTCCACGGTCCTCCATGTCCTGTCGGTTTCCCCATCTTCCACAAGTCGTCAATCGCACCTGCCCAAACAGCCATCTGCTGATCGTCAGACCTGACGATATGCGTGTTTCCCTGAGCCTTGGCATGATCTATACCCGTCATCACAAGCAACCCCCGATAGGAGGCATAGTCGTGGATCGCAAAACGATGGGATGCCATAGGGCGAATCTTGGCAAATCCATCGGCATTCTCGGCCGGGAGTTCGTAGAAGGTGCCATGTAAGGAAAATAAATCCCGTTCGGTAGCTACTTCACGACAGAGACGCAACTGTGCCTGTGCAGTCATGCGAGTGTAAGCCTCAGGACCCAAAGGCAATCTCCATCGACGTTGTTTCTGATCCGTAATGAGGATGGAACTATCATCAATTGTAACAACATCCCGAGGAATGGCGAACGACTGTCGGATATATTCTTGCATCTCAGGATCTTGCTTTTTGCAGAGATTCATCAGGCTATCCAGTTCGTAGTAACACTCGCCCTGTAGGGTAGAGGCAGCTATACCCAATGCCCTGCGTTGGTGAGGAAGGCCATACAACAAGCCTCCAGAATCCTTGGTTTTATCAATGGAGGCCAAACCTCGGAAAATGGGGTCGGGCGTCGTAGAACGATGTTCTTTGGGCGTCATCATGAACGTAAGGTCTGCCACGATATCTGTATCGCTAATGGCACGAATCCATGTTCCTTTCTCATTCTTTCCGAATGGAAGGAAACGGGATTCATGGGCCTGTATGATCTCAGTACGAAGTGTTTCCCAGCGTCCTTCACCTTCCTTATCCACCTGAAAGGTGATGGTGGCAGGGTGTCCCGAATGGTTGGCTATCCATGCACAACGATACTCCCATCCGCAGAACATAAAGGGGTCGGAGGGCACATCTGCCTGTATCGTATCTCTCAGCCACAAAGAGCCTCCAGCAGTAGTCGGCCCTACATGATCGGGTTGGTCGGGAGAGGTGAACCAGAGGTTGGAATTGGACTGCCCTGGTCCTCCGATGTTGCCCTTCTGGGCTCTCTTGTTGAGAAACTCACTCATGGCAGAATCATCGCATCCGAATACCAGTCGTCCGTTCCATTCTGTAAAATCTCCTATCACTTTCAGATAGGCTCCCCGTGGGCGGATGCCCGAGGAGTGTGCTGTGGAAAACTGAGCGGGGAAATGCCAAAACATGCCGTGCATAGTCATGAGGTATTCAGGTGTCTCCGTACTACTCACATTGCGTATTCTCGGCCATTCGGTATTCCATCCGTGTGCTCCATCGTATGCAAAACTACATTTGGGAAGACGATAATAGGACCATCCTTTCCCCACTTCCCGGATCGCCAGGATCAACGAGCGGTAATCCCAACCCAAGCTCCAGATAGGGTCGGTATCGGGATGGTCATTTCCTTCGATACCCCCAGGACCGGTCACCTCGGTAAACTGGCAACGTCGTACCATCTTCCATGTATGACCATCCCATTCGTCCAACGAGCCAGCAGGGATGTCGAACTGTGTGCGTGCCAATTCCCCTTCCTCGCCATTGTTGGAATATACAGCCACGCCTTGTCCAGAATAGAATCCCTTACCATGATAACCGGGGAATAGGGCGCATAGGCCAGGAGCTCCTTCTCTCTCCTTCAGTATATTTCCGTCCTTGTATAGTGTGATGGGTTCCAAGGTGTGAACGTCAATGTCGTAGAACCCAGCTTCCATCGTGGCATACAGGATCCGATGGATGGAATCTGTCAAATGAGTAGCTAATCCTGTGGGACGTCCTGGTATCTGAGTGTAGGGCATTACACGCACCTTCCTTTCCTTGTCGATGACGTAAGGGCCGATGAAAAGCTGTTGGGAAGGACGATGAATCATACGGTTGGCAGGCGTACCTCCAATACTTTCCTCTCTGACATACTCTTTCAGTTCGGGTGTGATTTCGTACAGTTTGTCATCGGAACCGTATGGTGCATGGGGGGAATAGGTGACACACCACAGATGCCCTGCCCATGGAACGACAGCTCCTGTGCCACATTCGCCTCCCGTATTGTAGAAGGCCAGATGGGGATAGATGCCGCTGAAGGATTTGTGACTTTCCTCTTTTTCCTTTGCCATCAGGACAGAGCAAGCCACCAAGGCGATCAGCGTGCAAAGCGTTTTTTTCATTCCGAGGGGTTCATGATGTATTCATAGGAGCCACCTCCAACTTCCTTGCCATCGACGGTAGCTATGATGCCGTTGGGGATTACAACCTGTACCTTGATGCCCTCCTCCTGACGAGTCCAACTGACACGGATGGTGCCGTATGGCGTTTCGCGAGCCACCCGAACCCAGTTGAGTCCTGCAGGAGTCTGAGGTTCGATGCGTGTGTGCTTGTAACCGGGCGTGGTGGGGAGAATGCCTCCGAGTGCCTGATAGAACCAACTATCCATTCCATTGAAGCAATTATGGAGATAGCTGCGAGGATTATCCCAATCCTCCCATGTGGAAGTAGCTCCATTGCGTATCATGTACAGATAGCCAGGATAGATGTCCTGCTTGAGCATCCCATACACAAAATCTGCCTGCTTGGAGAGGGTGGCCCACTCGGCCATCACGGGAACACCGACCAGTCCCACATTCAAATGCCCCTGATACTGGGTAGAGGTACGCTTCAGGAGCGATTTGGTTACGTCTTCAACCAATTCCTGTGGAACTGCCCCTACAAGCATGGGATAGGTCATGTCCAATTGTGAACCTGTCCCGTAGGTCTTGTCCTCGGCATGATAGAAGGTCTCGTGGATTCGTTTGTTCAAATCGGCACGTCTTTTCTGGAAATCCGCTTGTTCCGAGGGACGATTCAAATGGTCGGCTATCTGGATGAGTTGGTTGTAGGCTTGACTCAATGCACAATTGTTCACCAAATCCACCGATTCCTCCATCGTCACATCAGTCCCTCTGGGAGCCAACCAATCTCCAAGATACCAGCCGCGGTATTCTGTGTCGGGCCATTTCTTCAACAAGCCATCCTTCGTGTGAGCATCCACATAACGCAATCCTCGTTTCATGCTCTCGTAGCATCGATAGAGAAGTCGGTCGTCTCCGAAATTCATCCAGGTACGCCAAGGTGCTTGTACGATGAAAGTGCACCAGTAGGGGCCTCCGCCTGCACAGTAGGGATTGGGCGCAGTATGAGGGAGCCCTCCATCGTTGCGTATGGCATCGTTCCATGCCTGCAACCAATTGACAAACATGGGGGCTACATCGAAGTTGTTTTGGAGGGATAGGGTAGAAGCGTTGCCGTCGCCACCATAACCCAATTGCTCGATATGGGCGCAATCAACCATATAGCCGCTATAGGCCAGATTGTCCATAGTGTATGACAACATGTGGTGTATGTCGTTGAGGTCCTTATCCGAGCAGGAGAACGAACCAGTCACCTCGGCACCGATTCCTATACGATATACCTTTATCTCAGATGGTTCTGGTTTTTCAGGCAGATTGCTTAATTCCACATAGCGGAAGCAATGATGATTGAAACGATTGCAGAAGTGATCACCCTCGGGGTTACCCGAGGCAATAAAGATATCTTCGTACATGACACCATCCAATTTGCCTTTTTCATTCAGATGATCTGCGTATGTAGCCTTCACCTGATGCCCGGCTGGCAATTCCGGCAGTCGGATGTCGAATAGTCCGTGTAAGGCTTTGCCCACATCGATTCGCCATGTATCTTTGCTAATAAGATCTATGGCGACTGGCGAGATGGTTTCCTTCACTACATTCTGTTGGCACATCTGGGGCACAGCAGAGATTCCTGAAATTTCAACTTTCTCTACCTGCTGCCATTTTATCTTGTCCAATTCTTTCTTGCACAGACAGGCGGGAACCTGAGCGGCATCGATGATTTCACCATCGAATTGCCAGCCCTGCCATGTACCTGTACCGCGATAGCCACTCTTGGCCACTTCCCACGTATTATCGGTCTTGAGCATTGTCTCCCAACCGTTTTTCCCCTTCACGTCCAAATCGGCACGAACGACAGGCCCTTGATGTGTGGCACGGAATGTATCTTTCTTATACCATCCAGAACCAATCCATAAGACCAAGTCGTTTTCTCCCTTATGGAGGAGAGGTGACAGGTCGTAGGTGACGATGATGGAACGTTTATCCAACTGGGAAACGGATGGAGCTAATACATAATCAGTTACCTTGTGTCCATTGATATACACCTCGTGATACCCAAGTGAGTTGACATGCAGCAAAGCGGGTTTCCCAGCCTGCCTTATGCGGAACCGTTTATGAACGAGAAGAGCGTCATCTTCCTCGGAGGGCATACTTACCCACTCGCCTTGCATAGGACTCTCTCCAAGAACGCCTATGCCGAACCGTTGGATAGAACTCCATTCCGAGACCTTACCCCCCTCGGTATAGACTTTTACTCTCCAATAATATAGATTCCTCGATGATAGGTTTTTACCTCTGTATGGAACCATCACCTGTTCGCTCGAAACAACCTTGCCCGAGGCCCACATATCGGCTTTTCCCTGTTGAAGAAGGATACTGTCCGAACCGACTTCTATTTCGTAACCCAGTTGGGTAATCGGATTGGCAGATTCCATTTTCCAACTAAAGTGTGGATATACATTGTCGATGGCAAGTGGATTATCCAAACCTTCGCAACGAAGATCATACAATCGTTGGGCAGATAGGGCGCTGAGTCCCACCCAAAGGAAAAGAAATGTAAAAAACTGTCTCATTATATCTAATTTATGTGAAAATTTTCACAAAATTACGGATTTGGAAGCACATATACAAATGTCAAGAATGAATATTCGACAGATTGTCGTACTTTTGTGTCAAATATTGAAAAGGGATGTTACTATTATTTCGTCTTTTTCTGGTTTATCTGTTGTGGAGGGCCTTTGACTACGTTGTGCTCCGGGTGTTGAGGGCAGCCAAGTCTGATTCGCAGCAGAAGGCAAAGGGCGGATATCGAACATCGCAGGACCATACAGCCTCTCCCCAATCGGATAGTCGCCAAATGTGGGCTTACAAAGTACTGGGAGTCACCCCTCAGAGTACAGATGATGAGATAAAACAAGCCTATAGAAGAATGGCTATGCTCTATCATCCCGACCGTACGGCTCATCTTGGCGATGACGTGAGGTTGACTGCTGAAAAGAAGTTTCAGGAATTAGGTCAAGCTCGTGACTACATTTTCAAACTAAGAGGGATACATTAACCTGCATTATTCATACTTGATCTGTATTTGCTTGGTATATGTCCGGTATTTGTCCGGTATTTACTCTATGTTTGCTCTATAAGGTACGAATGACGATTTTATGACTTTATTTCCCAGTACCGAATAAATATCGGCGATTTTATTTCCCAGTACCGAATAAATACTGTAATTTTGCAAAAATTAGCAAAAATATCACGTATGTTGGATCGCATTAACCATTATTTACAATCCTACTTCAACAGGAAGATGACTCCCTATTGGATTGTCTTGGGATTGGATATATTACTTGTAATCCTTGGTATTATCCTCAGTTACTCGCTCAACTATGGAATAGTGAGATTCGCCAATAACAAGATGGATATCCTTTTACTCATCCTTTTGTTCTTGCCTTTTTTCCTCATCGGATTCCGACTGTTCCATACCTATAATGGTCTGATAAGATATACAACAAGTGAGGACTTGTTACATATTGGATCGGCCATAACCCTTGGAATGGGTTTCTCCATTTTGATTTATTATCTTCTGGCCTGGCTGTCTATACCGCTTTTGGAAGTCCGACTATATTTCTTCTTCTCAGCGTATCTGTTCATCTTTTTCTTTACTTTCGCCATGCGTTTCATCGTGAAACTTCTGTATGGCTACGTGTCATTTTCGATTGAGAACAAACATCGTGCTTTAATTTTTGGTGCCAGAGAAGGTGGTATATCCATTGCATTGGGAATATTGAGTGATCCCAAAAGCAACTTCAAGGTCTGCGCATTCGTGACAAACGAGCCCGAGTTAACCAAACATCGTTTGATGGGTTTTCCAGTAATCGCTCACAATGACACTTTGATAAACTTCATCCAGCGCGAGAATATCAGCAGTATATTTGTAAGTCCTCTCTATCGAAACCATTTTATTGATGACGTAGCATTGACAGATTACTTCATCAAGAAGGGAATAAAAGTTTACCTTCAACCACAGGAGCAAGTTTGGGACGGACATAGCGATATTCAGGTGCAACAACTACGGGAGTTGGAAATAGAAGATTTGTTGCCTCGTGAACAGATTGAAATAGACCTTAATGCTGTGGCCGCTCTCATCACCGACAAATGTATTCTTGTCACAGGGGCCGCGGGTTCTATCGGGTACGAGATGGCGCGTCAGATTGCGAAATTTGATCCCAAGAGATTAATATTGATAGACCAAGCGGAAACACCTATGCACAACGTACGTTTGCACATGGCGAAACACCATCCGAAAGTCTCTTGCCAAACCATTGTTTCAAGCATTACCAACCAGCCAAAGATGGAGGCTATCTTCGGTGAGTATAGACCCGACTATGTATTTCATGCTGCAGCCTACAAACATGTGCCCATGATGGAAGACAACCCAGCCGAAGCCGTGCAGAACAATATCTATGGAACTAGGGTGATAGCTGATTTGGCTGTGAAATATGGAGTCAAGAAGTTTGTGATGATAAGCACGGACAAGGCTGTCAATCCAACCAATGTGATGGGATGCTCGAAGCGAATCTGCGAAATTTACTGCCAATCGTTGAATAAGGCAATTCAAGTGGGTAAAGTGGAAGGCGTGACCCAGTTTATCACTACTCGCTTTGGTAACGTCTTGGGAAGTAATGGTTCGGTTATTCCCCTCTTTGAGAAGCAAATCAAGCAGGGAGGTCCTGTTACCGTAACGGATCCCAATATCATACGTTTCTTTATGCTCATACCCGAGGCTTGCCGATTGGTTCTCGAAGCTGGTACCATGGGACATGGAGGAGAAATCTATGTGTTTGACATGGGCAAACCCGTTCGCATTGCAGACTTGGCACAACGAATGATAGACCTGAGTGGCGCGAGGAATGTGCAGATAGAATATACGGGACTCCGAGAAGGTGAGAAGTTATATGAGGAGGTATTGAGTGACGCGGAGAAAACTCAACCTACACCTCATAAGAAGATTATGGTGGCCTCTGTACGTGAATATGACTATGAATTGGCAAAGCAGAACGAAGAAGAACTCTTCGAAATCAGTCAAACCTACGATGCCATGAAGATTGTCGCCAAGATGAAAGAAATTGTACCCGAATATAAAAGTCAGAACTCGCCGTATGAGGTCTTAGACAAATAGAAATAGAGATTAGACAAACCATATATTGTGAAATATAGATTCCTTTTCCTCCTTATTTTTTTCATTGAATCCTCCCACATCCTTGCCTCTGATAACACCTTTGGCGGTTGGGAATTTGTAGAGGTAAACCACGATTTCAGAAACCGTTTCTTCGGTACATTCTATTTCGAGTTTGACAATTACGATTTCAATCGGATGGAATGCTGGTACTCCCGTTTTACAGGTGGATACAAAATAAATTCTTGGTTGAAGACGGACGTGGCGTTCGACATAATGAAAGAGCCAAGTACCTACTTCCATAGATACATGTTTGATCTCACAGGTACGTTAAAGCAGGGCAATCTGAAGGTGGCTATCCGAGAACGTATTCAGCAAACCTATACAGTAGAAAGCAAAAGCCGCAAGCATATCTTACGTTCCAGATTGAAAGTCCAGTATGCTATCCCCAAAAGTGAATTTACGCCATACATCGCAATTGAGCTATTTACATGGGAAAAGTGGAACAAGACACGTCATTATGTCGGTTCCACTTTCAAGTTGTCGAAAATAGCCGATTTGGATTTCTACTATATGTATTACACCTTTGACGGAAAGCCCGCTCAGCATGTAATCGGTACGGGTGTAAACTTCGATCTATAAAGGTGCGCCCTATACTTTGAGGAATATCTTCTTGTAATATAGGAAGTACAGGAAGAGCCAACACGTGAGAACTCCAACCAATTCCCATAGGGTGTCGCCCCAATTTTCCGGAAAGAGTCCAACCATACCCGGGAAGATGCGATGGGCAATATCGTCGAAAGATATGAAACGACGAGCCATATAAATGGTTATGGAGTTCATGCCGATCACCACAAAGAATTTGTCCCAACCACGCCATCCCTTTACATCGATGATGTAATAGAACAATGCGAGCATCAACAAAGAGTATCCTGCCACGGCACACACGAATGAACTGCTCCACAAAGCCTTGTTGATGGGATAGATGAAATTCCAAGCCCATCCAAGTATAGCAAATAACATTCCGGCCAACGCCAGTCCTATGGCTTTATACGTTCCACTAACGTCCTTCATGAGCCAAGTTCCACTCAGCATTCCCAACAAGGCTGTACCGATGGCGGGTATAGTGCTTAGTAATCCTTCTGGGTCGTATTCAGGTCTATACGAATGAGTTCCTAAGATATGGGCATCCAGATAACAAGCAATATTTCCTTCTTTGCTAAAGATATCGGCACCATTGGCCAAAGGAGAAGGAATGAATGCTGCGATTAACCAATAGCCAACAAGGATTCCTGCTGTGATATAAGCGACATATTTGGGTTTTCGCACACTCATGAAAATGAGAGCGGCAAACATCCATGCGCACCCGATTCGAGACAGTACGCTACAAAAACGTAGCGTACTGAACTCGAATTGGAGTAATCCATTATATATAAGACCGAGAAGAATCAGTAGAAGGCCTCTTTTCACAATTTTCCGATAAATAGCCTTTTTACTCTTTCCGTGTTCAACCTGTTTTTCCAAAGAGAAGGGGAAACTCACACCAGCTATGAACAAGAAAAGAGGGAAAATCGTATCGTGGTGTCGCAACCCGTCCCAAGATACATGGCTCATCTGTTCTGCTACCGCAGCCCAACAGGCGTTGTCTGGGAAGAGTTGAGCCAATGAAACCAATACGCCAGCTCCTCCCATGATGAAGAGCATATCGTAGCCTCTCAGCGCATCCAGCGATTCCAGTCGTTTCATGTAACAGTCTATTCTGCATCAATGAGGCTCTGGAGATATTTGCGTGTTTTCACCAGATAATCCATACTGCTTGAGCTCAACTCATATTCGATGGTCAAAGCACCCGTGAATCCCACACGCTTGAGTTCCTTGATCACACCAGGGAAATCCACATCACCCTCGGGGATGGGCGCCTCGCGTCCTAAATCGTAGGGATTCTCAGGATCAGGATAGTGACCATCCTTTGCATGGAACTCCTTGATCAACGGGCCGAAAAGTTTTACGGCATCCAACGAATTGGCATTGCCATAAAGAAGAAGGTTGGCCAAATCACAATTGATGAAGCAATTGCCTGTACCGATATCCTTAATTGCGCGTATCAAGGTGATGGGTGTCTCCTGGCCCGTTTCGAAATACACCATGATATTACGTTCCTTGGCATATTCACACAATTGCTTCATCACTTCGATGAAACTCTTGTATTGTTCCGATGAGGGGTCGATGGGGATGAATCCAAAGTGAGAGTGCATAGCAGGAATGCCTGCTGCCACACAGAAATCAATCATCTGGTGATATTCTGCCACCTTGGCATCACGGTCTTTCTCGGGTACCAATCCGATAGTGGATGGACCTCCACGGAAATTCCATTCGCAATAGCCAGGAACACCAACCAAGGTAGTCAGTCGAATACCATATTTCTTGGATGCTTTCTGTATCTTCTTTGCTGCATCAGGCGTACATTTCTGTGGCCCAAAACCAATTTCGCAAGAACTGAAACCTGCATCCTTCAGCTCCTTGAAACGTGCATCCACATCGTCCAGATTATGGACAATTGTACCAATTGTGATTTTACTCTCTTGTGCCATAGCTGCCATTCCTCTGAGGATAAAGGCGACTATTGTAACCAAAGTCAAAAACTTTCTCATATTTTTGTACGTATTATTTTATGACAAGTTTCACAGGGCCGATAAGTCCAGCATGGGGCGCACCCTTGTAGGGTGAGGGAATCGTCTGATAATGGTTGGCAAGCGAACTATAGACGAGTACCTCTATCTTGTTCTTCCCTTTCTTGGCTTGCTTAGTGATATCAAGAATGTAGGGCTTGCGCAACATCACGTCCACAGGCTTGCCGTTGACGGCTACTTCACAAGTAGCATCCACCTCACCGAGATCGATTTGTACACGTTGTCCCTTTTCCTTGTTTATCTCTACCTCTTTGATGTATTTCACGCCACCAGAGTAGTAACGCATAGCTCCCCAACTCGTCCAGTCACCCAAAGGCATCTCTCCGCCCTTGCATGTGAGGGAGACAGGCTCCTCGAAGAACGCACTACCAGGGCATCCCAATGATGGCTCGCCGATGACTTTCACAGTACTGGTGCCCTTATTGACATCGGACAATGTGAGTGTCTTCTCTCCATCGAAGGATTCGCATACTTGTTGATCATCCACCCATACACCCTTTACCGTGCCGTTGACATGGAACTTCATTGTGGCGGTACCTGGTGCTGTGGTGAAGGTGTATTGCCATTCGCCATTTTCTCCTCCATGCGTGTCATAAGGCAGATGGCTGGTTGCGTACCATTTGGAGGCTACGATGGGTTCGAACTCACCCACTTTCTGGGGTTGTGGCGCATCTTTGGGATAGAACACTACCATTGATCGATCACGTTTTTCTGTTGTATAACCACACATTCCTTGCAATGAATAGGGAGTTTCCTTGGTGTTCAGATAGGTCAGGCGTAAGTTGTGCCATCCTTCCGTCAGATGAACATTACCCGCTTGTACAAGTCCGTCGTCAAGCAATATACTATCGGGTACTACACCTTCCTGTATCAGTTTGTATTCATCGTCCTTGGACGCAAACACACGAGTTGTGAATGTCTGACGTCCTCCCTTGTCGAGGATAAGGAAATTACCTTCCACTTTCGATTTTAGACCATGGTAACCCTGACTGCCAGGGCTATCGAATACTCCGTACTGCCATGAGAAGGGATAGGGATGCAATCCATTCTTTTCATCCTCGAGATTCATATAGATACCATACCCATACACTTGTTCGCCCATTGAAACGGGTTCTCCGTTCTCTGGGAGGAAAGTGCATTCCATGGACCTTGCTTCCACACCGATGCATCCTGGAGTGGCAGGAAGACGGAAATCGCCCCATTTATTGTCCATAGTGGGAAGTATTGTCAACTGCCAGTCGCCCTCAATTGGAGTGATTACAGGTTCGCTCGCTGTCTCTTCAGCACTCTCTTCCAACTTAGTCTCACCAGGTGAGAATACATATAATTCGGACACATTCGTCTCGCAATTGCGACGCACCCACGTACCGTTGTCATCCGTGCGAATAGCCGCAATTTCCTGCATGGTGCCATGCTGAGCATCCCATAGTTCCACCTTACCATGAGTGCGGAAGAACAGTTCATCGCCCTCTGGCACATCCATTACCATATAGACGTCCTGGTCAGCTATTTTGCGATGAAGCACCCTGCCTTCGCCTGAAGAGGCCTTGAAGTCACGTACAATTCTGTTGTTTATCTGTTCCAAGAGCAAGGAGTCTGTAGGTAATTTCAAAAGGTTTTCGCATTCCTGCAGTTCGGGCATCAGATTGCCGACGCCTACCACCAAACCACCTGCTTCGGCAAAGGCCTTCACCTTGGCTAATGTTTCCTCGTGGAGGGCACGTGTGTCAGCCAAAACGAGTACCTTGTAGTTCTCTCCTGCCATACTGAGTGTGGCATCTTTGATATCGGCTTGTTGAAGTGAAGCGTAATCGACGAAGTCGATGTCACATCCTTTTGGGCTCAATGCATTCAATACTGAGAAGGTCGGCCATGGTGAACTGCCTGGGATAGCTTGCATTGTCTCGGTGGGATAAAGCACGGCCACGTCAGCCACATGTACACCCTGACTCAGTAGGAAGCAGAGGCGTTCGGCATACTTGAGCCACACCTTCATGTGAGGCCAGTAGGGCATACGGAAATGGAACGAGGGAGGAGCCCATTCCCACCATCCTCCATGGGTGGAGTAGTAAAGGCCATGCATACATAATAAGTTTCCTCCAGCTATTATGTGGTGGTCCAATTGATAGGTCAGCAAGGCACCATTGGCATCCCACCCCATGCTGTGAAAAGCTTCGAGCCAAGTCCTTGGACGCTGGTACATGTGAGCGATACTGCTCGACACTTTGGTCTGCGTGAAACTGCTTCCACGTGCAGGAGCATCGTTGCCAGGAGCGGTAAACCATTTCTCTGCTCGGAAATAGTCCATATATTGAAGAGGATCCAAACCACGTCCCAAGTTGTCGCTACCATATATCAATCCCTTTTCGGCATGCCAGTCGTAGATTGGCTTGAAGTAACGTTCTTCGGACAACTGGGTGACAACTTCTGCATAGTCAAGGCGCACCTTGGTCGTTTGTTCGCCCATATTCTCGAACAGGGCTGGTAGCAATGGTAAGATGTCATACCCCTTGCGCTTTTGAAACTCTTCAGGCATGTCCTCGCACCACGAATGCAGATTGGGTTGATAATCCAACTCGTCCTGGAAGAAGTAGTTCATACCCTTCAATCCATCGGCATCCATGTGTTCCACGAAACGCTGGAAGTAGTATTCCACAAGTTTTGTACCAAAGGCGGGATGCAGTTCGGGAGAGGGATGGGTGAATACGACGTAGGTCTGTTTGGTACCTTCTTTCGGCACACGACATACTTCATTTTCGATTCGGGTGGTATCGTTCTCATCGACTGTTCTAAGTTCCAAACGTCCCTGATAGTTCTTGATTTCGGGGAGGGCGAGTACGGAGTCAATGTATTCGCCATTTCCTGGCCATGCTACTACATAGTCATCCATGCCAAGACCGACTCCCTTCTTGGCGCAACGCCCAGAGAAATCGTTCCACACCTTGAACCAATCTTCGGACAACACTCGAGGTGCGCCTCCCTGTACACGACCGCAGAAACCATGTCCATTGGCATTCAGTTCCACTTCCACTTCGGCGTGGGTATGGTGATAACTCACGTTCAATCCGCTTGTGGAGGCCTCGGAGAGGATGTCGAGCTGCTCCTGCAGACGGTCGATGTTCAAGCTGTCGCCCGACCACCAGTAGAAAGGCACGTTACCATAGCCCGAAGGAGGATTGACAAACCCTTTGCGTATGTCAATGCTACCATCGCGTGAAGGATAGCCGTTCATGTATTGCGATGTTTCCTGTCCTCCGCCACAGGCAGTCAGCAGAATGGGCAAAGCCCACAACCATTTTTTACACATCTTATTTTTTTGTCTCTTTTAGTTCATAAACTTTTACCCAGTCTATCTCCATTTCCACAGGAAGATCTTTGGGATCTACTTTGCCTACCCATGAACCGCCCAACTGCATATCGATGAGCATATACTGGTCCAGCAAGAATGGGTATTGGTGGTCCTTCTCCAATCCGGGTACGCGGGGGTAGGTGAATGTCGTCTTTCCATTGATATGCATACGGATGCTATCGGGCATGATATCCACGCCATACACGTTGAAATCGTCTGGGTCGATATCGCCTACGCCACCATGTTTCTCCTCTGGTTTCTTGTAGAGGGTGTAGGGGGTGTGAACCGTCTGATATGCGATACTGTCACCATTCAGACGTTCCATGATATCTATCTCGCCTCCGTAGGGCCAAGGGTGGTTCTTCGTATCATACGCCAACAGCCAGATGGCAGGCCATGCTCCTTGGGCCGCATGCAGACGTGCCTTTATCTCGTAACGGCCAGGTGCAGGAAATGCCTTTAAACCCTCGCTGACAATACCACCTGTCAGATAATGGGCTGTGTCAGCCTTTAGATCGTCGTTGACAATACCTCTCAGTACGAGACATCCCTTTCGGAAGGTAAGACAACGAGGATCACTGGATTGAGTGTTTTGCCAATCAGAACCGCCACGTGACGTGCGTTTCCATACACTTGTGTCTAACTTTCCCTTGTTGAAATTTTCTTGAAAGACTTTCTTCCAAGGATTCTTACGTGCTGAAATGGTTCCTGATGAACCGAGGAGGAGTCCGACTGTAGCCAGACAGATAAGTACTAAATGTCTCATGATTTTATAATTTTTAATTCGTTTTCGCTGCAAAATTACATATTTTATCCTATTTTTCTCGTATGAGTGCAACTTTCTTTGACACATTCCGGCAATTTTATGGGAGAAATTGTATCTTTGCGCACTAATTGACAATTGGTAATTCATGATGAATATGCAACAGAAACGTTTTTTCCTGTCGGAAAATGAGATTCCGACACAATGGTACAACATTCAAGCTGACATGGTCAATAAGCCTTTGCCACCACTAAATCCAAAGACTAAGAAGCCCATGAAACCCGAGGATTTGTTCCCTCTTTTCTCTGAGGAAGCATCTCGACAGGAATTGGATCAGGAGCATGCATGGATTGACATCCCTGAAGAAGTTCGTGACCTATATAAGAATTATCGTTCGACTCCCTTGGTTCGTGCATACGGACTCGAAAAAGCATTGGGCACCCCTGCTCATATTTATTTCAAGAACGAAAGTGTAAGCCCTGTAGGAAGTCATAAATTGAATTCAGCACTTCCACAAGCCTATTATTGCAAGAAGCAGGGTGTTACAAATGTGACTACTGAGACAGGAGCCGGGCAATGGGGATGCGCCTTATCTTATTCTGCAAAGGTTTTCGGACTGGAGGCAGCTGTCTATCAGGTAAAGATTTCCTACAATCAGAAACCTTACCGCCGCCTAGTGATGCAGACGTACGGAGCACAAGTGACTCCTTCTCCTTCGATGTCCACACGTGCAGGCAAGGATATACTGACTCATGATCCGAATAACCAAGGTTCGTTGGGAACTGCGATTTCTGAGGCTGTCGAATTGGCGATGACTACCCCGGAGAAATGCAAATACACCTTGGGTTCCGTCATGAGCCACGTCTCACTACATCAGACTATTATCGGCCTGGAAGCTGAGAAGCAGATGGAAATGGCGGGTGAATACCCCGACATTGTAATTGGTTGCTTTGGCGGAGGTTCCAATTTTGCTGGAATTTCATTCCCCTTCATGCGCCACAACATTCTCGAAGGCAAAAAGACGAGATTCATCGCAGCTGAGCCAGCCAGTTGCCCCAAACTTACGCACGGTGTGTTCCAGTATGACTTTGGTGATGTGGCAGGCTATACTCCTTTGCTTCCCATGTTTACATTGGGCCACAATTTCATGCCAGCCAACATTCATGCGGGCGGTTTGCGTTACCACGGAGCGGGTGTCATTGTAAGTCAGTTGCTGAAGGATGGATACATGGAAGCTGAGGATATTCGCCAGACGGAAATGTTCAAGGCTGGAATTCTATTCTCTCGCGCTGAGGGTATTATTCCTGCACCCGAATCTTGTCATGCCATCGCCAGCGCCATACGTCATGCCAATATTTGCAAGGAAACTGGTGAAGAGAAGGTCATTCTCTTCAATCTGACAGGTCACGGCCTCATGGACATGAGTGCCTACGACCAATATCTATCAGGTAGTATTCAGGACTTTGAAGTGAATGAGGAAGACGTAAAGCGCAATATCGATGCATTGGAGAAAATCCTTTAAGATTGTCCTGCTCACACTCATCGTTTTGGGCGTGGGGTTGTTGGGAGGAAGTTATTACCTGATTCGCTATTCTCTCGACCCCGAGGAGGGGATGTATGACGAACCGACGGTATATGACAACTATGCCTCTTCTCATCCCATCCAACAGGCGTGGATGGACAGCATTCGTTCCACGGGTGCGTTACGAGACAGTTTCCTTCTCAACCGACATGGGGAACGGCAACATGTATATTTTCTGCCCGCGCCCAATCCTACGCGACGGACAGCGTTCCTCATACATGGCTATCACGATAGTGCTATCAGTATGATGCACATAGCACATTTCTATCATCATGAATTAGGTTACAACCTATTCCTGCCTGATTTGCGAAGCCACGGCCTGAGTGAAGGCAATCATGTGCAGATGGGATGGTTTGACCATTACGACGTGCTCCCCTTGCTGAGTGTGGCCGATAGTCTCTTTGGGGGAGATACACGAATGGTCGTCCATGGCGTGTCGATGGGTGCAGCCACCACAATGATGTTGTCGGGTGAGCAGACCCCTTCCTTTGTGCGTTGTTTCGTGGAAGATTGCGGTTACACCAGCACATGGGACGAATTCGAGGGCGAGATGCACCAACGTTTCGGTCTGCCTGCGTTCCCGCTCCTTCATTTGGGAAGCATCCTGTGCAAGGTGATTTACGGGTGGGATTTCTGGGAGGCGTCATCCGTCGATCAGGTACGTAAGTGTACGAAGCCCATGCTGTTCATCCACGGCGATGCCGACACTTTTGTGCCTACATGGATGGTGAACGTGGTGTATGAGGCCAAGCCCGGAGCAAAAAACATGTGGCTTGCACCAGGTAGTGCCCATGCCGACAGTTTTGATGACCATCGCGAGGAATACATAAGTCACCTGAGTCATTTTCTTGAACAATCCGAAATGTAATATTTATACACTATGCAAAAGAGTGTTTTTGTTTGCTTCATAGCACTGAGCATGTGCTTTGTATGTTGCAAGGACTATGAGAGTTTCCCTCAAGAACCGGAAAATGTTCTTGACCGTTTGTCGAAACAGATAAAAGGTGAGTATATCGACACTACGGGTGCATATCGTAACCGGCGTTTCACCACCTACGATTTCTATCCTGACGGCACGCTACAACTCATCCAGTTCGACGATGTTAATTGCGATGGAAAAATCGGTGCCGACACGGTGAAATGCACTTGGGAATTAGTGGGCGAGGTTGACTCTAACAACGGAGACATGAGATATTATCCCATGTTCATATCGGTAAAACTTGCCGAAAACCCCAGATTCGATCCCATACTTGCTTTTTCGGATTATACATCGTGGCCTGAGGACTTCGAATATGTGATGGACACCATGATAGTCGTGGCACAACAAGGCAAATTCAGCCATATTATAACCGACGGAATTCCCGCCTATCCAGATGGCTTGGATTTCGATAGCTCGCTCAATAGTAAAGCGGCATCCGCCACCCGTGGATGGTTCGATAAGATTGTGAAACATGTCATGCTTGGTGGCGCTAGGCTGTTGGAAAGAAGTGTAACACTTGCCGAGAGTGCGGTGACAGTAGTATGTCAATTGATTGATAGTGGTTCATTTGAAGGTAGCACTAAATATGGAGACTGGATGTCAGGCATTTCCTCAGAAATACCTGTTTGCCATTTGTCCATTCCGGGAACTCACGACACGTT
>DCHV01000023.1:22919-71632 GCA_002314945.1 Prevotellaceae bacterium UBA1743
GGGAAACAATGGGATTTGGGATGCAGGTGTTTTGACATCCGACTCGAATACATTTCGGATAAAAAGAGAATGAGCGAACGCCTGGAGGTTACACATGGTGGTCTCGTTTCCTGTAATTGTTGTTGCCAGGAGGCATTGGACAGTATTTCGGATCTGCTTCAACGGCATTCGGATGAGACGGCGATTGTAATCCTGAAATTCGACGAGGTCGAAAAGAAGTATTGTGAGGAGGCCTTTGCACAACTGGATGAGTTGATTGGCACCTATTATGCAAATAATAAGATAGTCGATTGGAGACCGGATTTGACCCTTGGAGAGGCAAGGGGAAAGATGATTGTTTTATGCCGCTATGATACTAATAACGATTTCGGAGCGCCTAAAGCATCAGGTTGGGGTGATAACAATCCGAAGCAACGTATAAAGAATGCGACACTCTCCGCTCCACTCTATGTTCAGGATTGCTATGAGCAAAGGTCGGATGAGTATTACATAGATTTCTTCCTCAGGAAAGAAAGCGCCTTTATTGAAAATATGAATTACAAAGCCGCTCTTCCTGATTCCATGATCTGGGCTTTCAACCACACGTCTGGCTACACACAGGATTTTAAGATTGATATGAGCTATTCGCGAGTGGCACATCGGATGAACCCGTTTGCAGGCGAACAAATCAAAGCAGCCCACACTGCCCTTACAGGGGTGATTGTGATGGATTTCATTGGTACCAGCTACTGTTTTTGGACCTATACTACCGGATGCAAGGATTTGCCCTCCATCGTAATCAATCACAACAAAAACCTTACCTGGAGAGATATCCCATTCACGAAGGAAGGCAATTGAGTCGGGCAATATATTATGTATTTCTCTTGCTTAATCGTACTCTGAGCCTTGCTCGAATGTACTCACGCTCAGATTTGCTCAAATAAATTTGACTTTGTCGAATTTTATCGCGACTCACCCAATCAAAAATAAATTTTTGTTGGGCTTCGCTGCTCAAAAATTTGGCAAATCATTCGCTAAATCGTACCTTTGCACGCGATAAAAATTTTTTATGCATCCAATTTGATATTTTTAAAAAGTAAATGAGCGAACAGGATTACATCATCTATGCAGAGCATGTGTCCATCGGCTGGTCCGGTAAGACCGTGCTCAATGATGTCAGTTTGAAGGTCAGGAGAGGCGAGTTTGTCACTATCCTTGGACCTTCTGGTTGTGGAAAAACAACTCTGTTGAGAATTATTGCAGGATTCCTCCAACCGGACAATGGTAGGATTCTGCTGGATGGTAAGGACATTACGGGAATTCCTCCCTACAAACGTCCGATGAACACGGTGTTTCAGCGATACGCCCTCTTCCCACACCTCAATGTGTATGAGAATGTAGCCTTTGGGTTGCAATTGCGTGGGATGAAGGAACGGCAGATGGACGAAGAGGTCGTAGCGGCTTTGCACTTGGTGGGATTGGACGGTTTCGAGGAACGCAACGTCAACGAGCTTTCAGGCGGACAGCAACAACGGGTCGCCATAGCCAGAGCCGTGGTAAACAAGCCTGAAGTACTTCTCTTGGACGAGCCCCTTTCGGCACTCGATCAGAAACTCCGCAAGGAGATGCAATTGGAACTGATGCGTATGCACAAGGAACTGGGAATCACTTTTATCTTTGTCACGCATGATCAGGAAGAGGCTTTGACGATGTCGGACACTGTGGTAGTAATGCACGATGGTGTAATCCAGCAGCAAGGAAATCCTAAATTCATTTACGACGAACCCAAAAATACTTTCGTGGCTGATTTTATCGGAGAAAGCAATATCTTGGAAGGGCGTATGCTTTCGGATGGCTTGGTACATTTCATGGGACGTGATGTGAAGTGCGTGGATAAGGGATTTGAGAAAGATGCCCCCATCCATGTCATTATCCGGCCCGAGGATATTTGGCTATTGACTGGTGAAGAAGCGTTGGATGACGTACCTAACGAAGTGCGCAAAAATGTCTTCGCTCATGGTTTTGTGAAGTCATGTGTATTCAAGGGCGTGCATTATGAGATGTACGTTGAGACGGACGAAGGAACACTTTTGCAAGTACAGGATTATTTGCCAGAAGAGGTGGGAGCAGAGGTGGATGTTTGCATCAAGCCTTTTGATATTCATGTGATATCCCGACAGCAATAGACGGAAATGGGAGACAAGATTCTATTCCGTATGGCCAGGCTCAAGAATTGGGCCTCGCCCTACATTGCCTTCATGGCAATTTTTGTAGTGCTTCCTTTGCTGTTGGTGATGTATTATTCGTTTTTCGACGAAAATGGATTCACCCTTCGCTATCTGGAAAAGTTTTTTCTGTCCACCGACAGTCTGAATACCTTTATTTATAGTATTGGCATTGCTCTGGTGACTACCATCATCTGTGTGTTGGTAGGATACCCTTGTGCTTATTTCATGGCTGACAAGCAGTACAAGACCCCTCAGATTATGGCAGTGCTCTTTATCTTGCCAATGTGGGTAAATCTGCTTCTACGAACCTTGGCAACCGTAGCTTTGTTCGATTTCCTGCATTTTCCATTAGATGAAGGTGCATTGGTATTTGGTATGGTGTACAATTTCTTGCCTTTCATGATTCTGCCCATCTACAACACGTTGCAGAAGATGGATCCAGCCCTCAGCGAGGCAGCACGTGATTTGGGCGCAAACCCATGGCAAGTTTTCCGCGATGTTACCTTACCTCTGTCAATGCCTGGCGTATATTCGGGTATTGTCATGGTGTTTATGCCTACAATCTCCACTTTTGCCGTAGCAGAACTGCTTACGGTGAATAATGTGAAACTTTTTGGAACACTCATACAGCAGAATATCAATGCAGGCCTGCTCAACTATGGCTCTATGCTTTCGCTTATCCTGCTTGTGATAATTGCTTTGACCAGTTATTTTGGAGAGGAGGATTGATATGAAGACGTATTTAGCAAATGCTTATCTTTGGATGATTTTGGCCATCTTGTATGCGCCCATCCTTATCATCCTCATTTTCTCTTTTACCGAGGCAAAGGTGCTTGGCTCGTGGTCAGGATTCAGCATGGAACTGTATCGCAATTTGTTCACCGGAGAAGGTGGCAGAGGATTGAATTCCGCGATATTCAACACATTCAGCATAGCCATATTGGCTTCTATCGTTTCCACCGCATTGGGAACGATTGCCGCTATTGGTATTTACCACCATCGTTCTCGTGAACGAAAAGTGCTGAATTTTGTCAATTCGATTCCTATGATAAACCCAGACATCATCACGGGTATTTCTTTGTTCCTGTTGTTTGTATTTGTAGGAATGAGTCGTGGGTATGCCACCGTCTTGTGTGCACATGTAGCTTTTTGTACGCCATACGTAGTTCTGAGTGTGATGCCTCGTTTGGCGAAAATGACACCCAATCTGTATGATGCAGCCTTGGATCTCGGAGCCACACCTTGGCAAGCCATTCGCAAAGTCATCATCCCTGAACTGAAACCAGGAATGCTCTCAGGTTTCATTCTCAGTTTTACACTTAGTATCGATGATTTTGCCGTGACGCTTTTCACTAAAGGAAGTAGTGGTATTGAGTCCCTTTCCACCTATATTTATACGGATGCGCGAAAAGGAGGACTCACGCCCGAGTTGCGCCCACTCTTCTCTATGATTTTCATATTGATTCTGGCGTTGCTCATTATCTACAACCTGCGTACTTCCAAACAATCCAAAAAGTTGATGCCATGAGAAAGTTCTTTCTTTTGATAACGTTGCTCTTTCCTGCGTGTGTAATTCAGGCGCAGGATGACGACAGAGCCCATATTCTGAAGGTATATAACTGGGCCGACTATCTCGATCTTGATCTGATAGAAGAGTTCGAGGAGTGGTACGAGGAGCAGACGGGTGAGAAGGTTAAGATCGTGTATCAGACCTTTGATATCAATGAGAATATGCTCACCGAAATTGAAGTGGGGCAGGAAGATTACGATGTGGTATGTCCCTCGGAATACATCATCGAGCGTATGCTCCGGAATGAACTGTTGCAGAAGATAGACACAACCTATTTCGCACAGACAGGCACTCCCAACTGGCTTGGCAATGTCAGTCCGTGGGCAGTGGAAATGTTTCAGCGTATGGCTGCTTCTCCTGAACAAATTGTAAACGATTATACGGTAGGCTATATGTGGGGAACGACAGGATTTCTCTATAATCGTGCCTTTATCGACGAGTCGGAGGTGCAATCCTGGGGCGCCTTGCTCAATCCCCGTTTCCAGAATCAGATATATGTAAAAGATGCATTTCGCGATGTGTATTCTGTACTCATCAACTATGCCCGTCTTGATGATATTGAGGCAGGACGTGTCACTCGGCAGGAACTTGCTGAGAATCTTTCGGATGAGAATATTGATGCAGTAGAGGAGATACTTCTCCATGCCAAGAAACAGGTCGCAGGATGGGAGGCTGACTTCGGGAAGGAACGAATGTGCCAGGGCAAGGTTTGGCTCAATCTTACGTGGAGTGGCGATGCGCAATGGGCTATTGACGAGGAGGACGAAGGAGTGGACCTGGCCTATACCGTACCCAAGGAAGGTTCCAATGCTTGGTTTGATGGATGGGTAATTCCCATCTATGCGAAAAATACCAAGGCGGCATCCTATTGGATCAATTTTATGTGCCGCCCCGAACATGCGGTTCGCAATATGGAGGAGACAGGCTATGTTTCTGTCATTGCCACCCCATACGTACTCGATGAGATGACCAACGAGGAGTGCGATTATGTTGATGCTTCTTATTTCTTCGGTCCCGAAGCGAACCATGTTCAACTCAATCATGTGTATTATCCCGACAAGAGTGTCATCGAACGTTGCGTCTTGATGCACGATACGGCACAGAGGAACGAGGTGATGCTCGAGATGTGGAGCCGTGTGAAAGGAAACAACCTCAATTGGAAGATGCTTACATTCATCGGAGTTGTCATCCTTTTTCTCGGATCATTTTTCGTAATACGCAAAGCCCGCGTATGGCGTAGGAGAAGAAGACGTCGTGAACGTTTGAAGAGAATTTCGCAAAATCAGTAAATAAATTTACCGAAAAGATATGAAAACAAAGATGATGCTCGCAGCGATGACACTTGCTCTGGCAAGTTGCTGCAACAATTGTGATAAGAATTCTATGTGTGCCGAATCACAGGAAGGTGTGAAACTGGATGTCAATGCCTATTCCGAGGGTATTCAGCATGTGGGCATACCCACGGCTGATATCGACATGTCCATCGCTTTCTATCGTAGTTTAGGCTTCCGTTTGGCAAGTCGCAAAGATATCGGCGGACGTGATTTTGCCTTCATGCAACTGGGTAACCTCGTTGTGGAACTTATCCCCAATCCCAATCCTGTGATGCAGGCGGGTGCCATCGATCACATCTGTCTCGACGTGAAGAATATCGAGGACCTCTTTGTCAAGGTGAAAGAGGCTGGCTACACGATGCTCAATGACTCAATTGTGGATTTCGATGCATGGGAAAACGGCACCAAACTCTTCTTCATACAAGGCCCCAACAACGAGAAAATCGAATTTTGTGAAATATTATAATACTATCATAGGATAACAGAATAACAATATGAAAAAGAATCTCGGAACCATCTGCATTCACGGCGGATGGAAACCTTCCAAGGGTGAACCCCAGCAATTACCTATCTGTCAGAGTACAACCTTCCGCTACGAGACAAGTGATCAGATGGCCCGACTCTTCGATCTCGAGGAGGAAGGTTACTTCTATACACGTCTTGCCAATCCTACCAACGATGCTGTTGCCAAGAAAATCGCAGCGCTCGAAGGTGGTGTAGGAGCTGTTCTCACCAGTAGCGGACAGGCAGCGTCCCTTTTCTCCATCATCAATATTTGTAAATCTGGTGATCATATCGTCAGCAGCAACAATATCTATGGTGGCACCTTCAATCTTTTCGGTGTTACGCTCAAACAGATGGGTATTGAATGCACCTTTGTAGATCCAGATTGGGACGATGAACGCATCCATGCTTCTTTCCGACCCAATACTAAGTGCTTCTTTGGCGAGAGTATCTCAAATCCTGGAGGCAAGGTGCTCGATTTCGAACGTTTTGTAGCAATAGCACATAGCCATGGAGTACCCATTATCGTGGACAATACTTTCCCCACGCCTATCAATTGCCGCCCCTTCGAATGGGGCGTGGATATCATCACCCATGCTACTACCAAGTACATGGATGGCCATGCTACTCAGGTGGGAGGTTGTGTGGTAGATAGCGGTAACTTCGATTGGGATGCCCATGCCGATAAATTCCCTGGATTGACTACGCCAGATGCCAGTTACCACGGTCTGACATATACCAAAGCATTCGGTCGTAAGGCATATTGCATAAAGCTTGTCACTCATCTGATGCGTGATTTGGGTAGCATTCCAGCACCCCAGAACTCATTCTTGCTCAATATTGGTTTGGAGACACTTCATCTGCGTATGGCAAAGCACTGCGAGAACGCACAGAAGGTGGCTGAGTGGCTGCAAGCCAATCCGAAGGTGGGATGGGTCAATTATGCAGGACTTCCCACTGACAAATATTATGCACTGGCTCAGAAATATATGCCCAATGGCACTTGTGGCGTCATCGCATTTGGATTGAAAGGTTCGCGTGAGGAGGCAATTCGTTTTATGGACAACCTTGATTTTATCAGTATTGTCACTCATGTGGCTGATGCACGCACCTGTGTGCTGCATCCTGCAAGCCATACCCATCGTCAATTGTCCGACGAACAGTTGCGTGCCGCTGGCATTGCTCCAGACCTCGTTCGTCTGAGTGTAGGTATCGAAAACGTGGAGGATATCATTGCCGATCTCGAACAGGCAATGGCCAAGATGGATTAATCAGACCATAGCATCTTCAGATAGGACATAGAAAGAGGGGGGTATGCATCAAAACATACCCCCCTCTTTATTTTCGCAATGGCATCTATCAGTTTAGGATGCTATATACAGCAAAGTTGGAGATGATAGGTTCTGCCTTGCATTCTTTTACGTTCAAGCGCAGCTTGCTTACTTTTTGGGAAGGGAAACGTATGATGCGTTTGTGGCCGATATTGGTGCCGTCGCCCAACTTTACCCATTTTCCATCGGCATATCCATCCACCTGATAGCGCAGTACACGCTCTCCCTTTCGGATGTCTTCTTGTAGTACCAGGCGATCCACATTGGTGGGTTCTTTTAGCGTGAGAGTCAGTTCCGGCCCTTTGCCCTTGGTGCGTTTCAGAGGAGTGCCATATTGCCTTTTTATCTCATCGCCGAACTCCTTCATCCGTTTTACATCGGGCTCAGGAATCAGACCGCGTGTGTCAATGACGACGCCCAGGAGCATGTTTGTGTTACGTCCTACGCTCTTCTCATACTTATCCATCAATTGAGAGAGGGTGAAGATCTTGTCCTCATCATCTTTTCCCCACATCCATCCTCCGTGTGTGCTACTGTTCCAGCGAAGTGTGAAGTCTGCTTCACCAGCGTTCCAGTGTTTTGCATCCGATTTGCCCCCGAATTTGCGGTCTTCCTCTCCCGTGTCGCAGGTGGCCCAGCATGGATCAGGGCTGAATCCTTCCTCGTTTCCTACCCATCGTATGCGATTGGGGAATCCTATGGGAGAACCGAATTCAATAGCCTTGGGCTGGAGTTCTTTCAGTAGGGACAATACATCGGCACCACCTTTATCCACAGCCAAGACGCCTCCATCGAACCATACTTCGAACAAATCGCCATAATTACTCCACAGCTCGCGCAATTGGGTCTCTACTACTTTGTTGTACTCTTCCTGTGTGTAGGGAGATGACTTCTGTACCACGCCAGGATTATCTACATGATAATAACCGTTAGCACTGGTACTTGCGTATAAGCCAGGCTTTACACCATATTTCTTGCACGATGCTACAAAGTCTTTCACGATGTCACCTTGGCCGTTCTTCCACGGGCAGTTCTTTACGCTGTATTCATGTGCTTTGGTGGGCCATAGGCTGAATCCCGAGCAATGCTTTGCTACCAATACCACATATTTGGCACCCATCTTGGCGGCACTTTCCACCCATTGATCTGTATTCAGTTCAGTAGGGTTGAAGGTGGAGGCGTCAGGATGTGTTCCCCAGTTACGGAAATTGTAACCAGGGTTGAAGATAGGAATGTCAAAATGCAACATCACCCCCATCTCGGCATTTGCCCATTTTACTTGTAGTTTGTTGGGACAAACCACTTCTGTCTCATTCTTCGCATCCACTCCCTGCAAAAATCCACAAGCGAGCAGAGCTATTACCATAAATCTCCTCATTATATTATATATGATGTTAAAACTCGTTACAAAGGTACAATCTATTTCCGAAAATGGCAATATCCTCCTTTATATTCTTTTGTCCTTCCACTTCATTGGGAGCATTTCCGAAACGGAAAGACGCCTGTTTCCAATCTTCTTCTCCATGTAAAGTTTCAAAACGCAAAAGTGTCTTTTCGTTTGCGGAAACACATAAAATCTGACAAAATGTGATTTTTTTTCAAATTTCTCTTACGAAAAGTTGGCAGATTTGTACTTTCGCCTTACCTTTGTCGCGGATTTGAAAAATAAACAAATATTATAGTTGTTATAAGTATGAATGCACAAAAAGTTTTAGAGGATCTGAAACGCAGATTTCCCAACGAACCTGAGTATCATCAGGCAGTAGGTGCCGTATTGGCCACCATTGAAGAAGAGTACAACAAGCATCCCGAGTTCGAGAAAGTGAATTTGGTAGAGCGTCTTTGCATTCCCGATCGTATTTTCCAGTTCCGTGTATCATGGTTAGATGACAAGGGTCAGGTACAGACCAACATGGGCTACAGAATCCAGCATAACAACGTGATTGGCCCGTACAAGGGTGGTATCCGTTTCCATAAGAGTGTAAACCTGAGCATCCTGAAGTTCTTGGCTTTCGAGCAGACATTCAAGAACAGTTTGACCACTCTTCCCATGGGTGGTGCCAAGGGTGGTTCTGATTTCAGCCCCCGTGGCAAGTCTGATGCCGAGGTGATGCGTTTCTGCCAGGCTTTCATGACCGAGTTGACTCGTCATATTGGTCCCGATGTAGATGTACCTGCAGGTGACATCGGTGTAGGTGGCCGTGAGGTAGGTTACATGTTCGGTATGTACAAGAAGCTCACTCACGAGTTCAGTGGTACCTTCACTGGTAAGGGCCTTGAATTTGGTGGTTCACTGGTTCGTCCCGAGGCTACTGGTTATGGTAATGTATATTTCCTCCTGGAAATGCTAAAGACAAAGGGCATCGACATCAAGGGTAAGAAGGTTTTGGTGAGCGGTGCTGGTAATGTAGCTCAATATACGGTTGACAAGTTGCTGCAATTGGGCGCTATCCCAATGACAATGAGCGACTCCGATGGTTACATCTACGATCCAGATGGCATCGATCGCGAGAAGTGGGCATTCGTTCAGGAACTGAAGAACGTATATCGTGGCCGTATCAAGGAATATGTAGAGAAATATCCCAATACTAAATATGTAGCAGGTCAGAAGCCTTGGTTTGAGAAGGCCGACATCGCACTGCCCTCAGCTACTCAGAACGAGATCAACGAGGAGGCAGCAAAGGCTTTGGTTGCAAATGGTATCTTTGCCGTAAGCGAGGGCGCCAACATGCCTACCACTGCCGAGGCAGTCAAGGTATTCCAGGATGCCAAGATTCTGTATGCTCCTGGTAAGGCAGCCAATGCAGGTGGTGTTTCCGTCAGTGGTTTGGAAATGTCTCAGAACTCCGAGCGTCTCAGCTGGACTGCAGCCGAAGTGGATGCACGTCTGCACGCTATCATGGAGAACATCCATCAGAACTGCGTGAAGTACGGTACCGAGGCTGACGGTTATGTCAACTACGTGAAGGGCGCCAATGTGGCAGGCTTCATGAAGGTAGCCAAGGCTATGATGGCACAGGGCGTACTTTGATAGCTTAGCAGAAAGATTAGGATAACAATGAGGGTGCAACCAGCAATGGCTGCACCCTTTTTCCATATCATAAGACCTTGATTATTTTCCCGTCAGTTGGAACTTCAGCGTTCCGCCTTCCATGATGGATTCGTATTTCAGGAAGTTCGATTTGTAGTTGGCACCGTTTAATGTCTGTTTCTTGATGTAGATTTCCTTCTCATCCTTGCGTGGTGCATCGATGCAGAAAGTCTTTCCGTTAGCCAGATGTATTCTCACTTTGGAGAAGACGGGCGAACTGAGGGCATATTCATTAGAAGCGGGATTCACAGGATAGAAACCCATACTGCTGAAGATGTACCATGCCGACATCTCTCCGCAGTCATCGTTTCCAGCATAGCCTGTCGATTCCGTGTTGTAGAAAGCCTCCATGATGTGGTGTACCATCTTCTGTGTCTTACGTGGCTGTCCTGCGTAGTCGTACAGGTAGGCAGCATGATGTCCTGGCTCGTTGCCCTGTACGTACTGTCCTACGAAACCGCTCGCATTGACGTTCTTGTCACCACTTGTGTCTGTAATGGTGAAAAAATCATCCAGTTTCTTCACGAAAGCCTCATTACCGCCAATCAGGCCAATCAAGTCTTCTACGTCCTGGGGCACATACCATACCCACTGCCAGGGGTTTCCTTCTGTGAAGGGATTCCCACCATTGGCACCATATTGCAGCGGGTCGAACGGTTCTATCCATTCCCCTTTATCGTTCTTTGCTTGGAAGAACCCACTTTCAGCATTGAATAGATTGCGGTAGTATTTGCTGCGCTTCGTGAAGCGGTCACAGATTTCCTCCTCCCCCAGTTCGTTTGCCAGTTGTGCCACGCACCAGTCGTCGAAACTCTGTTCCAGGGTGATGGAGACAGACTGGCTTTGCAAGTTCTCGGGCATGTAGCCGTATTTCTCCCACACTTCGCAAGGGAAGCCTGGGTGAGCATGTGCCACCGATTCATAGCAGGCTTTCAGAATGCGTTTCTTGTCGATACCTGCGATATTCTTGCGTGCCATATCCACAAGAACGGGCAGAGAGTGGTTACCTATCATACAGTAATTCTCCTGTCCCCACAACACCCAGATTGGCAGATAGCCGTAGCTGTCGTAGTGTAGTAGCAGGCTTTCGGCAAAGTCGGCATTCTTCTCCGGAACAATCAGGTTGTACAGCGGGTGTGCGGCTCTGTAGGTATCCCATAGAGAGAAGGTGGAGTAGTATGTCTTCCCTTTTGGCATCTTGCGTATCGTGTAGTCCGTGGCCATGTATTCGCCGTTCACGTCACTCATCGTGTTGGGCTGTACCATCGTATGATATAGGGCTGTATAGAAGATGGTCTTGTCCCTTTCTGTTCCCTCCACTTCTATCTTGCCCAGGTATTCGTTCCAAGTCTTCTCTGCCGCATTCCTGTACGAGGCGAAATCCCAGGAATCGGCCTCCACCTTCATATTCTCACGTGCGTTTTCCACCGATACGGGGGAGATGGACACCTTCACGTAGAGTTCGTTCTCCTTCTTGGCATCGAATTCAATGCCGGCATGAAGGCATTCTCCGTTGATGACAGGTGCGTCGTAGGCCTTGAGATTCTTGTCATACATCTCATGTGCAATCATGGGACGTGACAGTTCGATATGGAAATATACGTTCCTCAGTTTGGCCCATCCTGTGATGGTACGGAAGCCTTCTATCACAGTGGGACTTACTATGCGTAGCTGAGAAGCAATCACTTTGCGCCCCCAGGTGCCTTTCTGCGAGGAGTGATCCAGATCGATTGTCAGGCGTTGTTTTTCGCCTTCTGGAAAGGTGTAGTGGTGAATGCCACAACGGGTGGTCGTCGTCAGTTCGGCGCCGATGCCCGAGGAAAGCAGTTTTACGCGGTAATATCCGGGATGAGCTTCCTCCTCGTCGTGCGAGAATTTGGATTGGGGCATCATCTCTGAGGTAGTGGTAGGCATCAGCAGCAGGTCGATGAAATCGCTCACTCCTGTTCCGCTCAATCTTGTGTGGCTGAATCCGTACAAGACATCATCCGCGTAGTTGTAACCATTGCCATCATCGCCCCAACTGGGGTCCGTGCGAGAATCAGGTCCCAACTGCACCATGCCAAAGGGTACGGTTGCACCTGGGTAGCAGTTTCCAGATAGACTTTCCTTATCGACAGCACCTGTGCCGATAAAGGGATTCACATACGTCGTGAAGGATTGGGCCGACATCGTAGTCATCTCAGCAATCCATATCACCAGTAGCGTGTTAATTCTTCTCATATCTAAAGGTTTTGTTTCAGGGCTCATTTTTCCAAAGTGATTGTTTGCGCTTTGGCTTCATCCTTCTCTACATACTGATCGATGCCGTATTCCGGGATGAGGATGTGCGCATCGCAGCCAGCGGGCACCTCCACGTTCACCGACAGTTTGCCATTGCTGATCTGCCATGCACATACCACTTTGCCATATCCCGTCATCAGGGAGCCTTTGGCCGAACCGATTTCGGGAATAATCTGAGGCTGTATGTGCAGGTGCTCAAATCCTGCCGATTCCTCCGTCTGTCTCAGGCCGCACAATCCGCCATAGAGCCACTCCATCAGATGGCCCAGCATCAGGTGGTTGTTCGACACTGAGGTATAAGCCTGCCAACTCTCTGTGAGCGACGTAGCCCCGTGTGCCAATTGCCATCCGTAACCAGGAACGTCATCTCTGCGATTCATGCGGTAGATGATGTCACTGCGTCCTGCTTCCTGTAGAGCTTGGAGCACGAAGCGGTAACCTACGTCGCCCGCGGTCAGCGCATAGTCGCGTCCCTTGATGTCGTTGATCAGGCTCTGCAGCACCTTCCCCTTGTTTTTCTCTTCCACCAGTCCCACGTAAAGAGGCATTGCATTGGCTGTCTGCGAACCTCGGTCGTAACTACCCGTCTCTTCGTGATAGAACTGAGCATTGAAAGCCGCTTTTATCTCCTCTGCCAACTGGCTATAGCGCGAGGCATCGTCATTCTTGCCTAATAGCGTGGCCATCCGCGCCATCAACACCACATCGTAGTAGTAGATAGCCGTGGCAGTCAGACCGTTGCTTGTCAACTGTGAGAAGCCAGGTGCACCTGGGCCGATGTCGTACCAGTCGCCCAAGCCGTATGCCACGATATGATTGTCTGCCCTTGTGCCCAGGTAATCGATGTAGCGTTGCATCGAGGGATAGTGCGCTTCGATGGTGCTCTGGTCGCCATACCATCGGTAGGCCTGCCATTGCGAAACGATGTAGGCGCTGCCCCATTCCGGGGTATCCTCAAATCCCCCTGCAAACATCACGTACATCGGAGCAATCGTGGGGATGCAACCATTCTCCCATTGCGAAGCCTCCATATCGTTGAATATCTTGCGGTACAGCTCCATCACATTGTATCGGTACTGGATACTATGCTGCATCAAGTGATCCTGCTCCATCCATCCTAACTTCTCACGATGGGGGCAGTCGGTGAACACACTCTGGCTGTTGCTGCGGATAGCCCAGTCAATCAGAGTATGTATGCGATTGAAGAGTGTGTCCCCGCATTCAAAGGAGCCCACCTCCTCCGAGGCAGTGCACGTATGCAGACCCGTCAATTCGCTTATCTCAGGCAGGTTGTCGGGATTGTCCGTTCCTGCTGGCACGGCTCCCACCACCTTTATGTAGCGTTGTCCATAGTAAGTGAACTGGGGTTGCCATCTCTCTTCTTCTCCAGTGCCAGCCAAGATATAATCCCAGTGGTAAGGCTCGCCCGAGTGCCCCTGCGTGATGCACTTCCTCTCATCAATCAGTTCAGCAGGCCATAGCTGCACTTCGCATCCGCGTGCACCTTTCACCTTCATGCGTACGATACCCGAGAAATTCTGTCCCAAGTCATATATCCATGTCCCTTCTGCATCCTGGAAATGCGATTTCTCAGGCACCTCGCATCGTACCACCAGTTCTGTCCCTTTCTGAGGCATCAGGCGGATGTCAATAGGAGAAGGGATAGGTTTTGTCATTTCCAGCGAATCCAATCGACGGGCATCGTAGGTTTCACCGCCGAAGATGCTGCTGTAGGTGATGGGGCTCTGGCATACCTTCCACTTCTCGCAGTCCGTCACGATTCTTTCGTGTTTTCCATTCTTATAAATCACCTCCATCTCCATCCATAGCTTGGGTGCGCCGTATGAACATACCAGTTTGTAGTACCGTTCGTTGGGGATGTTGTAGAATCCATTGCCCAACATCACCGAGATCTGGTTGTCGCCCTGTTGCAGGTAGTCCTTCACGTCAAACTCCACGTACAGTGCCTCCTTGTCGTAGCACGTCCATCCCGGATCCAGGAAATGGTTCCCCACCTTCTGGCCATTCAGATAGAATTCAAAGTGGCCCAGGCCGCATACGCGAGCCGTAGCGCTTTCCACCTCATTCTTCACGTCAAAGTCGCGTAGGAACATCGGCATCTTGTACCTTCCCACCTCGCGGTTGATACCCTCTCCGCCATGCGCTCCAGGTACAATCAGCGTATCTGTCGGCTCCATGGCTATCCATTGCGCTTCTTTGTTGTAGTTTTGGCATCCGGTAAAGAGCCCCATGCACAGGGTTATCGCGATGCAAACAGCTGTTTTTTTCATATCCTCGGAGTATTTAATTATTGTTATTTGTTGCACGAATCCACAAAAGTTAGACAAAAATAGAAAACAGATTCCACCCGCACAAGTTTTTTGTACGAAAAAACGGAACAAACCCACCATCTGCCTCATTCGAGATGGGACAGGGGATAGAAGTCGGGAGACAGAGAATAGATTATAGGAGAGATCAGAACGGTTCTTTCTCCCCTGCGCGGTCTATGATCGAGGAAAGTTTCTCCGTGAAAGCTTTCGCCTCCGTCAGCAACTTCTCGTACTGGATGTTCTGCAGGTAGTTACTGGTATTGCGTGGACTCTTTCCATCCATCAGATTCAGCATGATAGAGGGAGCCACCGCATCCTGCGTGAGAATCTTGATAGCCATGCGCTGTACTTTGAAGGCTCCCGTCTTGTCGATTCTGTTTTCTTCTCCGTCCGACAGCATACTGCCTACCACTTCACCTCCTGCCGATTTGCTGAACACATCTCTCCAGTTCTCTTCATACACCACGCTTCTGATTTTTGCATACGGGAGTATATGTATAGACGAAGCTCCCGCCACCGCCAGGTATTCATTCTCATCATCCGACAGTAAAACATAGTCACCACATACCATCAGAGACGGTTTGTTTGGGTTCCTCTGTTCTATACCCCGGTTCTTCAGCAACTCATTGATATTGTATATATATTTTGTGAACTTTTCTCCGTCGCACGACACACATGCGAGCCAATTATCCTCCGCGTCATAGATGGCATAGAAGGAACGGGCTCTTACCGCCTCCGAGAATGCGAAGTCCGTAATTTTATCCTTTACCCCCTTGCCCAGGGACGAAGAGAACATCAACACCCTCCGTTGGCTATTGTCGATGTATAGCATCAGGTCACTATCCCCCATGCGGCTGTCATATTTGATAGATCTCGCGAAGTCGTCCTGCATCCGTTCCTTCTTGCATAGTTTGTGATCCAGAATGGCAGCACGGATAGTCAGAATCACTCCCGCTAACAATCCGACAAAAGGGATGTACGAGAGAATGTCCATCTCATCATCGTAAGACAGAAAAGACAGGCAACCAAATGCAAAGGTAATAAAGAGCGACGTGCCTACAGATAGATAATTCTGGTTCATCGTGTAATGGAGTTATTTTGTTAACGACCTACATATATAGAAAAAGCGTGGAACTGTCCGCTGTTGCTCGTCCACGTTTCGAGGCTTCTCGCATTGCCCAATGTAGTAAACGAGCAACGTCGAGCCCACGCCAATAAGAAATATACGTATGCTTACCTTCCCCAGTATCGCGCCGATAGCCGAGATAGGCTATCAGCGCGATGGGAGTAAGCACATGTGATGTCTTACTGTTGTGGCATCTACCGCTGCAAGGTTCTTGACTACATTTTGGAGTTTTGCGAGAATTCCGAAACGCCAAGTCCAAGCGTCCTTGTAAACGCCTATTCATTATTTGTCTCCCACCCACTTTCTGCAACCCTCTGGAAACAGGCTTTTGCGGGGTTCGACAATGCAAAGTTATTAGAAATTCATGATACAAACAAAATTCACACAAAAATATTTTTCAGATTTTATAATTCGCTCCCCTTATTCCATGTTCGTGGATTTCAGAACTGCAATAACCCTCTGTAACGCTTGTAACGCTTGTCACAAAAATCGTCTCGGGAACCAAGAATTTCTACCTTGGAAAAAAAATATTTCTGCCTCGAGAAAAAAATATTTTCTCCTCGGAAAATTTTTTTTTTGACCGTGGAGTTTTTTGAGGCCTCTCCCCGTTGTCCTAAAGGAAACGGAGATAGAAGCCTCTTCCACCTCCATATTGTTATTTGATATTCGATGGGCATAGTGCATGGCTCATCCTACAATAACAATGGCAATGACCCATTATGGGGCTTGAAAACCTCTGGAAAAATGAAAAAATGGGAGAATAGGGGGTATTTATTTTACAAAAAACCATTGAAACGCTCAATAATTCTTATATTTGTAGGAAATTAGTGCGTTTTTGACTGAAAAATTCCAAAAAACAAGATGTAAATGGTGGGGTTTTCACAAAATGCGCTTGCAACCTAAATTAAGAATGAAAAGAATGAAGAAGATTGTCAATATAGTTCTGTTAGCTTGCCTCTCGGCTACTATGACGCAGGCTCAACTGAAGGTACGCGACTTGAGGGTGGAACACAACCTGAACCCTTCGGTGGTGGATGTGACTACTCCCCGCCTGTCCTGGATCAATGAAGCGGCTAATGAGAAACTGCGCGGACAACGGCAGACGGCCTATCAGATTGTGGTGGCTTCGAGTTGCGAAAAATTGGCCAAGGGCGAGTATGATGTGTGGGACACGGGGAAGACGTGTTCCGAGGAATCGAACCTGATTGCCTACGGCGGTCCTGAACTGCAGAGTGCCAAGGACTACTATTGGCAGGTGCGTACCTGGAATCAGGATGACAAGGTGTCGGCTTGGAGCCCTGCCTCGCACTGGGGCATGGGACTGAAGAATGAGGAATGGACGGCTCAATGGATCAGTGCTCAGAAGGATGGCTTCGAGGCTCCTCTCCTACGCAAGGGATTCACAACGCATAAGAAGGTGCAGCAGGCAAAGGTCTTCATCTGTGGATTGGGCTTCTTTGAACTTTACGTGAACGGGAGTAGGATAGGGGAGGATTATCTCGTGCCTAACCTGTCGAACTACGGGAAACGCTATGACTTGGATAAGCAAGCCATTGCCTTGGATGGAAACTTCCGCGACTACCGTGTCCTGTATATGGCCTACGATGTGACAGCACAGTTGAAACAGGGGGAGAATATGCTGGGCGTGATGCTGGGGAATGGATGGTATCATCCAGATCAAGCGAATGCATCGACCTACGGGCAGAGTTGTCTGCGTTGCCAGATGATGCTGACTTACACGGACGGGACAACGGAGATGGTTCTCTCGGACGGTTCGTGGAAGGAACATACTTCGCCTATCCTATACAGTGGTATCTACCGCGGCGAGCAGTACGATGCCAACCTGGAGGTGAAGGACTGGGCCGTACCTGGCAGCAGTGAGGAGGGATGGAACAACGTGAAGGTGGTGGAGGGGCCCTCGGGCCAGATGACAGCCATGACATCCCCTGCCGACAAAATCACGGAGACACTGAGACCTACCTCTATCCAGAAGACGGGTGACAAGACCTTCGAGGTGACATTCGACAAGGAAATATCGGGATGGATCCATTTCACGGGGCTAAAAGGACACAAAGGAGAGACGCTCTGTGCGGATTTCATTCACGGAACGCAGGAGGGGCTGAATCCCTACGCTTCGTCACTACGCTATACTTTCAAGGACGAGGAGAAGGTAGATTACCGTCCATCCTTTACCTGGTTTGTCTTTGACAAGGTACGCATCACAGGCATCGACAATCTGACGGAGCAGGATTTGGTGGCCGAGGCGGTGAATACGGATGTACCCGTGACGGCTGAGTTTGTCACCTCCAACCCGCTCTTCAACCGCATCAACGAGATATGGCAGCGTTCACAGTTGGACAATATGCACGGATGCGTGGCAAGCGACTGCCCTCACCGCGAACGACTGCCCTACACAGGGGATGGAGAAGCGGCATGTGAGACCGTGATACTGAACTTCGACGCGGCTCCCTTCTATCAGAAGTGGATACGCGACATGCGTGACTCGCAGAACCGAGACACGGGCTATGAACCCAATGGCGCACCCTGGGCTCCGGGATGCGGAGGTGGCGTAGCATGGGGCGCAGCGATGACCCTGATGCCATGGTGGTTCTACGTACAGTATGGCGATCAGAGGATGCTGGAGGATTCGTACCTGAACATGAAGGAGCAGGTACGCTATATGCTCAACTGGATTACCCTGGATGGCATTATGTTCCAGAAAAAACGCAACTACAACGGAGACGAGGCATATTGGCTCAACCTGGGCGACTGGTGTCCGCCCAATGGACTCCCTCGCGATGAACTGGTACATACCTTCTACCTGTGGCAATGTGCTGACTTCTGTGCCCGCGCTGCTCGTGTGCTCCAGCAAAAGGAGGAGGCTGATTCCTATCAAGCTATGGCTGACAAAGTAGCTGCCAATTTCCACCGCTATTTCTACAATGCAGAGGAAAAAACCTATGGTAAGGGAGGATGCAATATCTACGCCCTGCGCATGGGTGTGCCAGAGGCTTATCGACAGGAGGTGTTGAAGACAACCCGCCACGAGATAATGGAGGAGGCAAAGGGACATATCACTACTGGATTCTTAGGAACGAAATACTTCTTCGAAACGCTGTCGGAGAATGGTATGCACGATGTGGCCTATACCGTGATGAACAAAAAAGATTTCCCCAGCTACGGATGGTGGATTGAACAGGGTGCCACGACAACATGGGAGGAATGGTCGGGCGCAAACTCCCACAACCATCCTATGTTCGGAAGCGGACTCACCTGGTTCTATCGCACCTTGGCTGGCGTGAATGCCGACGAAGCACAACCGGGTTATCGCCATATCATCCTGCGCCCACAGTTGACGGACCTGGAACAGGTGCGCTACTCGCAACGCACACCCTACGGCCGTGTCCTTTCCCAAATCACACAGAAAGACGGACGAAGGGAGATGCTGGTGACTGTGCCCGTAGGCAGTACCGCTACGTTGTACCTGCCTGCTACGGATGTGCTGAAGGAAGGGGGTAAACCTTTGGAGAAGGTGCAGGGCATCACCCAAAAGGGGCAGGAGAAGGGAGAAACGGAACTGGAACTGCAACAAGGAACGTATCGAATCACATTCTAAAAAATACACATTATTATATATATCGTATGACAAACATCAAGAAGATGATGGCAATTGCCATCCTTGCCCTCACGGGCGGCTTGCAGACGATGCAAGCAGAGACACCACGTGCCGAATACCCTCGGCCTCAGTTTGAACGTTCCGAATGGAAGAACCTGAATGGAACATGGTCCTACTCCTTCGATTTCGGCCGTTGCGGCGCTCAGAAGGGATGGGTGGAGTCGAAAGGTTTCGATGGTAAGATCACCATACCTTTCTGCCCCGAGAGTGAATTGTCGGGCGTGAAATACACGGAATTCATCAACGCCATCTGGTATCAGCGTACCCTGGACATCCCTGCTGCATGGGAAGGAAAGCGCATCCTGCTCCATTTCGGTGCTGTGGATTACAAGACCGAGGTGTATGTGGATGGAAAGAAGACATTCACACACTATGGTAGCGGTTCGTCCTTCGAGGTGGACATCACGAAGTACGTGACAGCGGGCAAGAGCTCCAATCTGGTACTGTACGTGGAAGATGATGTACGTAGTGGCAAACAGCCCTGTGGAAAGCAGAGCACCCAGCTCAATTCCTATGGTTGCTGTTACACCCGTGTGACAGGTATCTGGCAGACGGTATGGATGGAGCCAGTGGATCCTGCTGCTATCCAGCGCGTATTTGCCACACCCGACGTAGATCAGCAGCAACTGGTGGTTCGTCCTGAGTTCTACGAGGAGAAAGCCGGCTACACCTTCACCGCTACCGTGACGGATGGCAAGAAGAAGGTGGCAGAAAAGACGGTATCTGCCTCCAACGGAAGCATCGTGGTACTGCCTATCAAGAACCCCAAATTGTGGAGCCCCGAAGAACCCAACCTGTATGACGTGGTATATACTGTGAAGGATAAGACAGGCAAGGTGATGGACGAAGTGAAATCCTATGCTGGTATGCGCAAGATTCATGTAGCAGACGGTTATTTCTACCTGAACAACCAACCTTACTACCAACGTCTGGTACTCGACCAGGGTTTCTATCCCCAGGGTATATGGACTGCTCCGAGCGACGAAGCGCTGAAGCAGGACATCGAGATGAGCAAGGCAGTTGGTTTCAATGGCGCACGTCTGCATCAGAAGGTATTCGAGGAGCGCTACTACTACTGGGCCGATCATTTAGGCTATATCTGCTGGGGCGAACAGGGTAACTGGGGCCTTGACACCAACGATGAGATTGCCGCACGCAACTTCCTCTCTGAGTGGAACGAAATCCTGCTGCGCGACCGCAACCACCCCTGTATCGTGACCTGGAC
This sequence comes from Prevotellaceae bacterium UBA1743, assembly GCA_002314945.1. GTDB lineage: Bacteria > Bacteroidota > Bacteroidia > Bacteroidales > Bacteroidaceae > Physcousia. The sequence continues at coordinate 43,597 of DCHV01000023.1, forward strand.
ACCGACCAACGAAACGTGGGAGGCACGCGAAGGACAATACGAGCGTTTCCTCACCGACCTGTACAACATGACTCACGCTGTGGATCCTACCCGTCCCGTGAACGATGCCAGCGGCGACTGCCATATCAAGACGGACATCTGGACTGTACACGACTATAGCCGTGACCCCGCTGCCCTCATAAAGAACCACGGCTTTGAGAAGGGACAGATTCCTCCCTACCGCAATATAAGCGACCGTAAATTCTTAGCCGATTATGGAGGCCAGCCCTATATGGTAGATGAGTTCGGCGGCCTGCCTTGGATCAAGGAGTCGGAGCGTTCCTCTTCATGGGGCTATGGTGGCAACATCGACGACATGGAGGAGTTCTACAACATCCTGGAGAAAGAAGTGGATGCACTGAAGGCTTGTCCCAACGTAGTAGGCTACTGCTACACACAGATTACCGACGTAGAGCAGGAGAAGAATGGAATTTACTACTACGACCGTACCAAGAAGTTCGACACCGAGCGTCTGAAATCTATCTTCGCCAAGATTCCCTCTATTATCGAAATTCCTGAAACTAACAAAAAGTAAACTATGGACTCACAAATTTTTGCTTGGCAAGACTGGCTCGTAATAGCCGTCTTTGCCGTTGCGATGATTGGCATCGTACTATATGTGCTCAAGAATAAGAATGAGAATTCGGGTGACTATTTCCTCGGAGGACGTGACTCTACATGGCTGGCTATCGGTGCCAGTATCTTTGCCTCCAACATTGGTTCAGAGCATTTGATTGGTTTGGCTGGCTCGGGTGCTTCCTCGGGTATGGCCATGGCACACTGGGAGATGCACGGATGGATGATCCTGATATTAGGATGGGTATTCGTGCCGTTCTATTCCCGTTCGATGGTCTATACGATGCCCGAGTTCCTGGAACGTCGCTACAACAGTGCGAGCCGTTCGATTCTGACAGGTATCTCCCTGATATCGTATGTAATGACCAAGGTTGCCGTAACGGTTTATGCAGGAGGCTTGGTATTCCAGCAAGTGTTTGGCATCAGTACCATACGCATGTTTGGCACTGATGTGGATTTCTTCTGGGTATCTGCCATCGGCCTCGTTCTACTGACCGCGCTCTACACCATCGTAGGCGGCATGAAGAGTGTCCTCTATACCTCGGTGCTGCAGACTCCTATCCTTTTGCTTGGTTCCCTCATCATCCTGGTGCTCGGTCTGCGCGAACTGGGAGGCTGGGACGAAATGATGCGTCTTTGTGACGTGACACCCGCTTACGAAGGTGCACAGGGTACGATGATTCACCTGATGCGTAGCAACGATGACTCGCAGTTCCCCTGGTTGGGTGCGTTGGTGGGTTCTTCCATCATCGGCTTCTGGTACTGGTGTACGGATCAGTTTATCGTACAACGTGTTCTCTCTGGACGTAACGAACGTGAGTCACGCCGGGGTGCTATCTTCGGTGCCTATCTGAAACTGCTCCCTGTATTCCTGTTCTTGTTGCCCGGTATGATTGCATTCGCTATCCATCAGAAGACAGGTTCCTTCCTCCCCATCCTGGATGGAGGTGCAGTGAACAGTGATGCAGCCTTCCCCACACTCGTGGCCAAGTTGCTGCCTGCAGGTCTGAAGGGTATCGTAGTATGCGGCATCCTGGCTGCTCTGATGTCCTCCCTCGCCTCGCTGTTTAACTCCTCAGCCATGCTTTACACCATTGACTTCCACAAACGTGTATGGCCTGAGACAAGCGAACGTCGCCTTGTCACCATCGGCCAGATAGCCACTGTCGTAATCGTGTTGCTCGGCATCTTGTGGATTCCCGTGATGCGTTCGGTGGGCAATGTGCTATATGCTTATTTGCAGGATGTGCAGTCTGTACTGTCTCCCGGTATCGCCTCGGCATTCCTCCTTGGTATCTGCTGGAAGCGCACCTCTGCCAAAGGTGGTATGTGGGGACTCCTCTCAGGTTTGATCTTAGGTCTGACACGCCTTGGTGCCAAGGTATATTACAGTAACGTGACAGATGCAGCCGACACATGGTTCAAGGCTGTGTTCTATGATTTCAACTGGCTCTTCTTCTCTGGCTGTATGCTCTGCGTATGTCTGCTCGTGGTTGTCGTAGTCAGCCTCTGTACTCAGGAGCCTGACCAAAAGAAGATAGAAGGACTCGTATTTGGTACCGCTACTCCCGAACAGCGGAAGGCTACACGTGAATCGTGGAACAAGTGGGATGTTATCCATACCGTCATCATCCTGAGCATCATCGTAACCTTCTACATCTATTTCTGGTAACGTATGTTGGAAGCACTGAAAAAGGCCGTTTGCCAAGCCAACCTGGATCTCGTACGCCAAGGACTGGTCATCTTCACATGGGGCAATGTGAGTGGCATAGACCGTGAGAGGGGGTTGGTAGTGATCAAGCCCAGTGGTGTATCCTACGACGGAATGAAGGCAGACGATATGGTGGTGGTTGATCTCCAGACAGGAGAGACGGTGGAGGGCAATCTCCATCCGTCGAGCGACACACCTACTCACTTAGCATTGTATCGCGCCTTTCCTCACATAGGGGGCGTGGTACATACCCATTCGACATGGGCTACATCCTTTGCTCAGGCAGGACGCGACATTTCCAACATCGGCACAACCCATGCCGACTATTTTCACCACGACATCCCTTGCACACGTGCCATGACACAGGAGGAGGTGCAGGGTAAGTACGAGTTGGAAACGGGAAATGTCATCGTGGAGGAGTTCCTGAAGACACGTCTGATAGACCCCAACTGCACACCTGGAGCCTTAGTGCGCGGACATGGACCTTTTTCATGGGGTACATCGCCAGCCGACGCAGTGCATAATGCGGTGGTGATGGAACAATGCGCCAAGATGGCTTTCGTGTCGCTGAGCCTGAATCCACAACTGGAGATGAATCCCCATCTGATAGAGAAGCATTACTCGCGCAAGCACGGGCCAAATGCTTATTATGGACAAAAATAGGATTATTTACAAAAAAATAAAACAATAGAATTATGTACGACAATTTGGAACTTTGGTGGGTAACTGGTGCACAGTTGCTATATGGAGGTGATGCAGTCGTTCAGGTTGATGCTCACTCCAAAGAAATGGTAGCCGGGCTGAATCAGTCAGGCAATATCCCAGTGAAGGTGGTATATAAAGGTACTGCCAACAGTGACAAGGAAGTGGCTGCCCTGATGAAGGCTGCCAACAATGAGGATAAGTGTGTGGGTGTGATTACCTGGATGCACACTTTCTCGCCTGCCAAGATGTGGATTCATGGATTGCAGGCACTACAGAAGCCCCTGCTTCATTTCCATACACAATACAATAAGGAGATACCCTGGGACACAATGAACATGGACTTCATGAACCTCAATCAGAGCGCTCATGGAGACAGAGAGTTCGGTCATATCACAGCTCGTATGCGTAAGCCTCGCAAAGTGGTATGCGGCTATTGGCAGGATCCCGAGGTACAGGAGCATATCGCAGTATGGGCTCGCGTAGCCGCTGCTGTAGCTGATGCCCGTGACTGCCTGATTCTCCGTTTCGGCGACCAGATGAACAATGTGGCTGTGACAGATGGCGACAAGGTAGCTGCCGAACAAGTATTAGGCTATCATGTAGATTACTGTCCCGTCTCTAATCTGATGGAGTACTACAAGAAGGTACAGGACGAGGATGTAAAAGCATTGGTGGCAGAATACAAAAGACTCTATACACTTGTTCCCTGTGAAGCAGGTGAGGAAATCGGAGAAGAGAAGATATGGAACTCTGCCAAGGCAGAACTGGCTATCCGAGCCATTCTGAAAGATACAGGTGCCAAGGGTTTCACTACCAACTTTGATGACCTGGGTGGTGCAGATGTGAATGATCCCAACTTCCTCGGTTTTGACCAGATACCAGGTCTCGCCTCACAGCGACTGATGGCTGAGGGGTATGGTTTCGGCGCAGAGGGTGACTGGAAATCAGCTGCGCTCTATCGTACGGTATGGTTCATGACACAGGGCCTGACAACAGGTTGCTCCTTCCTGGAAGATTACACACTCAACTTCGATGGAAAGCGTTCTGCCATCCTGCAAAGTCACATGCTGGAAATCTGCCCGCTCATCGCAGCAGAAGGTGAGCCAATTCGTTTGGAAGTACATCATTTAGGCATCGGCATCCGCAAAAGTCAGACAGCGCGTCTGGTATTCAATTCCAAGACAGGAAGTGGCGTAACAGCCACTATCGTGGATATGGGTAACCGTTTCCGGCTGATCGTGAGCGATGTTGAATGCATCAAGCCCAAACCATTGCCCAAACTGCCCGTTGCAAACGCATTGTGGATTCCGCAACCCGATTTCCAGACAGGGGCTGCAGCATGGATCATGGCAGGTGGTACACACCACTCCATCATGAGCTACGATATCACTCCAGAATACTGGGATGACTATGCTGAGATGCTGGGTATCGAATACCTGCACATCGATGCACAAACCACGCTCGAAGGTTTCAAGAAAGAACTGCGCATGAATGAGGTATATTATCTCCTCAACAAGGCATTGATGTAAATCGCAGATTATGGAGACGAAAGAACTGATAATACAAGGTAAGGCCGTTCTCGGAATAGAGTTCGGCAGTACCCGAATCAAGGCAATACTGATAGATGCCGACCACAATCCCATTGCGCAGGGAAACCACGAATGGGAGAATCAACTGGTAAACGGAATGTGGACCTATAGCCTCGATGCTATCTGGCATGGGTTGCAGGATTGCTACTCGCAACTATGTGCCGATGTACGTCAGCGATATGGATGCGAAATAGAATCATTGGCTGCCATAGGTATCTCGGCCATGATGCATGGCTATATGCCCTTTGACAAGCAAGGCTCTATGCTGGCAGCTTTCCGTACCTGGCGCAACACCAATACAGGAGAGGCAGCACGCCAACTGTCTGAACTATTCCACTTCAACATACCCCTGCGATGGAGTATCAGCCACCTGTATCAGTGCATCTTGGATCGAGAGGAGCATGTGGCAAGCATTGATTTCCTAACTACGTTGGCAGGCTACATCCATTGGCAGTTGACAGGCGAAAAAGTACTGGGAATCGGTGACGCTTCCGGTATGATTCCCGTGGATTCCACCACAGGTACCTACAATGCCACAATGGTAGCAGATTTCGATAAGCTCATTGCATCGCGGAACTTGCCATGGCAGTTGGGAGATATCCTTCCCCGCACCTTGTCTGCAGGAGAAGAGGCAGGCGTGCTGACAGCAGAAGGCGCCCGTCTGCTCGATCCTTCAGGCAAACTGCGTGCTGGCATTCCCCTCTGTCCTCCGGAAGGAGATGCAGGCACAGGCATGGTAGCAACCAATGCTGTGAAGCAGCGCACAGGAAATGTGTCGGCAGGTACATCCTCTTTCTCTATGATTGTATTGGAGAAGGAATTGTCACGCCCCTATGAAGCCATTGACATGGTTACTACTCCTGATGGCTCTCCCGTGGCCATGGTGCATTGCAATAATTGCACTTCCGACCTCAATGCGTGGGTAGGACTCTTTCGCCAATATCAGGAATTGCTGGGTGTACCAGTAGATACCAACGAATTGTACGGACGATTGTTCAACGTAGCTCTGCAAGGAGATGCAGATTGTGGAGGCCTGTTGTCTTACAACTATATCTCGGGCGAACCCGTAGCTGGACTGACTGATGGCCGTCCTCTCTTTGTACGTTCGGCAGGTGACCGTTTCAACTTGGCCAACTTCATGCGTTCTCATCTCTATGCAGCCATCGGCGTGCTGAAGATGGGCAATGACATCCTGACCAAGGAAGAACACGTACAAGTGGAACGTATCACAGGTCACGGCGGTTATTTCAAGACGGCTGGGGTAGGGCAGCGTTTCCTTGCTGCAGCCCTCGATTCACCTATTTCAGTAATGGAAACAGCAGGTGAAGGTGGTGCATGGGGTATCGCTCTGCTTGCTGATTACCTTGCCAACAACGAGAAGCATCTTACGCTCCCTGACTATCTCGAATCAGAGGTATTTGCAGGACAAACTGGCACACAGATTGAGGCAACACCCGAGGAAGTGGCTGGCTTCAATGCGTATCTGGAAAACTACAAGCGTGGCCTTGCGATGGAGCATACAGCTGTCACCTGCAAATAGGAATATTGCATACGTAAACGAAAAAGAATCCCCGTCATCCGTAAAAGTGAATGACGGGGATTCTTGTTTATTCGGCGGTTATCTCCAATACGTGACTCAGCAACTTGTGGGTAGTGAGTACATCCAAACCTACGCTCATCAAATATTGGCCGCTGTACGTCTTATCGTTACAACCTAACCAACTGGATGCCCCCGGCCATAAGTTTATCTCACGTACACGGTACATTCTGTCGGCATCCAGACCGCGTAACTTCACAGGTGCGTTGCGTTCTCCATAGCGGGGATTCGTATTGAAGGTGAACATCACGCTCTGCTTTTTCTCCTTATCTACAAACTGATTGACCACATGAGGGCCCTCGTATGGAGAATACAGGTGATACATATCTCCCTCCATGATACAGGGACGCAGACGCTTGTAGTTAACTACTGCATCGTGGCAATACTGTGCCTCGTCCTCGGTCATGTCAGCACGCTTGATGTCGAAACCAAGTTTTCCCATCATGGCCACTTCGACACGGAACTTGATGTTGGCATTTCTGTTCCAGGAGGTGACATGGCAGCAGATACTTTTGGCAGGGTAGAAATAGGAGTATGCGTGCTGGATAAATAGTCGTTCCAGGGGATCTGTGTTGTCACTGGCCCAAAATTCTGTGAAATAGCTTAGTGCCTTGTAATCAATACGACCACTTCCACCCGAGCAAAGCATCATGGGCAGTTTGGGATATTTCGCTTTTATACGTTCGAGTACATTGTACAATCCTCTCACATGTTCGACATACAGATGCTGTTGCTTCTCCTTCAGGTAGGGAGAATAGATGTTGGTGATGGGTGAATTGCAGTCCCACTTGAAGAAAGCAATACCAGGGTATTTTGTCATCAGGTTGTCCACGATGCCATAGACATAATCCTGCACTTCAGGGTTGCTCAAGTCAAGCACCAACTGATTGCGGAAGTAGTATTCCTCGCGATTGGGTAACGTAATGACCCAATCCTTGTGTTTCTCGTAGAGTTCGCTTTTTGGATTTACCATCTCTGGCTCAATCCAGATTCCGAACTTTATGCCCTGTTTCTGTGCTCCTTCTACGAGAGCGGTCACTTTGCCGGGAAGTTTGTCGGCTGTTTCTTCCCAATCTCCCAATCCCTGATGATCATCCTTGCGAGGATATTTATTTCCGAACCATCCATCGTCAAGCAGGAACATATCGACGCCCAATTTCACAGCCTCTCCCATCAATCCGAGTAGTTTCTCCTCGTTGAAGTCGAAAAAGGTAGATTCCCAGTTGTTGAGCAAAGTAAGACGGTCTTCTTGGCCATCCTTCAACTGATATTTGCGTGCCCAATCGTGGAAGTCTCTACTGGCTTGACCAAGTCCATTCTGACTCAGTGTGAAGAAGAATTCTGGCGTGCGGAAGGTCTCTTTTGATTTCAGTTCATATTCCGAGAAATAGGGATTGATGCCAGAGATAACGCGAAGACCATCTTTCTGATCTACCTCGAATGTGAATCTGAAATTGCCAGTCCATCCCAACTGTCCAAAAAGGACCTGACCACTTTCTTCGGTAGCAGGTTCACCCACAGAAAGGATGAACATAGGTGGGGTGAAGAGATTGGCACGGCTTCCCAACTTGGTATCCATCACTTTCTTTCCGAAAGCAAGTGGGGTAGTGGTGATATGTGCTTCGTCTGCCCAATCACCGGAAAACTCACTCAGATAGTATTTCCCTCCTGTCAGATGAAGCATACTGCTCGCATATTTGGCCATATTCACCGCTTTCTTCTCCATATTGGCTATTTCCGACCAAGTCTTGATGATATTTTCCTCGGCGTATGCCACATAATACAATTGCACCTGAGTCTTATACACAGGGTCCTCCAAGAGAATAGTCGTCTGAGTCGCCCCATCCTCTGTCTTGCTTACTTCGTGTTTCACATATTTAAGCAAAGTACTTGCATTGTGATCGGCATGTCGGATATCGAGAGCTGGTTCGAAATAGTCCTCCATGCCATGTGTCAGGAAAGCCTCCGTTCCCTGGGGCAGGTGTTTCAGATCTGCTTCATACTTCAGGTGTTCACCTAAATAACTCTGATAAAGACGTCCGTCGTCGGCTACCTTCAGTACTAAATCCGTTTGATTGGTACTTACTCGGATAACATTTTCTGCATTGGCCATCAGGGTGATGAAGAACATCCCCATGGCAAGGATTCTGTGAATTCTCATACTGTATAGTTTTTATGTTTTAGCTGATAAAATGGAATCTGCCTGTCGCATGATGGACAGGATTTCAGAATGGGGCATCAAGGGGGATTCGATTTGATTAGAGCGGATACACCTCATTGCTTCTATCACCTCATATTCGTAACCTGTGACACAATCCTCGGGACGATGGTAGGTGGCAATGAGATCGAAGTTGCGATACACCTCTATCAGGGTGGGGTTATTCACATTATCTATCCGCAGATGCCCTTCTGTTCCGCCTATGACAGCTTGCCTGTCCATCCTGCACAACACGCCACAAAGGAGATTTGCCATGCGCCCATCTGCATAAGTCAGGGTAATAGATTCCTGCAAATCCACTCCACTGGCTCCCCATTGCACCGTGGCTTGTGTGTTTGTGATTTCTGTACCGAAACACATTTGGGCGAAATGCAGAAGATAGACACCCAAGTCGAGCATGGCTCCTCCTCCCAGTTCAGGTTTCAGCACCCGTTCCTTGTGAATGACATTGTAACTAAGTGCTGCGTTGATCATCATAGGTTGGCCAATGGCTCCTTCCTGAAGCAGTTCCTTTATTTTGTGGGAGAGGGGAAGGTACCGTGTCAGTATGGCTTCACCGAGGAAGAGGTGCTTCTCCTGAGCAAGACGGATGAGTTCTTCTGCTTCATCTCCATTCATCGTGAAAGCCTTCTCCATCAGAACAGGTTTACCGCTAAGTAGAGCTTGTTTGGCCTGCTCATAATGGTGGGAATTGGGGGTCGCCACATATACCAGTTCGACTTCATTATCCTCGAAGACTTCTTGATAACTTCCATAGGCCCGTTCAACCCCATTCTCTTGTGCAAACGCTTGTGCCTTTTCCAAGGATCGTGAACCGATAGCCACAAGCCGGATTCCTTCTACTTTACGGAGCGTGCGTGCCATTTTCCCGGCAATGTGTCCTGCTCCTATGATTCCTATACCAAATGGTTTCATAAAAATAGTTCTGATTGATTGATATAATTGATAGCCATTAGTAATGCCGCACCAATAATCGTATGTATATTGTCTATTCGTGAACCCTTCACATCTAATCTGCGAGTGAGAGGTTCTCGCGCTTTTGTACCCACGCATATCCAAATACAGCCATTGGGCGAATGCTCATCTCCTCCAGAAGCACCCGCATAACCCGTGACGGAAATGGCTATGTCTGCACCCGTTAGTTGCAAGCATCCACGGTTCATTGCCATCGCAGTTTCCTCGCTTACAACCCCATGCACGTCGATCGTATCTTCGTCCACATGCAACAGTGCAGTCTTCAGACGAGTGGCATACGAAATAACTCCACCTAAGAAATAGGTTGAAGCCCCATCTACGGAGGCAATAGCAGCACCTATCCCACCGCCCGTACAACTTTCGGCTGTAGCTAGGGTTAGTCCTCTTGTTTTGAGTCGTTCTCCGAGCGTGGCAGATAATTGGATAGTGTCGTCATTCGTCATTCGAAAAAAGATTTCTTACGCAAAATTACGATTATTTGTCTGAAACGGATTTTGACGCATTTATTATAAAATGTATAAAATGCGATAAAGTGATATTTTTGATTTTTTTATGACGCAAATTTGTGAGTATCAAAAACATTGTGTACTTTTGCACGAAATTAATGAACAATTTAAAGAATAAATACAATGACAAAAGTAGAATTGGTTCGTGCAATCAGCAAGAAAACGGGTATTGACCAGCCCAGTGTATTGGCATGCGTAGAAGCTGCTATGGATACAATCAAGGAGACTATGGTATCTAAGGAGAATGTTTATTTGCGTGGCTTTGGTACGTTTGATTTGAAGCATCGTGCTCAGAAGACCGCTCGTAATATTTCCAAGAACACTACGATGGTTATTGCCGCACATGATATTCCTCACTTCAAACCTTGCAAGGAATTCTTAGAGGCAGTTTCTGCTGAATAATTCAATAGGATTACAACTAAATCGAGACATTAGGGGTGCATCATTTGTGGTGTGCCCCTAACTTTTTCCCTGTTCTTTTAAAAAAGGAGGCTTGAAAGGGGAGAAAAACAGAAAAAATGAATAAATTTGCAGCGTCTATAGTATAATTTGATTGAATTATGAAATGTTTGATATTAGCGGCAGGATATGCCACACGTCTTTATCCTTTGACAGAGAATTTCCCCAAGCCATTACTTAAAGTAGGAGATAAAACCATTCTCGACTGGCTCATCCAGGACATTGATGGTTCTGGTTGTGTGGATGAATATATTGTCATCAGCAACCACAAGTTTGCACATCATTTCCAGCAGTGGGCAGAAGGACATCCCCAGCGCATCACCATACTGGATGATGGTACCAGTAGCAATGAGACTCGTCTTGGAGCGGTACGTGACATTCAGTTGGCGCTCTCGCAAATACCCGAGAAGGATTGGCAGGATGGATTCTTGGTGATAGCAGGAGATAATGTACTTGATTTTACCCTGCAACATTTTATTGCCTATTCTCGTGCCAAGCAGACGTCCTGCATCATGCGTTTCTACGAGAAAGACGAAAAGCGTCTGCCGAAATGTGGCGTAGTGGAAGTGGATGACCAGGATCGTATCTTGTCAATGGAGGAGAAGCCGGCTCAGCCAAAATCAAATTGGATTTGTCCTCCATTCTACTACTACACGTGCGAGGATGCCGCAATGGTTGAGAAAGGTATCATGTCAGGTTGTGGAGTGGATGCACCTGGTAGTTTTATCGCTTGGCTGAGCACTCAGGTGCCGGTGCATGCCATGCCTATGCCAGGGCAACGATATGACATAGGTAATCTTGCAAGTTATGAAGAAGTGCAACGGTCCTATCCTGGTATAATCAAATAGTCGGAACAGATGAAAGGAATTGTATTGGCAGGCGGTAGCGGTACGCGTTTGTATCCAATTACCAAAGGTGTGAGCAAGCAGATGCTCCCCGTGTTTGACAAACCGATGATTTATTATCCCATCAGTGTGCTGATGCGTGCTGGAATCAGGGAGATATTGGTGATTTCCACTCCGTATGATTTGCCAGGGTTCCAACGTCTGCTGGGAGATGGAAGTGACTTTGGCGTACAGTTCAGCTATGCGGAACAACCCAGCCCTGATGGATTGGCACAAGCCTTCATCATCGGGCGTGAGTTTATAGGAAAGGATAGCGTCTGTCTGGTGCTTGGTGATAATATCTTCCATGGAAATGGTTTTTCCACTTTGCTTCAGAAAGCCGTCCGTGATGCAGAGGAATCTCAGATGGCTACTGTCTTTGGTTACTGGGTGAATGATCCCGAGCGCTATGGCGTTGCCGAATTTGACAGGCAGGGAAAGTGCCTCAGCATTGAAGAAAAACCCCTTCGTCCGAAAAGCAATTATGCCGTTGTCGGCCTGTATTTCTATCCCAATGAGGTGGTTCAGGTTGCATCACAAATAAAACCCAGCGAACGTGGCGAACTGGAGATAACGACGGTAAATCAATATTTCCTATCTGAGAACAAACTGAGTGTCGCCACTTTGGACAGAGGATTTGCTTGGCTGGATACGGGCACACACGATTCTCTGAGTGAAGCCTCTACCTATATCGAGGTGATAGAGAAACGTCAAGGTCTCAAGGTCGCTTGTCTCGAAGATATAGCCTATCGTCGTGGCTGGATTACAGAGGAGAAGATGCGTCAGTTGGCTGCTCCTATGATCAAGAACCAGTACGGACAATATTTGCTCAAGGTAATTGAGGATGTGAGGAATTGTGACCACGCAATTATTGATTGATGTATGAACGTAATAGAAACGCATATACAGGGTCTCTATATCATAGAGCCACATGTCTTTCGCGATGACAGAGGCTACTTTTTCGAGAGTTTCTCCCAGCGCGAGTTTGACGAGAAAATATTTCCAGTCCGTTTCGTACAGGATAATGAGAGTATGTCCACGTATGGAGTGATCAGAGGACTTCATTTCCAGAGCCCGCCTTTTGCTCAGAGAAAGCTTGTCCGTTGTGTGCAAGGACGCGTGTTGGATGTAGCTGTGGATGTAAGAAAAGGGTCACCTACCTATCTGCAACATGTCGCTGTGGAATTGTCAGAAGGCAATCACCGACAGTTTTTTATAGACAAAGGATTTGCCCATGGTTTTGCCGTATTGAGTGAAACAGCCGTATTCCAGTACAAATGTGATGAGTTCTATCACCCGGAAGCAGAAGGAGGGTTGCAACTCTTTGATTCCTCGCTTGGCATTGATTGGCGTATTCCTCGCGAAGATGCCATTCTGTCACAGAAAGACCTTTCACGCTCAAATGTTTTTGATTCCCCCTTCTCAATATGAGAGAATAATTTCGTTACATATCAAAAAATCAAAAAGAATGAAAAAAAGATGTATGACATGGGCTGTTATTGCCCTCGTTGGTAGCATGTTGGCTACTACTGCCACCGCTGCAGTGAAGAAAGAGAAGAAAGACAAGCAGCCACAACCTGCTGTAGAGTTTTCCCTTCCCTCCAAGGAAACGGATGCTGAGAAGGCCGAACGCATGCAATGGTGGACAGATGCCCGTTTCGGTATGTTCATCCACTGGGGTTTGTATGCCATGCCTGCACGTCATGAGTGGGTAAAACATTTCGAGAATATCCCCGATGAAAAATATCAAAAATACTTCGAGCACTTCAACCCAGATCTGTTTGATCCACACGAATGGGCGCGCCAAGCCAAGGAGGCAGGTATGAAGTATGTGGTACTCACTTCGAAGCATCACGAGGGCTTCTGTCTGTGGGATAGTAAGTACACCGATTACAAAGCGCCCAATACACCTGCAAAGCGCGACCTGCTGAAGGAATATGTGGATGCGTTTCGCGAAGAGGGCCTGCATATCGGCTTTTATTATTCGCTGATCGACTGGCATCACCCCGATTATATCTATGACGGAAATCATCCTTGTACACCCGCCGGAAAGACCGTTGAAGAGATGAACCAAGGACGTGATATGGCACGTTATCGCCAGTACATGAAGGATCAGGTGACGGAACTGTTGACTAATTATGGAAAGATTGATATCATTTGGTTTGACTTCTCTTATCCTGGCAAGGGACATGAGGATTGGGATTCCGAGGGATTGCTGAAACTTGTACGTTCCCTCCAACCTGATATCATTGTAGATAACCGTCTCGACTTGAATGATGTATGGGGCGGATGGGATATTCAGACGCCTGAGCAGGTGAAAGTTGATAAATGTGTCGAATGGCATGGCAAGAAGGTACATTGGGAGACCTGTCAGACATTCTCTGGTTCATGGGGTTATCACCGTGACGAGACATCCTGGAAGAGCCCCGCACAACTCATTGAGTTGCTCATTGAAACTGTAAGCAAGGGAGGTAACCTACTGCTGAACGTAGGTCCTACAGCTCGTGGAGAATTTGACGGACGTGCCACAGAACGTCTCAAGGCTATGGGTAAGTGGATGCATGCCAACGGACGTTCTATCTACGAATGTACCGAGGCTCCTGAGGGTTTCGAGGCTCCTGACAATTCGGTTCTTACCTACAATCCAAAGACCAATGTATTGTATATCCATCTGTTGGATTATCCGCTATGGAAAGTGAAGGCCTCCTTTATGGACAAGGTGGATTATGCACAGTTCCTGCACGATGCTTCAGAAATCAAATTCAACAATGAGGGATTTGAGGTGCCTGTCCTGAAGCCCGATGTAGAAATTCCTGTAATTGAAGTCTTCTTGAAGAAATGAAACGTATCATCTCTATTCTAATAATGGCGGGGAGTATATTCCCCGTTTTTTCGCAGAAAGCGACTTTGACAGAGGGGACAACCAAGATGTCCACTTACGGTTTTGCCGACCCAAATCCTGTGGCCAATCCCTCTGCTTCATTCTATCCCTATTGGCGCTTCGACCAGTTTGACAGCAAGAGCCAGGAGAAGGAGTGGAAGTCGGTAATATTAGAAAACGACTACATCCAGGTGACACTCTTCCCCGAGGTGGGAGGTAAGATATGGGGAGCCATAGACAAGACAACGGGCAAGGAGTTTGTCTATTACAATCATGTAGTGAAGTTCCGCGACATCGCCATGCGAGGAGCATGGACCTCGGGTGGTATTGAATTCAATTTTGGATTGATTGGTCATGTGCCTACTACTGCTACTCCTGTGGATTATTGCACACGCGAGAAGGAAGATGGTAGCGTGAGTTGCTATGTATCCTCCTACGAGTTGCTTACACGTACTCAATGGACGGTAGAAGTGAATGTGCCTAAGGACAAGGCCTATTTTACCACACAGGTGACATGGGCAAATACCACTCCCCTGGAACAACCTTACTACCAATGGATGAATGCCGCCTTCAAGGCGGATGGCGACCTCCAATTGTGCTATCCTGGCAATGCCTATATCGGTCATGGAGGAGATGCTCATACCTTCCCTATGGATGACGAGGGCCACGACTTGAGTTTCTTCTCCCAGAATGCATTTGGTGCTGATAAGAGCTATCATGTATTAGGAGAATATGCCAACTACTATGGAGCTTACTGGCATGATGATGATTATGGTTTTGCACATTGTAGTCGTCATGACGAGAAGCTTGGCCGTAAGTTCTTCTGCTGGAGTCAGGCACGACAGGGCGAGATATGGAAAGACTTGCTGACTGATGACAATCCTCAGTACGTAGAATTACAGGCAGGCAGAATGTTCAATCAGCCGGGAGCTAACAGTATGGATACGCCCTTCAAGCATCCGTCCTTCCTGCCTATGGGAACTGACACATGGACGGAGTACTGGTATCCTGTAGAGAAGATAGGTGCATACTGCGAGGCAACCCCCGTAGGTGCTATCAGTTTGGGAAAAACGGAAGATGGAAAGAGAATCCTCTCTTTCTCGCCTACCGAGGCTGGAATGAAAAGCCTGAAGATTTATGCGGGCGACAATCTCATCCATTCTGCCCAGATGCAGGTAGAACCGCTCAAGGTATGTACAGAGCAGTTTGATGCGCCTCAGGGCCAGTATCTCAAGGTGGTGATAGGGGATGACGAACTCGTATATGAAGAGAATCCAGAAGCCAGAAAAACCGACCGACCGCTGGAGATACCCAAGGACATAGACAATGGGAGTGCCTACGGTCATTTCCAGCGAGGAGAACAGTTCCTCAACATACGCCACCTCGAATCGGCAGAGAAGGAACTCAAGGCTTGTCTCGAAAAGGATGCCTATTTCCTGCCTGCCTTGTCAAAAATGGCATCCCTCAAACTATATCTCGGATATCCAGAGGAAGCTACCAACTATCTGCGTACTGCCCTGAGCATCAATACCTACGACGGAGAAGCTAACTATCTGTGGGGCGTTGCACAATTCCAATTGGGGCATCTGACAGATGCTAAGGACGGCTTCTCGCTGGCTTGCTACAACGCTACGTGGAGAAGTGCGTCCTATGCTATGTTGGCCAAGGTCTCACTCTGCGAGCATAATCTACGCATGGCCGACACTTATATTGGTAAATCATTGGAGGCAAACCCCAACAATGTAGATGCCAGAGAGTTGAAACTGCTATGTATGCGTCTGAAAGGCGACAAATCAGGCAGACAGATGGCCGAGGAAATACTCGATCGCACACCACTAAACCATATTGTTCGCTATGAACTGATGAAACTCCAAGCTATGGACAAAGACACGTTTCTGTCTGCTATCCGCTGTGAGATGCCCGAACAGGAATTACTCGAGATGGCATGGTGGTACTTGCAGAGCGGATGTGTTCAGGAAGCGCTTGAATTGTGCGAGATGACGGAGTTCCCCATGGCAGGTTATCTACGGGCCTATCTCTTGCGTGACACCAACCCCACAGCTTCGCGTGAGTCATTGAAGAAAGCAAGTTCATCCTCTGTCCAGAGCGTATTCCCCTTCCGCATGGAGATGCTACCCGTGTTGGAGTGGGCAGCAACACAATCTGATACATGGCAAACACGTTACTACTACGCATTGCTCTGCTGGAAGCGTTTTGACAAGCAGAAAGCACTCGACCTGCTTGAGAAATGTGGCGATTCGGATTTTGCGCCATTGTTCATTGCCCGTTCCAACCTGAAGGAAGGTGAAGCTCGCTTGGCTGACTTGCGCATCTCCGAACAGATGGATCCCTCCTGGCGTGTAGGAAACGCCATCGTCTCCTACTATATGGAGAAGGAAAACTGGACAGAGGCAGTCGAGACAGCTTCCAGGTATTTCAAGCAATATCCGGACAAGTTCGAGATAGGTCTCAATTATGCCAGTTCTCTATGTTCATTGGGCGAATATGAGAAATGTATCCAGGTACTTGGCAAGTTCCGCGTGATGCCCAAGGAAGGAGCATACTCCGGCCATGCCATCTATCGCAAGGCGAACCTTATGCTTGCTCGTAAGTATCTGAAGGCTAAGAAGTATTCTGCTGCCATCCGCGCTGTGGAGAACTCCAAGATATGGAACGAGAATCTGGGCGTCGGCAAACCTTACGAAAACACCATCGACTATACGACCGAGAATAAGTTGACAGATGCAGCCAAGGCTCACGACTGGCAGATGGCGGATAGCATAGAGGTGCGTTGATTGCATTTTTCTTTACAAAATAGGCAAAATACAACAGCAAGGGCTATCGAAAGGCTACCGAAGGGTTACCGAAGGACTATCGAGCCCTTGCTATTTTCGTATATCTTGACATACATATAGTACATCCAAAGCTTTCAAGCCAGTTTTTTTAGTAAAGGGTCGGGTAATCCAAATTTTTGCCGTACTTTTGCATCATAAATCGAATTAGACACAAGTATGAAAAAGACATTCCCAATCCTCTTGGCTATGGTTGCACTTGCCAGTTGCCAAACGAAAGATCACAAAGAACTCATTCAACAACTGACACCTGAACAGAAAGTTAGGCTCTTAATCGGTAGCGGACAAGGTTCGGACGGAGAAGACAAGAGTCAGCAGATGATGGCTGCTGCCATGAATGCTGTACCTGGAAGTGCAGCTGCCAGTTATCCCATCGAGGAATTCAACATTCCCTCTATCATCTATGCTGATGGCCCTGCAGGATTGCGTATTGCGCCACGCCGCGAAGGAACGGATTCCACCTTCTTCTGCACAGGTTTCCCCATTGGCGAATCACTTGCCGCCACTTGGGACGCTCAGCTGCAAGAAGAGGTGGGAAGTGCCATGGGTAACGAGGTCCTGGAATATGGAGTGGATGTGCTGTTGGCTCCTGGCATGAACCTCATGCGTAACCCGCTGTGCGGTCGTAACTTTGAATATTATTCCGAGGATCCGGTCCTCTCTGGAAGAACGGCTGCTGCTATGGTGCGAGGCATCCAGAGCAATGGGGTGGGGTGTTCTATCAAACACTTTGCTGCCAACAATCAGGAAGTGAACCGTTGCAGTAGTGATAGCCGCGTGAGTGCAAGAGCGCTGAGGGAACTTTACCTACGCAACTTCGAAATTGCAGTAAAGGAAGGTAAACCATGGACCATCATGACCTCCTACAATTACGTGAACGGACAACATGCCAGCCAAAGCCGTGAACTCACGGAGGACATCCTGAGAGGTGACTGGGGATACGAGGGATTAGTGATGACCGACTGGGGTGCAGGAACAGATGCCGCAGCTCAAATAGGTGCAGGCAACGACAATATTATGCCTGGTTCCGGCTCGAGCTACGATGTGATTATGAAGGCCATCGAGGAAGGAAAACTGACTTGGGAAGAAGTGGAACGTGATTTGGAGCGTATGCTTTCCCTCATCGACAAGACGCCAAAAGCAAGAGCATACGCCTACTCCAACCATCCTGATTTGGAGGCACATGCTCAAGTGGCACGACAGGCAGGATCCGAGGGCTGTGTTCTGCTGAAGAACAATGAGGCTCTACCCTTGCAAGAAGGTGCCAACATCGCTCTATTTGGCGTCACTTCCTACGAGATGATAGCTGGTGGAACGGGTGCAGGTGATGTGAACAAGGCATACGTAATCAATCTGGACAAAGGTCTCACAGAAGATGGATTCACGCTCAATACACAGGTGACTGAGGCATACGCTTCACATATAGCTGCCGAAAACGAGCGCTTGGCAGAAATCAACAAGGAACGCGGATGGTGGTTTGGCACTCAATTGAAGGATGAAATGCCTGCTACCACTACTACTGAACTGGTTCCCCAAGTGGTCAGTGAATGTGAGGCTGCCATCATCACTATCGGTCGCCGCTCGGGAGAAGGAAATGACCGTGCTTTGGAAGGGGACTATAACCTAAGTGAGGACGAGCGCACTCTCATAGCCGATGTGTGCAATAATTTCCATGCTCAAGGGAAAAAGGTCGCTGTCGTGCTGAATGTATGCGGACCTGTGAGGACTGCCGAATGGGAAGATATGGCTGATGCGATCCTCGTGGCATGGCAACCTGGACAGGAAGCCGGAAGAAGTGTTGCCGACGTGTTGTGCGGAAAGGTTTGTCCTTCTGGCAAACTTCCTATGACCTTTGCATGCGCATACGAAGATCATCCAAGTGCACGTAACTTTGCCAACCTGAATTTAGGTTTTGATGGAAAGAACAATTCATTCTACCACTATTCCGATCATCCTATCTATGAGATAAAAGATGTGGATTACCAAGACTATGAGGAAGAACTGGCTGTAGGTTATCGCCACTTCAGCACAACAGGTACTCCCGTGAGCTATCCCTTTGGATTTGGACTCAGTTATACTACATTCTCATTCCAGGATTTCAACGTAAGCCTCTCTGGAAAAGATATCAAGATTCAGGTGACTGTTACTAATACAGGTGCATGTTCCGGCAAGGAAGTAGCACAGATTTACTGGAGTAATCCTTCCATAGCAGATGAACCGAAGAGTCAACTCCTTTGTTTCGCCAAGACAAACCTCCTGCAACCAGGAGAATCACAACAACTGACCCTCAAAGCTAACCAGGCTGATCTGGCATGGTTCAGCGAGGAGGAATCAGCATGGCGTACAGAAACATCGGAATATACATTGGCACTGCACTCTGATGCCAACACCATGCTTGAGAGCAAACCTCTGAGATTCAAGAAGGAACTGATACGTCCCTGTGCCCGCGTACTACTTCCACAAAAGTAATCTGTAATGGGAGGTGGAATGATGCCTCAGTCACATAGATATGAAATCTTGGACGGGCTTCGTGGAGTAGCAGCCTTGATGGTGGTGATTTTTCATCTAAGCGAGGCATTCTCCTACGACCCTGTTTACAAGCACCTGAATCATGGTTACCTGTGTGTTGATTTCTTCTTTGTGCTATCTGGTTTTGTCATTGGATATGCATACGAAAAGAGGATGACAAGCGGTACTATGTCAAGATGGATGTTTCTCAAGGCTCGTCTCATTAGGCTTCAACCAATGATACTGATTAGCCTTCTGTTTGGTGCTGCACTATTCTACTTCCAGGAATGCAACTATTATGCTGGCATTGCTGGTGCCAGTGTGTGGTATGTCATAGAGAACATGCTGTTGTCGTTTTTTATGATCCCTATTACGCCAGCATTCAACGTACGTGCCAACGGCGAGATGATATTGCTGAATATTCCACTTTGGAGTATGGTGTTTGAATACATTGCCAATGTATTGTTTTGCCTGTTTGTCTTCAAATTTGGAAAGAAGAGTCTAATAGCACTTGTGGGGGCATTTGCTGTGTTGCTTGCAGACAGTGCTCTGAATATGAATCTGTTTGGCATTCTGAATGCACATGACTATCCGCTATCGCTGAATGCAGGATGGTCGTGTACTACAGAGCATTTCTATATCGGTCTTGCCAGAGTTGGGTATTCATTTTTTGTCGGATTGCTATTATATAGGTTGATGAACAGGAATACAATGCCTACAAATACTCATTCTACTTCTGGAATAGGCAGATTCGCATTGTGCTCAATGATAATAATCGGAGTTGTCTGCATGGATCAGATTGGTGGCTATGAGCATCCTCTATGGGATGGAATATTCAATCTCACATGCACGCTGGTACTATTCCCCATGACTGTATATCTTGGTGCAAAAACGAGAGTGGGTAGTGACAAAACAAGACAAGTATGCGATTTCCTTGGACGTTTGTCGTATCCTCTGTATCTGATGCACTATCCGTTAGTGTATCTTTTCTTCATGTGGATAGACACTCATCACGATAGCTCATTCAGCATTTTGGCATTTACATCTGTGTCCATATTCCTCCTAAGTATTGCTATGGCGTATGCATCTCTGAAACTTTTTGACGAACCTGTAAGAAGATGGCTTACAAAGAAAGCGTTTGATAAACCATAATACTTTGGCATATATAGAACACCTGTAAAGAATGAATATTACATAATTCCTTCAGGTTTAATAATGAGCGTAGAACTTTGCTACCCTAAGTCATATTTATCTTCTTGGAATTTGGTGAAATATATTCATAATTGTATCTTTGCTCGAAATTAGGATGAATATACCCGAAAAGAAGAACAAAAAAGAAGGTAAATCTATAATATTATTGACTATATGAAACGTATGAACTTTTTGTCGTGGCTACTATGTGCCGTGGTAAGTCTGCCCCTATGGGCGGAAGAGTATGACCCCAAGCAGGGGTATCGTCTGGAAATCGGTAGCGGGTTGGCCTTAGACAATATGATGGGTGACCTCACTTTCTCGACTGTGGATAAGAAGTCTCCATCTCAGGTGTGGTATATTGAGAAAAGTCCCAAAGATGGACATGTAGTACTGGTAAACAAGTATTTGGTTATGGGTCTCGATTGCAACAACCGCAACAAGAACGAGGGTGATGCCTGTGCTTGGGGCTTGAATAGAAGTAACCCGAATCAGCAATGGAAATTAGAGCAGATGGCCGATGGTACATATACTATAAAAAGCGGTGTGGGCGGTCTTCTGTTGGGCTATCACGACAATTGTCAGCCAGGTGGCATTCCTTGGGTGCTGAACTGCGGGAATGACAACCCTGCCACACATTGGACTTTGGTAAAGACCAATCTCAAGGTGATACCAAAGAGCGAGATTTCTGTGAAGACAAAGAATTATTGGGAGAACCCCGAGGTGTTTGAGAAAAACAAACTGCAGGGGCACGCAACACTGATAAACTATGCCAACGAGGAGGAAATGAAGGCCGATGAAGCATATCAAAAGCCTTGGCTACACCCTCATTCCAGTTTGCGCGTAATGCTGAGTGGTACTTGGAAATTCAACTGGGTACCAAGTCCTGATGCACGACCCAAGAACTTCTACAAGACAGGTTTCGACGATAGCAGTTGGGATGACATCCCTGTTCCCTCATGCTGGGAAATGAAGGGGTATGGTACACCTATCTACACCAATGTACGATATCCCTTCAAGAACGAACCTCCCTATATTCTTCCCGATAAAGGATACACCATAGAGAATGAACCGAATGCTGTAGGTAGTTACCGACGCACCATCCAGATACCTGCCGACTGGCAGAATCACGACATCTATCTGCACTTCAATGGTATATATAGTGCTGCCTTCATCTGGGTAAACGGCAAAAAAGTGGGTTATACACAAGGTGCCAACAATGATGCTGAGTTTGATGTAACCCGCTACCTCACGCCAGGTAAGGAAGCACTCGTATGCGTACAGGTGTTTCGTCATTGCGACGGCTCATATCTCGAGGATCAGGATATGTTCCGCATGAGTGGTATTCATCGTGATGTATATCTGGAAGCACGAAAGAAGTTGCATTTGAGGGATGTGTATATCACAAGCCAGTTGAATGACAACCTTTCACATGCTGATGTGAACTTCCTGCTGGACATTCAGAATACAGGCAAGGAAAAAACGGCCAAGGCTGTAGTACGCCTGATGGATGAAAGTGGTCGTGAGGTGGCCTCAGTTGCCGCAGACCTGACAGAAGAGGAATGCAAGGGTAAAGCAAGCAAGAATTTGGCCTTAGAGTTGAAGAACCCACGTTTGTGGAGTGCCGAGAAGCCTAACCTTTATACGGTAGTGGTGGATGTCAATGGCGAACTGAGCACCTGCAAATATGGTTTCAGGAAGATTGAAAATCGCGATGGACGTGTATTTATCAATAATAAGCGTGTTTTCTTCAAGGGTGCAGACAGACACGATACGCATCCTCTGTACGGCAAAGCTGTACCCGTTGAAAGCATGATACAGGATATCCTTCTCTTCAAGCAGTTCAACCTGAATATGGTTCGCACGAGTCACTATCCCAACGACCCGCGTATGTACGCCCTATACGACTACTATGGTATCTATGTGATGGACGAGGCTGATGTGGAATGTCATGGCAATCACAGTTTGAGCGACAATCCACTGTGGAGACCTATGTATGTGGATCGTATGACACGAATGGTAATGCGTGACCGCAATCATCCCTCCGTAATATTCTGGAGTATGGGTAATGAATGTGGAGTAGGGCAGAATTTTGTGGAAAGCAACAAGGCAATCAAGGCTCTGGATGGCCGAATGATTCACTACGAGGGAATGAATGAGGCTGCCGACTTTGATAGTCGCATGTACCCCAGTTTGGAGAGTATGATTCAGCAAGATCGCCAGGAGCAGAATAGGAATCGCCCCTATTTTCTGTGCGAGTATGCTCATGCCATGGGTAATGCCATCGGTAACCTGAAAGAATACTGGGACTATATCGAATTTGAGAGTAACCGTATGATAGGCGGATGCATCTGGGATTGGGTGGATCAAGGTCTTTGCAAACATGGACGTCCAGAGAATGAGATGTACTACGGAGGCGGTTTCGGAGATGTGCCCAATGACCGAGATTTCTGCTGCAATGGTATCATCACAGCTGATCGTCAGGTGACTCCCAAATTATGGCAAGTGAAAAAGGTGTATCAGTATGTCGATTTTGCTCAAAGTAAAAATAATCGCATACGCATACGCAACCGTTACTGCTTTACTGACTTAAATGAATTTAAGTTGGACTATCGACTCTTGCAAGGCGGCGAAGAAGTGCGTCGTGGCATGATAGACTTGCCTTCCTGTGCTCCAGGTGACAGTATTTTCCTGCCTTTACCTGTAGATAAACCTACTGACGGATTGTGGCATCTCAACCTGTACTTGCAGCTGAAGACCGATGCTTCGTGGGCAAAAGCAGGACACACCGTGGCAAGCGAGCAGTTCTGTCTGGCTGACAATGAGGGAAATGCACAACCTACGCTGAGTGGCACGTTGCAGGTGAATGAGCAAGAAGGTGCCTTGGAGGTAAAAGGTGAGAGTTGGATGCTCAAGACTGATGCAGAGGGTGACATCGTAAGTCTCATATACGATGGTATGGAGATGCTGCAGGGTGCTCCTGCCATGCAGTTTGAGTGCTTCCGCAAGATAAGCAATGAACGTGGCCGCTCAGAGGATCCTATTGAGGTGAATAATCAGAAATGGCAATGGAAGTTGTCCTCCTCAGCCGATACTCTCTATCTGCAGCAAGAACTTGTTGCAAAATATGAGAAGAGCGTGATTCCAGTACAGATTCGTTATAGCATTCTGTCTGATGGACGTATCATTGTGGATGCTGCTTTCGACCATACAAAGGGGGTACATACACCTCGCTTGGGCTTGCAAACGGCTCTTTCATCCAAGTTGGAACAAGTGGAATGGTTGGGACGTGGCCCTATCGAAAATTATCCCGACCGACTTGATGCCGCTTTCATGGGACGCTACAAGAATACGGTAACAGGAATGGAAGAAGCTTATATCAAGCCACAGAGCATGGGCGAACGCTCAGATGTCAGATGGGTACAACTGACGGACGAAGCTGGACGTGGTTTGCGTTTCCAGTTGGAAGAGGGCAAACTGGGTTTCAGCGCCTTGCATTTCACCGACCAGGAACTCTACAAGACAAAATACCAGTTTGAGTTGAAGGATAAACGTACTCCTGAGGTGATTCTGCATCTTGATGCGGCTATGCGCGGTCTCGGCAATGCAAGCTGTGGACCTGCCACCATCAAGAAGTATGAAATTCCCACGGAAATTATCACCTATAAATTTACCATCTGTCCAGTCGGAAAATGAAAAAGGCTGTCATTTTATCATGTGTTGTCGGTCTCTTGGGCAGTTGTACAGAGAGAATAGATGACTCTGCTCGCTACGTCTTCAGGGGAGAGACGACCATGAGTTACCTGGAGAAACACGCAGATACGTACAGTTCCTACGTGAATCTCCTGAAGGTAACACCAGTGAGTACTGTCAGTAAAACTACAGTAAGCCAATTGCTCAGCGCACGTGGAAACTACACGGTGTTTGCACCCACTAACCAAGCCATCCAGACATATCTCGACTCTTTGGCAGAAAGGGCAGATTATCTTACCGCTCCCTCTTTCGATGCTTTCACGGATAGTGTGAAACTTGATTCCATCCGTAAAGTGATTGTCTATAACAGCATCATAGATAGCGGTGATGAGGAGAAATGTTTCGAGATAGCGCGGTTCCCTACCAAAAGCGGTTCGGAAATTACGCTTGACAACCTCAATGCTCACAAGTTGAACGTCACATATTCTCTCTACTCGGACAGTATCTTTATCAATCGCAACTGTCCCATTGACATGCTTAACAGGGATATACCAGCTTCCAATGGTGTCATTCACCAGATGATAAAAGTGATTGCTCCTGATGACATCACTGCTTCTGTTTATCTTCATCGTATTCTCGATACACAGGAGGAGGGATACCTTGTAATGGCTCGTGCTATTCAAGCTTGTGGCTTGCTTGATACTCTCAACGCGATACGTGACGAGAAATATGAAATCATGTACCAGACAGGTCAGATTCCAGATTTCCCACACATGGAATGGCGCGGTTTTGCTGATACTGGAACGGCCCATGCACCTGCACACCGTAAATATGGGTTCACTATCTTTGCCGAGCCAGATGATTTCTGGCGTGAACAGGGGATTGATCCCAAAGATCCTAACCTATTGCAGAAATTGCAGCAATGGGTAAAGGATCAACACAAGTACTCTGACGAGGATTGTTTTACTATTGACAATGACTATTGGCGAAATACTGACAACCTTCTCTATCAATGGGTAACCTATCACATCCTGCCTATGCGTCTGGTGGCCGATCGTTTGGTAATCCATCACAATGAGAGTGGCTTTAGTTACGATCGCCCCAGCGAACTCGGTATTCCTGTGTCGGAATACTATGTGCCTATGGGCCCTCGCCGCCTGATCAAACTCATAGAAGGAAAAGAGACCAATGGAGTTTTCATCAACCGCTTCCCCATCCTTGCCAATGGGCGTAAAGAAAACGGTCACGAGATAGGATGCCTTCCCGAAAAAGTGGGTAGTCGTGTTGGTAATGATGACGATCGTGCAGTGATAAGTGATTTGGTAAACGCTTGTATCTATCCCATTACTGCTCCTATCGCATATACAGATGATATTCGCGATAACTTGAAGAAAGAGCGTTTGCGCCTTGATGCAATGGGTATTTTCCCTGAGGCTATGAACAACGATATCCGCAAATGTCCTTCTACGGCCGAAGAGCACCAGTATGTCTATATTCCACCTACAAGTTTGTATCAGTATTTCGATGATTTGCTGATGAATGACCAAACTAATATGGTGTATTTCAATGCTTACAAATATGGTTGGCCAGGGAAGAATGGTGATGAGATGAAGGGAGTAGGTCGCTATGAAGTGACCTATCGTCTTCCTCCCGTTCCACGAAGTGGTACCTACGAGATACGTTACGGCCTTATCGCTACTGATAAACGAGGCGTAGCTCAGGTGTATTTCGGCGACAATTTGGATTACATGCCTGTGGTAGGTATTCCTATGGATTGGACAATTGCTCCTGCTGATCAAGGCACAGGTTGGGAAGCAGACACTGATGACCAGGATTACAATGCAGAAATCGACAAACGTATGCGCAACAACGGCTATATGAATGGTCCTCGGAGCGAATGCGTGAGTGGAAATGTAGGCTCCTCATTGCGCGAATATACCTGGGCGTTCCGTCGCATTCTGCTGCGTCAATACATGGAGCCAAACAAGGTGTATTACATCCGTATGAAATCGGTTTTGGAAAGTGATGCCAAGGAGTTCTACATGGATTATATGGAACTCTGCTCCAAGGAAATCTACGACAATCCTGAGACTCCTGAGGATATTTGGTAACTTTTCGGATTTTTCTTATCTCAAGCCTATTCGGTGAGATTCATCTCACCAGATGTCTTCCGGCGTTTCAGGGTTATCATACACTTCCTTGGCGGCCCATTCGAAATAGTCAAGGTAGAGTTCCTTGAAGTTGTCCAAGACGTTCTTGAAACTGACATAATAATCCTTTTCAGGATCGATATGTTTGCGGATGACAAGTTGGCGCATACATGAATAGGTACCATTGATACGCATTGCTTCGGCCGCGTTTCCACTTGGCGCGTAGCTCATACATCCTTTCATGTAGCCCAGGCTTCGCATTCTTTTATCAACCTCGGCATTGTATTCCATGTCGTCTGTCTCCTTCTCATAACCGGAGGCAAAAGCCCACAAATCTTTGGTCATGTCCGTGGGAATACCTGTGACGGTACGATTCTGACGGTCAGTTCCCAAATAAATCTGGCACACTCCACGATACGATCTGTTTAGAATAGCAAATCGGAACTCGTAGGTGCCTGATCGTGGAACAGGGGGAAGCTTTATGGTGACATCGTAGCGTCCTCCTGCTTTCATCTCATCCGCATTCATACTTGGATTTCCCCCTCTGTAATTGATGCACACCATATAGGTGTCATCAGTGAGCCACATATTATCGAGATAATGATATACTTTGTCTTGCGGAATATATACGAATACGTTACGATTATCACCATTTTCATTTTGACGCATATCGTTGTTCATTGTCTCGGGGAATATGCTCTGAGCATCAAAACGCAGGCGTTGTTTCATCAGATTGTTGCGCACATCATCATTGTAACTGAGTGGCGCATCAATAGGATAGATGTTACAATTTATCATATCGCTCAGCACGTTTCTGTCGTCATCTGTGCCCACGCGACAACCCACTTTGTCAGGGTCACACGACAATTCGTGATATGTACCTTTTCTGCCATTGTCCAGATTGGGGAAACGGTTCAGATAGATACCCTGGCTCTCTTTGCTCTCAAAGACTTTCAATAGACGTCTTTTCCCTATGGTAGTGTATAATTCATAGATGGCAATCGAGTAAGAGGAAGGCATGGACGTAGTATAACCCACCTCGTTGAAATGTGTGACGAGCTTGCCTACAGGAAGTTTGATGGGCAGAATGTGATAAGTGACCCACTGATAGAGCAAGTTCTCTTCGCTTTTATAATTCTCGTCTGTGACGAATTTGTCTGTATCTGCATACTGATGCTGATTCACAAGCCATTGTACCAGTTTTGGCAACAAGTCTGGATCATGTGGGTCCAATCCTTGCTTGCGCCAGAAGTCATCTGTCTCGGCAAAGATAGTGAATCCGTATTTTCGATGTTTGGGGGCCCATGCGTTCGAAAAATCGACTCCCATTGTCGTCATACCCGATAAATCGGGAATATCACCACGTTGATAAGCTTCTTCGTATGCCTCGTCACGTATAGCTTTCAGAGTGTCCATCAATCCACAGGCACGTATTGCTTTGGCCATCACCAAATAAGTTTCCTCATCGCGTTCGATGAGATCTTGTAGATACATAGCTGCTG
>DCHV01000025.1:0-1498 GCA_002314945.1 Prevotellaceae bacterium UBA1743
GAAAGGAACGTCCGCGCGCATGATATGGTACTTGTAATGCTGGAACTCACCGATGACCTTTGCCTTGAGTTTTCCGCATCCTCCCTCCAGTTTCAGATAGGGCATTGCATAATACGTCTTGTTGTCGGGAGAAATCTCTGTATATAGGGGTAACGTGTACCTCAGATCCTTTATCCCCATCGTCTCCGTGTTGAAGAACGCGTTGAAGTTAGATCCGAAGGTCAGATCCAGGAAGGCAGGCTTCGGTTGTTTCGCCTTGGCCGGAGAGAGCAGAGCGGTTTTGAACTCCGCCTTTCCCAGTACGTTGTGCGAGCGGAAGTCATTGTTATAGACACACAATAGAGGTTCGTCGTAGTCATTCTTCCCCGGGTTGTAGATGTATTGCGCCTCAACTTTCAGCTTGGAACGATTGAATTCATGCTCATACTTCGTCTGGAGATGCAGGTCGGTAGCTCTCTTTCGTAGCACCGAGGCTTGGCTGGCACTCTCCTCAGGAATCTTCTGTTCCTTGGTGTACGTATAGATTTCCGACACATTCAGCTTCACCTTGTCACGTTGGGTAGGAGTGAACTCCATGTAGGCACGGGCCAACTGGGTACGGAAGCGGATATCCGTAGTGCGTGTAGAAGAGTTCATCAGTTCGTCCCCCTCGAAAAGTGATTTCTTCGTCTCGCTGCTATTGTTGTAAACCTCCCCTAGCAAGAGACCCCGAATCATATAGTTGGAGTTCTTGTATCCGATATTGAACTGAGGAGCGACATCCGTCGGATAGCCCCCGGCCACGCCCACGCCGCCCCACAGCGGATCATCGTCCACGCCCGAGGAGCGTAGGGTAATGTCGATAGAACCGCCCTGTCCATTGTTCTTGTAGCTCGTCACAGGCGATTCACTCACCGTAATTTCCTTCACATCCGCTATCTGCAGTTGGGAAAGCGCCACATCCGAAGCACTCCCCACGCTCATCCCCTCGATCTGGATATCGTAGTTCGATAAGTAGAATTCTCCAGGTCGCTGCAACAGTTCGGGCAAGATAGTCAGCACCTCTGTCATCAGTGTACTCTTCGGCATATTCAGCGAATCCGTATTGATAACCTTCTCGTCGAAGTTTGTCTTCACCGACTGCGCGAGAGAGGCCGTAGCCATCAGCAGGAAGAAAGTTCCAAGAAGCGTCTTGGTGAGTAACCGGTTCATCGTATTTCAAACATTGCTTCAAACCCCACGAGACGGAAGATTTGCAAAATATTCTCGCTCATTCCCTCAATGATCACATCCCCTCCCTTCTCGCTCGCCTTTTTCTTCAGCAAGAGAAGAGCGCGCATCCCAGCCGAGGAAATAAACTCCAGTTGCGAGAAATCAACAAGAAACTGTCGTCCCTCATCTATCAGCAATGATTCAAAAGTCTTCTCCAACTGTTCCGAAGCCTGTGTATCCAAGTCCCCCTTCAACACCACAACCGTATTCTTCCCCTCATTTTCCTTTATCTCGATCTTCATAAAAA
>DCHV01000025.1:1705-2898 GCA_002314945.1 Prevotellaceae bacterium UBA1743
GTGTTTATTTTTATCCCAAATCGGTCATTAGGATTTCCCTGTGTCATACGGCAGCGAGAGCCAAAGAAAATCCACTTTCATTTGGCCGAGTCGTGACAATAATCGACGAAGTCAAATTTCCGAGTAGCGTATTCCAACAAAAATCTATTTTTGGCATTTGGGCTTACACGAAGAACCGTTTTTGTCAAAGAAATTAGGGTGGAATACTACGTTTTTGGCAATGCGTGTTTGGAAATGGCGGAAATTCAGCGTAATTTTGCATTACAAACAACACGATACGATATGATAACTTTTAGCGTAGGTCTGGCTCTTTTGATTTTGGGCTATGTTTTTTATGGAGCATTGGTGGATCGGATTTTTGGTTCCGATCCTACACGTGAGACTCCTTGTTATTCCAAAGGAGATGGGATAGACTTCATTCCAATGCCCTCATGGAAAGTCTTTCTCATCCAATTCCTGAACATCGCAGGAACAGGTCCTATATTCGGTGCTATCATGGGAATCCAGTTCGGCCCTGCCGCTTATCTCTGGATTGTGTTGGGGTGCATCTTCATAGGGGCCATGCACGACTATGTGAGTGGCATGATATCCCTGCGCAAGGGTGGTGTGTCGCTGCCGGAAATCATAGGGGATGAGTTGGGTAATACGACCCGTGTCATTGTACGCATCCTATGTGCGATTCTTCTGATAATGGCTGGTACTGTGTTTATCATCACCCCTGCCGACCTTTTGTCAAGTATGACGAGTGGATGGGGAACATGGGGAAGTGTTTTCTTCTGGTCAATCGTGATTTTCATGTATTACATTTTGGCCACATTGTTGCCTATTGATGCTTTGATAGGTCGTATCTATCCTCTCTTTGGCGCTGCCCTCTTGTTTATGGCGGTGGGTATCGGTATCAATATTTATGTACAACCGGGCTGGATGCCAGAACTGACGGATGGCTTGACTGGTCATCATCCCAAGGATTTGGCCGTATTCCCCCTTCTCTTCATCACTATCGCGTGTGGAGCCTTGAGTGGATTCCATGCCACACAAAGTCCTATGATGGCCCGTTGCATGAAGAACGAACGTCAAGGCAGGCATGTGTTCTATGGCGCTATGATAGTGGAAGGTATTGTAGCTCTGATATGGGCTGCTGCAGCCATAAAGTACTCGGGAAGTTACAAAGGGTTGGATGAATTAGGAACCCC
>DCHV01000025.1:2969-29801 GCA_002314945.1 Prevotellaceae bacterium UBA1743
TATTGACTGTGTTAGGCGTAGTGGCCGCCCCCATTACCACGGGTGACACCGCTTTTCGCAGTGCTCGGTTGATGGTGGCTGATTTTATGCATTTCAAGCAGGATAAACTATGGCAACGCCTGGCTTTGGCATTGCCGCTCTTTGCTGTTGCCGTTGTCATTATGCAGGTGGATTTCTCCGTCCTATGGCGTTATTTCGGTTGGAGCAATCAGACATTGGGATGTCTTACATTATGGGCGGTGACGGTATATTTGGCACGTCAGGCGAAATTCTATTGGATCTCGTTGCTGCCTGCCATGTTCATGACGTTGGTGTGTACCAGTTACATCATGTATGCACCAGAAGGCTTCCAATTGCCATGGATGGCAAGTGTGGTGGTAGGAGTTGTGCTGATGTTGGTGAGTACGGCTTTCTTCTTCCGCTTTATCGTTCGACGTAACAAGGATAAGTGAAAGCGGGTATTCCCAAACCCATCAACGCATATACCTTCTGATTCTTAGGAATACGGAGCAGACGGGCAGTCTGTTTCGTGCCTCTTATTTTGAAGGCTGTAGCCACGAAACCCATATACACCTGTGATACCCCGAGCGTCTCCGCCATCAACGAGGCGTTCTGGTACGAGAGGTTGCAATCCTGCCATCCGAAATCATACTTTTCAGGTGCCGTGAAGGCCAGTAAAGCAACGACGTTGCAAGTGGCAGGGCGGAGACCTTTCTTCCATTCCTTCTCCATAGCCAACAGAGCTGGAGATTCGGCATACAGATCTTCCAGAAAGGGACGCAGGATGGGTTTTATCAAGGGATGCAGCATCACTTTGGCCAAGCGTGTAAATAAACGCATGGTACTGTCTTCCACGGCTTGGATAAGTGAGGCATCCGTAATGAGGTGCCATTGTACCAGACGCGAATTCTCGGCCGTGGGAGCATAGCGTGCCGCCTCCAATATCTTGTCCATAGCATCGGAGGGAATGGGGCGACTGGTGATGGTACGGTTGCTCCTGCGCGATCGC
The DNA here is from genome assembly GCA_002314945.1 of Prevotellaceae bacterium UBA1743. GTDB lineage: Bacteria > Bacteroidota > Bacteroidia > Bacteroidales > Bacteroidaceae > Physcousia. The sequence continues at coordinate 3,979 of DCHV01000025.1, forward strand.
ATAAGTTCCATCAGACTGTCTGGTGACGGGAGTAGTGACTTATCTACGAGATGGATCTTTTCGTTGGGGAATGATTCGTGATGAATAGCCTCCTGAGGGCATACATCCACGCAATGCCCGCATTGGATGCACACCATTTCTTCCTGTGATATCAGGATGGAGTCCTCTTTCCCGACTTGCACCAATACTCTCTGTGGACAAACTGTAGCGCATTTCCCGCAGCGGATGCATTTGGTCTCGTCTATGTGTATTTCCATCTTCTCGACTTTCATAATTGTTTAATTTATCTGATGTACATGCAAAGGTAGGTAAAATATGCGGAAACGGTGTACCGAATGTTATTTCTTGCATAATGGTGGGTTAAATTTTGTTGAAAAGGAAATAAGTTTGTGTTTTATTTTATACTTTTGCAATTGTTAATGTTGAAAAATACAAATAGAAATGAAAATGAAGAAATTATTTTTGGTTTTGTGCATGGCCGTGTTTTCATTGGGAGCTTCGGCTCAGTTTGAGAAATACACATCGTATGTGAGTATGTCAGTGAGGAGTTTGGACCTAAGTTTCAATAATATAGAAAAGTTAAATTTCGGTCTGAGTCTCACGGGTGGTTATTTTCTGGAAGATGCATGGATGGTGTATGGCGGAGTAGGATATTCCCACAAGTATGAGGATGACATGTTCAACGTGTCAGCTGGCGGAAGGTACTATATCTATCAGAACGGATTATACCTCAACTTAGGTGCGAAGTACCAGTATCACAATGCTTACTATCCCTCCTACCTGCACAAAGTGCACAATATCTACCTTACTCCGGAGGTGGGGTATTGCTTCTACCTGAACCATTTCCTCAGTATTGAACCGGCTATATACTACGATATGAGTATGAACCACTTCTCTGATTTCAGTACCGTAGGATTCCGTGTAGGGGTAGGTTATTATTTCTAATTCGATAATTTGTTGCGAAGGAATTGCCCGGTATAACTTGCCGGGCAATTTTGTATCTCCTCGGGAGTGCCAGATGCAACGATTTGACCTCCTGCATTGCCACCTTCAGGACCGAGATCGATTACATAGTCGGCACTCTTGATCACCTCCATATTGTGTTCGATGATGAGGATGGTATGCTCTCTTTGTATCAGTGCATCGAAAGCAGCAAGGAGTCGCTTGATGTCGTGGAAATGCAAGCCTGTGGTGGGCTCATCGAAAATGAATAGCGTGGGCACATGTTTCTCCATGCCCAAATAATAGGCCAACTTAGTGCGCTGGTTCTCTCCTCCAGATAGGGTGGAGGAAGATTGTCCCAGTTTGATGTAACCCAGTCCGACATCTTGGAGCGGCTTGAGAAGTGCCTTGATGCGGGGCTGCGGATTCTCGGTGAAGAATTCGATGGCTTGGTTGACGGTCATATCCAGGATGTCATACACATTCTTCCCCTGGTAGCGTACATCCAGTATGTCGCGTTTGAACCTTTGCCCATGACAGGATTCACACGTCAGGACAAGATCGGCCATGAACTGCATCTCCACCGTCACGCTGCCTTCTCCCTTGCATTCCTCACATCGTCCGCCTTCTGTATTGAAACTGAAGAACCCAGGTGTATATCCCATCTGTTTGGCTAATGTCTGTGCTGCAAGCAGTCTGCGTATCTCATCCCACGCCTTGACGTAGGTGACAGGATTGGATCGTGTACTCTTTCCAATTGGATTTTGGTTGATGAACTCCACTGCCTTGATTCTATCGAGATTACCCCCAAGTGATACGAATTCCCCAGGGCGATCTGCAATTTGATCCAATTGACGTTTCATCGCATTGTACAGGATGTCGCGTACAAGGCTACTTTTTCCACTTCCGCTCACACCCGTCACAACGGTCATCACATTCAGGGGGAAACGTACGTCTATCCCTTTCAGATTGTTGGCCCTGGCACCCTTAACCTCGATGTAATTGTTCCAGGGTCTGCGGGAGAAGGGTACGGGGATTGTATCCCTGCCTGTGAGGAAATCGTAGGTGTGGGAATGAACATCTGGATGAGGTTGTTCCAATAGACGGGCATCAGGTACGCCACACCAGACGACCTCTCCTCCCAGACGACCTGCCTCGGGACCTATGTCGATGATGTAATCGGCACTTCGGATGACTTCTTCATCGTGCTCTACCACCACTACGGTGTTGCCTAAGTCGCGCAACTGTTTCAGTACTTTGATGAGCCTGTCTGTATCCCGACTGTGCAATCCGATACTGGGTTCGTCAAGGATATAGAGTGATCCCTCAAGGCTGCTGCCAAGGCTGGTGGCAAGGTTGATACGTTGGCTTTCTCCTCCGGAAAGGCTGTTCGAGGGACGATTCAGGGTGAGATAGCCCAATCCTACATCCATCAGGAATTGCAGACGGTTGTTTATCTCCGTCAGAATCCTTTTTGCAACCTGTTGCTCATGTTCGTCCAAGGTTAGACGGCCAAACCATTCTTGCAGTTCAGAGACAGGCATCTCCACCAGTTGAGTGATGCTGCATCCTCCTACATTCACGTAATTAGCCTCGGGTTTCAAGCGTGTTCCATGGCATTTTGGACAAGTCGTCTTGCCACGGTAGCGTGCCAGCATCACACGGTTTTGTATTTTGTATTGACCTTGCTTGAGCATCTCGAAGAAAGCATCGATACTTACAAGGCCCCATTCTTTTTCTTCTGGGTAGAGCTTCTTCTTTTCTTTGGGTAGTGAGACTGGGAACGTGCCATGCCACAGCCAGTCCTTTTCCTCCTGCGTAAGGTCGAAATAGGGCTTGAAAACAGGGAATCCGCGCTCTGAATTGAAGCGGATGAACCAATCCTTCCACTCGGACATCTTGTCTCCTCGCCAACATACCACAGCCCCCTCGTACACGCTCAAGGCACTATTTGGGATCACCAGATGCTCGTCAATACCGATCACCTTGCCGAATCCTTCACATTCTGGGCAGGCACCCATGGGAGAGTTGAAGGCAAAGAGATTGTCCGATGGTTTTTCGAAGGTGATGCCGTCTGCCTCGAAACGGGTACTGAACACGAATTGTTCTCCGTCAGGGACAAATTGCAGGTAGCATTCTCCTCTTCCCTCGTAGAAGGCTGTCTCGGCCGAATCGGTGAGTCGGCTTATCGTGTCTTTCTCATTCTTTACACTGAGTCGGTCCACCAGGAGGCAACATTCATCGGATGTGGTGTTACTGTCTTGCTGAAAGGTATCAATGGGAATGATTTCTCCATTTGCGAGCAGACGGCTGAATCCGTTCTTCTGACAGATTTCGAGATGTTGCTCCAGGGTGCGTCCCTCGGGTACGTGCAAGGGGCATAAGACCATGAAACGGGCACCTACAGGATGTTCCAGCATACAACGTACCACATCCTCGGGTGTGTGGCATTTCACTTCATTTCCGCTGATTGGACTGATGGTGTGTCCAACCTTGGCGAAAAGAAGACGCAGATACTCGTAGATTTCCGTACTTGTGCCTACAGTACTGCGCGGATTGCTGCTCGTTACCTTCTGCTCTATGGCAATGGCGGGTGGAATACCCTTGATGTAGTCGCATTCGGGTTTGTTCAGCCTGCCTAAGAATTGTCGGGCATAACTACTCAGACTTTCTACATAACGGCGTTGGCCTTCGGCATATAAGGTGTCGAAGGCCAGACTGCTTTTTCCGCTACCACTGAGTCCTGTGATGACAATGAGTTTGTCGCGAGGGATAGTCAGGTCGATGTTCTTCAGGTTGTTGACCTTGGCTCCCTTGATGAGGATGGACTCGGTACTCGTTTCTTTTTCCACTTTTTGTCAGTTCATTTCTTGTAAGAGGATTCGTAGAACTTGATGTCGGACAGGACAGGACAAGCTTTCGAATCCAGGATGTAGAGGCGCATGGCTGTTGCCTTTACGTCATCGAAGCGTAGGAGGCGCTTGTTGCCGATGGTGGAACCTTCACCTACCGTCTTCCAACTCCCGTCTTCCATCTGAGCTTCCATGCGGAACTTGTAGATACGTTGTCCCAGAGGGAGATATTCGCGTATCATGGCACGGTTTACGGTAGTGGGCTTCTTGAAGGTGAATGTCAACATACCACGTTGTGTCAGGTCGTCGGTAGCCCAATATGTGTCGTCCTTGCTGTCGATAGCCTTGCTCGCATCGTAGTTCTTGCAGTTCCCGCGTACGTTGGTGGCTTCTGCCTTTGCAATCTGTTTGTTCACACAGTTGCCGAATTCCTTTTTCAGGGCTTCGCCGAGTCCTTCCAGTGAACGTACGTCTTCGTCGTTCAGCAGACCTTTCTTGTTGGGAGGGAGGTTCAGGATCAGGTTTGCGCCTCGTCCGATGGAGTTGTAGTAAATTTCCAACAGTTGATCCACGCTTTTCACCTTGTCGTTTTCCGATTCGTGGAAGAACCATCCCGGGCGAATGGACACATCCACCTCGGCAGGAATCCAGTCCGTGCCATTGAATTCTCCGTGTCCCAGTCCGTAGCTGTCAGCTTCCCCGGGGAAATAGTTTGCACCTGTGATGGCACCCCAGTTCGGTTGACCTACATAGCCGCTCTCATTGCCGCACCAACGTGTGTCGGGGCCACCGTCGCTGAAGATACAGGCATTGGGTTCCATCTCACGCACGATGGCATTCGTGTTCTTCCAGTCGTAGTATGTCTTTCTGTCTATCTGGCGCTTCTCGTTCTTGCCGCCATAGTATCCGTCACCTCCGTTGGCTCCGTCCTGCCATACCTCGAAGACTGGGCCATACTTGGAAAACAATTCGCGGTACTGACCGCGGAAATAGTCGATGTAGGCCGGCGTGCCATATCGCATATCGTGGCGATCCCAGGGTGACAGATAGACACCGAATTTCAGTCCGTATTTGCGTGCAGCCTTTGCTACCTCGCCTACCACATCCCCCTTACCATTGCGCCAACTGCTGTTTTTCACCGAATAGTCGGTCAGTTCGGTTGGCCACAGACAGAAACCGTCATGGTGTTTGCAGGTCAGTACGACACCCTTCATGCCAGCTGCTTTCATGGCTCGTATCCATTGTTCCACGTCCATTTCGGCGGGATTGAAGATATTGGGATCTGCATCGCCATATCCCCATTCCAGATCGTTGAATGTATTGGTGGTGAAATGGACGAATCCGTAGAAGTTGAGTTCGTGCCATGCCAACTGTCGTGCGGAGGGAGTAGGTCCGAAAGGCTTCGGTGCATCCACTTTTGCATTTGCGCTCATCGAGAGGAGTACGAAGAGGATAGAGAGGGTCTTTCTCATTGTGTGATGATGTTTTAGGTGTGAATATTTGATGAAATAATGTTTATTCAGTTTGTTGGGTGATGCCTAATTTGTCCAGCAGAGCCTTTGGCTGTGGGTCATGGCCTCGGAAATTGCGGTATAAGGTCGCTTCATCCTCCGTGCTGCCCTTGCTCAGGATCTCGCGTCGGAAAGCATCGGATACCTCGCGATTGAAAATGCCCTTTTCCTGGAAGAGAGAGTATGCATCTGCCTCCAATACCTCAGCCCATTTATAGGAATAATATCCTGCTGCATAGCCGCCTGCAAAGATGTGGTTGAAAGCGGTGGAGATGCAAGCTCCGGGCAAGGCTGGGATTACGCGGGTGGGAGCCAGTATCTTGTCCTCGTATTCCAACGTTCCCTCGGCAGGCAGTTCGGTCAGGTTGTGCCATGCCATATCCAGTAGGGCAAACTGCAGTTGGCGTACCTGCCCGTAGGCAGCCATGTAGTTCTTGGCAGCAATGATCTTATCCACCAGTTCGTCGGGGATGGACTCTCCCGTCTGGTAATGCTTGGCAAAGGGTTTCAGGTATTCCTTCTCGAATGCCCAGTTCTCGTTGATCTGCGAGGGGAGTTCCACGAAGTCGTGATCCACACTGGTACCTGCTAAGGAAGGGTAGGAAGCCTCTGTGAGCATACCATGCAGCGAATGTCCGAACTCGTGCATGAAGGTCGTCAGTTCATCGTGGGTGAGCAGCGAGGGGGTATTCTCCGTCGGCTTGCTGAAGTTTGTCACGATGGTCACGAAGGGACGGTGCTCCACGCCATTGCGGATGCTCTGTCCTTCGAACTCCGTCATCCATGCTCCCGACCGCTTCGAGGCACGGGGGAAGAAGTCGGCATAGAACAGCGCCATGTGGCGGCCTGTCTCGTCCTTTACGTCATACACTCTCACATCAGGGTGATAGCCAGGGATGTCAGGACGTTCCTCAAACTGGAGCCCGTATAATTTGGAAGCCAGACCGAATACGGCATGGATGCAACTATCCAGGGGGAAGTAAGGCTTCAACTGCTCATCGCTCACGGCATATTTTGCCATCTTGTATTTCTCGGACCAATAGGAGAAGTCCCAGGGCTGCAGTTCATCCTCCTCAAAACCGTTTTCCTTGGCGTAGGCCAGCAGCGTGGCCACTTCCTGTTTGGCAACAGGCATGGATGGTTCCAACAGCTCATCGATGAATTCATAGATCTTCTGGGTCGATTTCACCATGCGTTCCTCCGTGTTGTAGTCGGCCAGGGTCTTGTATCCGAGCATGTTGCACAACTTGATGCGCAGCTGAGCAATCTGTCGGCACACCTCCGTGTTGTCATTCTCGCCACCGATGGCCTTGGTGTTGTACGCAGTATAGATCTGCTTGCGCAGGTCACGACGCTCGCTGTATTGCATGAAGGGGCCGTAGCTGGGATAGCTCAGGTCGAAGGTCCATCCCTCCTGTCCCTTCTCCTTTGCCGTCTGTGCGCCCAGGTCGAGGACAAACTGCGGGAGACCTGCTACTTCCTCCTCCTTCGTCAGGTTGAGCGTGTAGGCATTGGTGGCAGCCAGCGCATTCTTGCCGAATTGCAGGCTGGCCAAGGACATTTCCTCTGTCAGTTTGCTGAACGTCTTCTTGTTCTCCTCCGAGAGTAAGGCACCGCTGCGTACAAAGGACTTGTATGTCTTCTCCAGCAGACGTTGTTGTTCTCGGTTCAGACCCAGTTCGTCGCGTTTGTCATACACCGCCTTCACACGGTCGAAGAGAGGCTTGTTCAGCGAGGAATACATCGAGTAGTCATTCAGCATTGGAGTCACCTTCTCTGCGATTTCCTCCATCTGGTCGTTGGTGTCAGCCTCTTTCAGGGCAAAGAAGATGCCTAACACGCGTGTCAGGGTTTCCCCTGCAAATTCCAGAGCCTCGATTGTGTTTTCAAAGGTAGGCTCCTCCTTGCAGTTGACGATGGCGTCTATGTCAGCCTTTCCCTCCTTGATGCCCTGTTCAAAGGCAGGCAGGTAGTGTTCCGACTTTATTTCGTTGAAAGCGGGTGCTCCGTAGGGGAGTTTCGATTCGGTAAGCAATGGATTATTGTTCATGTTGCACGATGTTAGGATAGCGGATGCAACCGCTACGGTCAGGGCTTTGCCCCATTTTATGGATTCGTTCATTGTTTATTATGCTATGTGTTATGCGTCGAAGAAAGTCTTCCCGTGCAGGTCGGTGGGTCGCTCCGCCTTGGGATATTCACAACAGAAGGCCGTGCTCAGCCGCTGTATGTAGCGCGAGGCTTCGTATTTCGCCATCGGCAGATCATGCATCAGGTAATTGCCACATGTGGAGGGAGTCGTGCCCGGCACCTCATCGTTGTAGTCGCGCAGGTAGGCAAAAGCCTCCAGCATCAGATCGCGTATCACCTCGCACGGATAGCCGCCCTTCACTATCAGATAGCTTCCTGTCATACATCCCATGGGCCCCCAGTAGATGATGCGCTCCTTCCATTCCTCGTGGTTCCTCAGGTAGGTAGCCACCACGTGTTCAATCGTGTGCATGGCTGCCACCTGAATGGCAGGCTCCTGGTTAGGCGCAGTCATACGGATGTCGTAGGTCGTCAGGGTCGCACCGTTTGCTTCGTCGGTGCGTGATACATAGATGCCGGGTTGCAGGTTCGTGTGATCCACGGCAAAACTTGGGATTAGGTCCATATCTCTTTCCTTCTTTATATACTTAATACAGCCAGTGCGTCAATCAGTTCCTTCTTCACCGGCTTGTCACTCTTGATGGCGTTGCTGAAAGGCACATACACCACCTCGTCATTCTTGATGCCGATCATCACGTTGCGTTGTCCCTCCTGTATGGCACGGATGGCACCTACTCCCAGACGGCTTGCCAAGATGCGGTCTCCGGCACTGGGGCTTCCTCCTCGCTGCAGATGTCCAAGGATAGACACACGCACATCATACTCCGGGTATTCCTTCTTCACTCGTTCGGCATAGTACATGGCACCGCACGAAGGGCTTTCGCTCACCAATACGATACTGCTGCTCTTGCTCTTGCGGATACCTCTTCCTATGAAGCTCTCCAGCTGATCTGCGCCAGTACTGTCCTCAGGGATAATGGCAGCTTCTGCTCCTGCAGCGATGGCACTGTTCTGAGCCAGGAATCCCGCATCACGTCCCATCACCTCCACAAAGAAGATACGCTCATGGCTCGTGGCCGTATCGCGGATCTTGTCCACACACTCCATGATAGTGTTTAGCGTCGTGTCATATCCTATGGTGCTGTCCGTACCGTTCAGGTCATTGTCGATCGTGCCAGGCAGGCCTATGCAGGGAACATCATATTCCTCGGCAAAGATACGTGCACCCGTCAGCGAACCGTTTCCGCCGATCACCACCAGCGCATCGATACCATTCTTTATCATATTGTCGTAGGCCTTCTTTCGTCCCTCCTCCGTCATGAACTCCTTGCTCCGTGCCGTCTTCAGGATGGTACCACCCCGTTGGATGATATTACTCACATTCTCGGTGGAGAACTCCTTTATCTCATTGTTCACCAATCCCTCGTATCCCTTGTAGATACCCATCACCTTGAATCCATCCGCTATGGCAGCTCGTGTCACAGCTCGGATGGCAGCGTTCATGCCAGGTGCATCACCACCACTGGTCAGAATGCCGATGCAGTTTATTTTTCTCATAGCCATTCTCTCACTCTATTCTATTTTCTCAATTTTACCAAATTCGTACCAGTAACTTGAATTTATGTACTTCCAATATGATTCGGCTGGAATTCGGAGTGTTGCATTTTGAATTGGACATCCTTCGAAAGGGGAATAAAATGACGCATAATTTGGCGAACTTGAAACTTCTTTAGCTAAACATTCAACAAAGGTAAGATTGGAACAATCAGAGAACGCACATAAACCAATCCATGTCAAAGAACTGGGGAGTTTAACAGATGTGAGACATGTACATCCAGAGAATGCATAATCATCAACACTCGTCACAGAATAGGGGATAGTGATAGATGTGAGACCTGAACAACCAGCGAAAGTGTAAACACCAATACTCGTCATAGAATTGGGGATCTTGACAGATGTGAGACCTGAACAATCACGAAAAGCACTATTTCCAACACTCGTCACAGAATCGGAAATGGCGACAGATGTAAGACCTGAACAACTATAGAAAGCGCCTTCGCCAATACTCGTCACAGAATTGGGAATTTTGACAGATCTGAGACTTGAACAACCAGAGAAAGATCTATTCCCAATACTTGTCACAGAACTGGGGATAGTGACAGATGTGAGACCTGCACAACCATAGAAAGCACCACCAGCAATGCTCGTCACAGAACTTGGGATAGTGACAGATGTTAGACCTATACAACCATGGAAAGCATAACCACCAATACTCGTCACAGCGCTGGGGATAGTGACAGACATAAGACCTTTACAACCCAAGAAAGCACTTCTGCCAATACTCGTTACAGAACTTGGAATAGTGACAGATGTGAGACCTGTACAATCACAGAAAGACCAATTTCCAATACTCGTCACAGAACTGGGGATAGTAACAGATGTGAGATTAGCGCAACTATTAAACGCATTATCTGCAATTACAAATACATTGAATATATTATTCTTGTAAATCAACTTTGATACTATTTTTATCGCAGGTTTCATACCGAGTTTGTCATATCCAGTCACCTCCAGATGACCATCAACAACCGTATATTTTACAAAATCTATGTAGAAGTTCGCATTGTCAATAGTAGAGAACTGGGAAGCATTTTTGACCGAGCCATCTTCCGACACAGTCACTACTATATCCGCCGTTTTGTCACCACTATTAGAACCGGGCTCATTTTCCTCCACATCATCACCGCACGATGAACATAATCCAACGAATAACGCGAGAACGTAAATTAAATAGAATTTCTTCATATTTTTATGGATTTGTGTATTATTTTGCAAAGGTAAGGTAATATTTTATATTTATGCATTTCGAATTAGGAAATTCGATAGATAGAATTAGATTTCCTCTCAAAAAATACATCCCAGTGTCCGTGTCCGTGGATTCCTCCCGAATTTCGCTCGCTTAATCGTAACTCTGAGCTGCGCTCGAAGTTATTCACATTGACCTGCGGTCGATTATTGTCACGACTCGGCCAAATGAAAGTGAACTTTCTTTGGCGCTCGCTGCTCCACATTGACCTGCGGTCGATTATTGTCACGACTCAGCCAAATGAAAGTGAACTTTCTTTGGCGCTCGCTGCTCCAATAATTCGGAAATGCTCAAATAAATTTGACTTCGTCGAATTTCGTCGCAACTCATCCATCCAAAAATATTTTTTTGTTGGACTTCGCTGCTCCGAAATTTGGCATTTCGCTCGCTTAATCGTAACTCTGAGCTGCGTTCGAAGTTACTCACGCTTGGAAATGCTCAAATAAATTTGGCATTTCGCTCGCTTAATCGTAACTTTGCACGGCAAAAATCAGATGGGGTGAAAAGGAATAGAGAAAGAGTTGTACGAAGAGGGATTCTGGCGGTGTCCTGCTCCGTCATTGCCTCCATCGCTTCGGCTCGCTCATTTCATCCTGGCGACACGATTCCGCCTTTGTATATCGAACAAGAGAATGAATCCACCTTTTTTTCTTCCCATCCGATTCCAGACAGCATTTTCCAGAGGATACAAGGGAAGTCGTTCAAGTCGGAATGCACTGTTCCACGCGACTCCCTCCGCTATTTGCTATGCCTACATCGCGATGCAGAAGGTCATATCATCAGAGGGGAAATGATTGTGCATAACCGTATTGCCAGGCCAGTCCTCGATATTCTGAAACGTCTGTATCAGGCTTCCTATCCTATCCAGCAGATTCGTTTGGTGGATTATTGGGATGCGGATGATGACCGCTCCATGCGTGCCAATAATTCTTCGGGCTTCAACTATCGCATGGTAGGACATACGCGCAAGGTGTCCAAGCACGGACGAGGGATTGCCATCGACATCAATCCCCTCTACAATCCCTACATCAGATCCGATACACAGGGCAAAAAAATTATTGAACCAGCTACAGGCGCGAAATATGCCGACCGCACCAAGTCATTCCCCTACAAGATAGAGAAAGGGGATTTGTGTTACCGTCTCTTCACTCAATACGGTTTTTGTTGGGGAGGCGATTGGAGATACAGCAAAGATTACCAACATTTCGAATTACCCGATTAGACAATGAACAAAAGAATATTCCTCCTGAGCCTGATACTTTTTATGGCTATCATATCATCCCACGCACAGATTTATCCTGCAGATTCCATCGCCTATCCCAAGCGCGAGGTGCGGGCTGTCTGGCTCACCACGCTGAGTGGCTTGGATTGGCCCAAGGCAAAGGCTACGAGCGAGGAAGGACGCAAGAAGCAGAAGGAAGAGCTGTGTGACATTCTCGACCAACTGCAATCATGCGGAATCAACGCTGTCTTCCTGCAGACAAGAGTCAGGGGTAGCGTCATCTATCCCAGCCAGATGGAGCCATGGGACATAGCATTGACAGGGCAATTCGATAAAGACCCTGGTTACGACCCTCTCTCCTTCGCCATCGAGGAGACACATCGCCGTGGAATGGAACTCCACGCATGGGTGGTCACCATTCCCTGCTTCAAGATTGCTTCCGCTGCGAAAATGGGCAAAAAGTGCTTGACAAAAACCCATCCACAATGGCTCATCAAGCATTCCGACTCCTATTATTTTGATCCCGGAGTGCCCGAGGTGGCAGGTTACCTGTCCGACCTCTGTTGCGAGATTGTGAAGAAATACGATGTCGATGGGCTTCACTTCGACTATATCCGCTACCCTGAGAAAGCCGAATCTTTCTCTGACTCGAAAACCTATCGTGAATACGGGAAGAAGCAGGACAAGGCCGCATGGAGGAGAAACAACATCACCTCCATCGTTCAACGCATCTATCGCGACGTAAAGGATCTGAAGCCTTGGATTCGGGTGAGTTGTTCACCTGTAGGCAAATACAACGACATATCCCGCTACTCAGCCCGTGGATGGTCTGCGTTTGGTACTGTCCATCAGGATGCACAGGGATGGCTGCGCCAGGGCATCATGGACATGCTGTGCCCCATGATGTATTTCACCGGCGACCATTTCTACCCCTTTGCCTCCGATTGGCAGGAGAACTCCTATGGTCGCACCGTGGCTCCCGGCTTGGGTATCTATATGATGCATCCCAAGGAGAAGGACTGGGATTTTGGGGTCATCCAGCGTGAATTATGCTATTTGCGTCAGGAGGGTTTGCAAGGGCAGACCTATTTTCGAAGCCGGTTCCTCACCGACAACACAAAGGGTCTCTTCGACTACCTGAGCCAGACTTACTATCCCTATCCGGCCCTCATGCCGGCAATGGTATGGAGCGATTCCACCCATCCCGACAAACCCATCCTCCAGAAGAGAGAGAGAGTAGATAACGTGATGGAGCAACTCGTATGGCAGCCCGTCAGCAAGGCAGGTCAGCCATGCCGCTATGTGGTATATGCCTGTCCTCGGGAAAACATGGATATAGAGAACCCGCAGAACATCATGTGTATTCTGCGGGCTCCCGAATATACTTACAATCAGCTCACTGCCTACCTCTACAACCTGAAGATTGCCATCACGGCTTTGGATCGTTTCGGCAACGAGAGTGAGCCACTCATTCTTGAATCAAATTTCTAATCCTGACTCGACAGGAATTCCAGCATCTGCCGACGTACCTCGTTGAAGTGCTTCACATCCGTGTTGTACTTGTCTGGGCCTTGTATCACGCTCTGGCAGAGTTCCATTGCCTTCTCGGGCGATTTGGCCTCCACCATCTTCAGCAGGTCATAGTCGCGTACGCCATCACGCATGGCACATAGGCGGATGCTGGGATATACCTTCTCGTGACCTGGGTACATGATGTAGCAGTCACCACCGGGCCAATCGTGACCATCTGGTGTCACGTCGTGCATGGGATCCTTGCAGATATCCCAACGTGTCAAACCCCAGTGCAGATAGCCGCACTCGTTGTAGCGGTAGTTGATCCAATGCAGGATACGTGTCTTGATGAGGGGTTGCTGTACGAAGCGGTTGGCGAAATTTCCCTGAGGTCCGCAGCAGGTGTACATCCATCGTTCGCATCCTTCGGGAACGGGAGGCATCGTAGCGATGTTGTCACCTAAGATTACTACACTCACGTCCTGATTCTCCACGATTTCCGAACAAGCGTCGATGGTACGCAGGCCAGGAGCCATCTCCTTCACCATACCAGCCACGGCAGTCCATGATTTCTGGCTTTCCGTTCCCTTCAATGCAGGTTCGTCGGCGATATGCTGATAGCAGATGTTCAGCCAACCCTTCTCACGGAAATGCTTTTCCACCTGAGAATAGTAGCGTTCTATGTAGGTTCTCAGTCTCGGGTCGGTATAATCCATGCTCTCGTTCACGATTTGCTTGTCCTTGACATAGGATGCATTGAATTTCGATGCGGCATTCCAATCCAGATCCGAGGGACGGCCTCCCATGTAGCCATTACAGAAATATTTCAGGTTGCCATGCTGTTGGAGCATCTCCAGCACACGGTCGAACCAAGTGAAGTCGAGTACGAAATCCGTACTATCCTCGTTGAGCAGCAGTTGGGGGCGTTCGTGCATCACCCAGCAGTTCTGTCCGTACTCGCCTGCCATCTCAGCCACCTTCTGGAACAATTCCAGATAGCGTTCCGAACTTCCCTTCACGGGTTCCCCGTCATTCATCAGAGTCACGGGGCCATGATGGTTCACCATCTTCAATCCCTGTTCCTCGGGCAACGTCACGGGATAAACCTGAATATAGAGAGGTTTCTTCGTCACCATCTTTTTGCCATCTTTCCATCCCGTCACACTTACCTTACCCTTGTACAGTCCGGCCTCGGCATCGCGTGGGATGTTCACGTCCACCCACAGCGTCTTGTGTCCTAATGTGTCCAATGTTTCCAAGTCATCATCGATAATAGGGTCGGGGTACGTATTATCGGGGGTGGACAACATATCATCACATCCCTGGGGTGCGGTGTTGCTCACTACATCATGTACCCATCCGCAGGTCGTCTTGCCAAGCGACAAGCGTTCCACCTCCGCCTGCAACGAATCGATTTGCTCAGACGAGGTCAATACAAACTGGAAGAGAGCGTTTTCCCCTCTTGCCACATGTACCGTATCAGCACTTTCCACCCATGCCGAATCCGACGACAGGACTTTCACGAGAGAATCCACCTGGCACATCACCATCGGACCATCCTGTGCGCATGATGCTACCATGGTTGCAGCCATCAGCGCGACATACATTTTACCTTTCATTTCCTTTTGATTATGTATTATTTTTTCGACAAAATTGAATATTCAGGCAGCAAAGATAAGGAGAAAGGCGTGAATTATCTTTCCATCCGACACGATATTTTCATATTTTATGTATCTTTGCGGAAACAATTACGATTTTGAAAGGAAAAAAGATATGAAAAAGATGATTGCAAGTGCCATTCTCGGTACAGTTTTATGGGGACTCCCCACATCAGTTACCCACGTACAGGCCAGAGAGATTCCCGAGTTCGTGATGGAGCAGGCCAGGGAAACATACCAACGCTACATCGAATGGAAGGATGGTGAGGAGACCATCATCTTCCCCATCGCCACCGACATACACAGCCATGGTGCCGATATGGATCGCGTCACCTATCCCCACATCGGATACATGGTGGAGACCGACCGCCTCTTCGGTTACGACTTCATGGCCAATCTCGGTGATTTCGGGCTCAACATCGGCACGCCCCACAACAGCATACAGGCATCCAACGACATCATCTATCGTGTCAAGGAGGAGATGGGACGCTTCCCCGGTGTATTCCTCTATACCGCAGGCAATCACGACTGGGACGGAGGCGAGGAGCGTCACCTCAGTAGCCGCTATCTCTCCGACGCGCTCCAGAAGCCCAGCCTTCGCTATGCGCATGGCAACCTCCACATCGTGGAGAACACCTGCTATGGCTATTACGACATCCCCGAGAAGAACGTGCGCGTCTTCTTCCTCAACAGCGAGGGAAGCGAGACGTTAGGCGAGAACTACTACACCTTCGACAAGCCCCAGCTCGATTGGCTCGTGGGGATGCTCAACGACACGCCCAAGGATATGGACATCGTCACCATGTGCCACTATATGCCCCATCCCATTGGACGCTGGGTCAGCGTGAAGGATGCCGTGCGTCCCACGTGTGAAATCCTCGACCATCTTCTGGCAGCCTTTGTCAATCGTCAGAAGGGTGGCGAACTGGATGTGGAATGGGACTTCCGCAAGGCAGGAGGACGCTTGGTCGGTCTCTTCTGCGGCGACACCCACGCCAACATCCACCTCTGTGAGTATGGTGTCAACTACTTCATCAGCCAAGGTATGGGATGGCCCGGTTGCACGGAACTGCTCGAAGGCCAGCGTCAAGCCGATTACAACTACCATTTCTCGCTCTGCTTCGACATTATCGCCATCAAGCTAAAGTCCAAGGAAGTGCATACCTTCCGTGTAGGTGCCGGAGGCAAGGATTACGACTACAGCTTCAAGTATTGACACAACGACTTTCAGACAATTAAAAATAAAGACTATGCAATACAATAACATTGGAAAAACCGGCATGAAGGTATCAGCCCTTTCATTCGGTGCATCATCGCTCGGAGGCGTATTCCACGATGTAGTAGAATCAGAAGCCATTCAAACCGTATTTGCGGCCGTAGAGAGTGGCATGAATTTTATCGATGTTTCTCCCTATTATGGTCATTACAAAGCAGAAACCGTACTGGGGAAGGCACTCAAGGAGATACCCCGCGACAAATACTACCTTTCCACCAAGGTGGGCCGCTATGGCAAGGACGGTGTGAACACGTGGGATTACAGCGCCAAGCGTGCCACCGATAGCGTATATGAGAGCATGGAACGGTTGAACATCGACTACATCGACCTTATCAACGTTCACGACATCGAGTTTCAGGCAACCCTTCCCGGAGGCCTACAGAAGGTAGCCGAGGAAACATTGCCAGCCCTTGTCGAGCTCAGGGAGAAAGGCATCGTGGGACATGTGGGCATCACCGACCTGCAGCCCGAGAACATCCGCTGGGTGATAGAGCATGTGCCAGCAGGTAGCGTGGAATCCACCCTCTGCTTTTGCCATTATAGTTTGAATGACGAACTCCTCAACGAATATTTCGATTTCTTCGAGCAGCACAACGTAGGCATCATCAATGCTTCTCCCTTCTCCATGGGCCTTCTTTCCTCTCGCGGAGTACCTGCTTGGCATCCAGCCCCCAAGGCACTCGTGGAGGCATGTCAGAAAGCAGTTCAGCATTGTTCCGCCAAGGGTTATCCTATCGAGAAGCTTGCCGTTCAGTATGCCATCAGCAACCCCCGTATCGCCACCACCCTCTTCTCCTCTGCCAATCCGGACAACGTAAGGAGGAATATCGAGTATGCCGAGGCACCCATCGACTGGGAACTCGTCAAGGATGTACAAGACATCATCGGCGACCAGATGAGGGTTCGTTGGAAGAATTCATAGCACCATGCAGATAATCGACGCACACAGCCACCTGTGGCTCAGACAGGACACCATAGTGGATGGACAGCCCATCCGTTCCCTTTCTGGCAACCCATCCCGTTCCGAATTCTTCGGAGAGGAGCGCCAGATGCTCCCACCTTTTATGATTGATGGTCGTAACACGGCCGAGGTATTCCTCTCCAACATGGATTACGCCCAAGTGGGAGTTGCTGTGGTTGTACAGGAAATTATTGATGGCAATCAGAATGACTACCTCGCCACCGTACAAAGCCAGTACCCAGACCGATTCTTCTGTATGGGAATGCTGTACGACACCCGTGCTTCGTCCGATTTGGTCAGTCAGGTAAATGATCTGGCCAAGACATTTCGTGGAATAGCGATTCCTGGGCATAGGATTCAGGGCTCCCTCCTCGAACGAATGCCCCTATTCAAGGCCATGGAAGCTCAGAAATTGATACTCTCCATGTGTCTGGCCGACGACGAGAGGCAAATAGCGGAAATGGCAGAGGTGATACGCGAATGCCCAGAACTAAAAGTGGCCATTGGACATTTCGGTATGGTCACCACCCCTTCCTTCCGCAGTCAAGTGAAGCTGGCTAATTGTGGAAAGAACGTCAGGATTGAATCGGGCGGCATCACATGGCTCTACAACGATGAGTTCTACCCCTTCCCATCCGCCATACGCTCCATCCGCGAAGCCGCTGACCTCGTGGGGATGGACCGATTGATGTGGGGTTCCGACTACCCACGTACCATCACGGCCATCACCTATCGTATGTCCTACGATTTCATTCTGAAGAGCAACGGTATGACACAGGAGGAGAAGGAAGCCTTCCTCGGAGGCAATGCAAAGTCGTTCTACGGCTTCGGACAGCTTCCCGAACTGCCCTATATCAAGAATATGTCAGAATAGAAAAACATACATAGAAATGAAAGCAATACAGATATCACATAATCAGGAACTGCAGATAATCGATCTCGAGAAGCCCCAGCAACCTCAGGCAGGTGAAGTGCTCCTCCGACTCGTCTATGTTGGATTCTGCGGCTCGGACATCAATACCTTTATGGGACGCAACACGATGGCACTCAATCCTGTGATTCCCGGTCACGAGGTAGGAGCCGTCATCGAGGCTGTAGGAGAAGGAGTACCCGAGAACCTAAAACCCGGAATGGTAGTCACCTGCAATCCCTATACCAATTGTGGCAAGTGCGCCTCCTGTCGCAATGGCCGTGTGAATGCATGTCAGTACAACGAGACACTCGGGGTGCAACGACATGGAGCTATGCGCGAATACATCACCCTGCCCTGGGCAAAAATCATCCCAGCAGGTACGCTCGATCCCAAGACCTGTGCCCTCATCGAACCCATGTCAGTAGGATTCCATGCCGTGGATCGCGCCCTGGTTACTGATATCGACGTGGTCGTTGTCATCGGATGCGGCATGGTAGGCATGGGAGCCATCGTACGTTCCGTCACACGTGGAGCGACAGTCATTGCGGCTGATATCGACGACGAGAAACTCTCCCTTGCACGGGAAATGGGAGCCGCCTACGCCATCAACACCCTCACCGAGGATGTCCACCAGCGACTTCAGGAAATCACAGGCGGCTATGGTCCCGATGTCATCATCGAAGCTGTAGGAAGTCCCGTCACCTACAATCTCGCCGTCAACGAAGTATCCTTCACTGGCCGTGTCGTATGTATCGGATATGCCAAGTCCGAAGTCAGTTTCCAGACAAAGTACTTCGTACAGAAGGAACTCGACATACGCGGTTCTCGCAACGCCAACCCAAGCGATTTCCGAGCCGTCATCCGCTATCTCGAGCGTGGCACCTGTCCTACCGAAAGACTCATCACCCGAGTGGTGAAGCCCGAGGAATGCCTCGACACCATGCGCTGGTGGAGTCAGAATCCAGGCAAAGTATTCCGCATTCTCGTGGAGATGTAATTTAACAAGAAACAGACATGAACAGAATTCTACTTGCGGTCATCCTGTTGGTTTCCGCTATTACATCTCAGGCAATTGTCATTTCCCCCGAGGGAATCATTTCAGAAACCACGTACTACGACGACATCCCCTACAAACGTACGCTCTACACCCGAGACGATCAAGGTCGGGTAACAACCGAAGATATGTATTATTATTCAGACGAACAGGGTTTTTACATCAGTGCCAAGTACGAATACGAATACAACGAAAGAGGTGATCTAAAGTCGAGGGTGTATTACATCTACAAGTCGGCCAATGGAAAGTTTGAGCCGCGTTCCCAGCGATTATACACCTACGATAGCAACGGTCGCCTCACACGCTATCTCACACAGACAAAGAAAAGCGGTTACGACTGGACCAATGACTTCAAGCGTGAATACACTTACAACGAGCAGGGACTGATTGAAACACAATCCGAATACCAATACTATGCAGGGAGGTTTCAACTATTGTCCGAGAGTACAAGCACCTACGATAACACAGGGAATAAGATAGGAGAACATTCCAAGTTCAATGGCGAAGGAGGATGGTCCTCCACCTGGTCAACCTATACCTACGACACCAATGCCCGTCTCACATCTTGCGACCAATACAGCAACGAGGAACACACCGACCACATAGAGCACAACGACTATAGCTACGATGAAAAGGGACTCTTGGTGAAGGATTGCGATTACAGAAAAGGGGCAACCGATGCACAACCAGAGCCCTACTGCGAGACCACCTATGCCTACAACACGCATGGCGACCTCACAGCCGAGGCTGCCCACTATTATGTGTTCGAAGCAGGAGGAATCTACTACAACGAAGACTACTCCTACAGTTACTCCTACGAATACGACACACAGGATAGGATAATCAGATTCAATTTCCACGACGGAGACAACGGCTACACCATCTACGAATATCCACCTACCAATCCCTCGGGACTCGGAAACGTAGCATCCACCCTCCAAGATGTAAAAAAAGTGTCATGCAACGGACATATCGAAATCATCTCCCCACGCGGCACATACACTACCAGCGGCATACGCATACCATAAGTTAGCAAAGAACGGTTTATTTCGGTTTATGGCTTGGCCGCAATGCTGAGTCCGTGAGGGACCGCTGACCCCTATTTCGTGTAGTACTCGTCTATCGCGTTGCTTATTGTCGTGATTGAGGTCTGGAGACTCTGCTTCATATCCTCAACTGAAAAGCACTCGATAGTGAACCAACCCTTGTAACCTCTTCCCAACAAATAGTGAATCAGTTCCTTCATCGGTACGAATCCTTCTCCTACAGCTATCCGGTCGCGCGAATACTGCGTTCTGTGATCCTTCAGGTGGGTGTGGATAATACGACGACTGAAATGCTTTGCCGCCTTCATGATGTCGTCGCCACTAAAGGCATAGTTACCTGTATCGAATGTGTGGTAGAGCGATGGAACTTCCTTGAACATTCTGTCGAGGGCTTTACGGTCATAGCAAAGAGAATGGACATCATCATAATCCTCAGCCATCACCTTGAAGCCTTCGACCTCTATCATGTGGGCAAAACGGGCAATACGCTTATAGATAACTTTCAGTTCCGGCTTCGTAATGTCTTCTGAAATAAAGCCGGGCACAAGCATCAGTTTGTCAAACTTGTTCGTCTTCATGAACTCAACGATCTGCTCGGCCACTTCAGGATGGTCTTCCACAGTAAGATCCACGATTGCAATACAGCACGAATGCTTCAGGCCGGCCTTGTCGTAGATTGCCAATGTTTCCGGGTTGACACCCACAAATACGTCAACACCCTTATAACCCATTTCTACGACCATCTTTGTGGCTTCTTCCATCGAAATGCCTTCTTGGGTTGCCATCGCCTCAATATGATTTCCAAAAACAGAAATCTGACGGTTTTCCTCGGCCTTCACCCTTGCAGCCGAAAACATCAGAGCAATGACTAAAAGGCTGAAAATAAATGTATGTTTCATCTTAGGGAAATAGTTATCCTTCATTTCGTAATACTATTATAGAGCGCAAAGATATGCAAAAACCATAGAAAAAGCGAAAAAGTCGATCCTTTTTCCGATAAATCCCGATTTTTGGGCGAGATTTATCGGCTTTTGCTCGTTAAGGTATATATCATATATATCTATATCATAATGTCGCAAAATCCGAATTGTCACTGCGGTGGAATCGGCACTAACCTTTTATGGTGTTTACCAAATGCTTACGCTGAACGCGCTGGAGCCCGGGATAGTGCTGCCGATTCATTGGCACACGAAGAGCACGGAGACGCTGGTGGTGCTTCGTGGAAGGATGGAGGATGTCTACTATGAGGAGACGGATGAGAGCGCGCCGGATAGCGATTCGCGTTGCACAGATGTGTGCCGCAGGAGGGTGCTCCGTGAGACGGAGCGCATACTGCTGTCAGCCGACGGTCCCGTGCAGGCCCTAGCATCCCGGTGGGCCAGTGGCACACGGTGAACGTCCTGGATCCCACAGTAATCTTCGAGTCGAAGAACGGCCGCTATGGCGAGGACGGCTCCGAGAATTTCTGAACTTAGGAAATACTGAATAACCAAAAAACGTGCAGATGACAAAATTGGTCGTTTCAATGGTGTGTGGTGAAAATATGTGGCAAAATATTATGTTATGTAAAATAATACGCGTATCTTTGCCGCGTTTTTCGGAGTTTGATATATATATATGTATTTTCTCTATCTACTTTTGTGGCTTCTCTTTAAGCATTTTAGAAAGACAATGTTCCCGCAAATGCCAATATTGGTACCAGATGTGCCGGAACGTCTTTTTTGAGTATGGCAATAACATGTTACTATAAAGTTTGTATGAAAAAGAAAAATTACGTGCATCCCAACTTGACCGTTCGTAAAATAACAGTGAGGAGAATGCTGGCTACCAGCGGTCCGAGTTCGTACGGTGCAATTAATGGCAACACGACTGAGAGTTATGAAAATGGAAGTACTGATGACTGGTTTTAACCCATTTTTGCGGAAATGATTATGAACAAGTATTATTACATGGCAGTGGCAGCAATGGTTGCGTTCTGCAGTTGCAATAGCGACAATAAAATGGATGTAATTCCTGAAAACGGCAACGCCGATGTCTTTTACGCCACTATTGAAGATGGGACACGTACTACCTTAGGGACTGGCGATGATGCTGGAAAAGTACTTTGGGAGTTTGCAGATGTAATCTCCATAAACGGCATAGCTTATTCGTCTGACAGTGGTGAAGGCACTGTTGCTGCACAGTTCGTAAAACAGGGAGATGTGTCCGCTTCTAAGATTGACGGGAAATATAAGGCCTACTATCCTGCAAACCTGTATGGTGCAATCCTTCCATCAACATACACATATCAGGCAGGCAAGTTCAACATGCCTATGTATGCGGAGAGTACTACCACCACCCTTGCCTTCAAGAATATCTGCGCTGTGCTTGCCATCAAGGTAACAAGTGCCGATATGGCCACTGTAAAGAAAATCGTGGTAAAGAGCGACAAGGCTCTTTGTGGTCCTTTCACCGTTTCTGAAAATACTGCCGTACCTTCAGGAAGCGTCGATAAATTTAATTCTGTGCTTCTTGACTGTGGTACGGATGGTGTTTCCACCACTGCTGAAGGAACAGTATTCTATATTGCAATTCCTGCCCAGACATACGGATATTTTAACATCTATCTTTCCTCAGACGGCACTACCTTTAAGGAGGCCATGGCAACAAAGAAAGTATCAGGCCTTGGTGCAATAGTCCGAAACAAGATATTCAATATTGATTACGAAAGGAATGCCGTTCAGTTGTGGACAAACGGTCCTCTGTTCGCCACAATGAACATCGGCGCAACAACTGAAACGGAAGAAGGAACAACAATAAGCGATCCGAATAATGTAAGAAAGACTGGTGTCAATGGTATCTGGAGCGCAAACTGGAAAGCTCCCGAAATAGGTGACCTGGATTTCAACAATACAAGTAAGGTCAACCGTCAATACTTACAGAAGAATGGAGTTCATGGATTCTTGATAACCGGTACGCAGTCGGGCTACACGGGCAATTCTATATACTTGCCTTGTTCTACTTCAGATGGTGATAGGGTTTATGCAAATTATTGGTCAACAACTCAGCCTTCAGGAAGCTATGGCACTTATTATCGAAGCATTGGTTATCATACGACCCAAGGATTCAACTATTACGAAACGTATGCCCCATCTGGTGCAAACTGTTTGACCCGCCCCATGCTGGTTACCGGAAGTGCTGCCTTGGATGTTTTTAGCAATGGTGGTAATGCTCCTGAAAATATGGACTGGTCAGAAGATGACGGTGCCAATTGGAATTAAATAAATGGAAATGATTATGAAAAAGATATTGATTCCAGCAGTTATTGCTGCTCTCGCATTGCTGACAGCATGCCAAAATGACGATTTTTCGATTGGGACAGATAATCTGGTATTTACAGCGACCATTGCTGACGCAACCACTAGGACAACTGTCAACACCAATGCCTCGGATGAAACAGTCAGGGGCAAAATAGAATGGGTGGCTGGCGACGAAATTACAATTCGGGACGCCAGCAGCAATTCTGCCATTTATATTGCAGAAAGTGCCGGTCAGACTACAAAGTTTTCAAAAAAAGACGGTCAGCAAAATCTGGGCTCAGGTCCATACACAGCCACTTATGGCTCTGCACCGACGATTGCCCAGAATTACTCCGATTATTACTCCGGAGTCGCTCAGGCAAAGAATGTGTATATGACCGCAAGTGCAACAAGCAATACAATACTGACGTTCAAGGCTGCCTGCGGTCTGTTGAAACTAAATCTGACGGCGGCGTCTTCAGAAACTGACAAGACAATCAGCAAGATTAAAGTCACAGGAACTCCTACTGGCGGCTCGAAAACGACTTTCACCCTTACCTGCAGTGCAGAATATGGTGAATCCATAGAAACGGCTAAAGATTTTTATCTTGCTCTTCCCGCAGGAAGCTATAACAAAATGCTGTTTTTCAATAAGAGCGGCAGGGTTTGCCAGAAGTCAAGGAGCACAGGTCTTTCGATTTCAAGCAACCTGATTCAGCCTATCAAGCTCGACAACCTTGTAATGAGTGGTGATGGTCAGGCTACTGAGGTTACCGCCACAATAGATGCTGACGAGTCGAATGGAAAGTTATTGTGGAAGAGTAATGATGTCATTTACGTGAATGGAGCCCAATATCGGACTGCATCCAATGGCGTTTCGGCTACCTTCAGTTTCATCGATTTCAATGAAGATCCTGCAGTTGCTCCATACAATGCCTATTATGGAGTGTCAATGAATGGTGAAAATCCTCTCTTGCCTTCTACCCAGACTTATGATGCCGAAGGAACAGGCAATATGCCTATGTATGCCGCTGGCAATAACGCAACGCTGACATTCAAGAATCTGTGTGCTGTTCTCTCTGTCAAGGTTGATGCCACTGATATGGCAACGGTCAAGTCAATAAAGGTGGAAAGCGACAAGCCTATGTGCGGAGCATTTACCGTAGTGTCAGATGCTGCTGTTCCTACCGGCGCCAATTCAGTTGTACTGGATTGTGGAACTGGTGTGGCGACATCCGCAGAAGGCACAGTCTTCAATATTGCCGTTCCTGCCCAGGCTTACAGTTATCTGAAGATATTCCTTTCATCGGACGGAACAAACTACAATGAGTGTATGGCCACCATCAAACCGGACGTTCCGGGTACGTACAATCGTGGTGCTGTCTACAACATTGATTACAAGGCAAATGCATTACGCCTATGGACCGGCGGTCCCCTCTTTGCCACATTCAACGTTGGTGCGACAGTAACGGATTACGCCAATTACACAACGACTCCTGTCATTTATAAGGATATGGGCGGCTATTATTTCTGGGGCAACACCGGAAACGTTGCATCACCAAGTTACACTGCTGGAGTTACTTATGACACGTCCTGGAAACAGTATGGATATGAATTAACCTTGGATAGTGGAAAAGATGCTGCCACTGTTTTGTGGGGCGGTGCCTGGGAAATGCCTGATGTAGGCGATTTGAATAATCTAATAAATCAAACGTGGACATGGTTTGATGGCACAACCAGCAATTATAAAGGAACCAGTTCCATTGCAGGATATGAAGTGTCGGGATTGGGGAACAGTATATTTATTCCGGCTGCCGGCCATTACGTTGCAAGTACTAGTACACTTTCAGATGCAGGTACTGCCGGCTACATCTACAGCCGAACCGGTTTCGATACGAATGATGGTAACGAATTTAAATATCAGGCATATTATCTGAGTTCCAATAGCACCAAAAAAGAGGTCGGCCGTTCCGCACGTTCACGTGCCAGGAGTGTTCGTGCTGTCTTGAAATAACTCACGGTCATGGTATTCAGTCGGAGTTAGCAAATAACGAAAACTGACACAGTTCATTGCCCCCCTTGTCCTTTGTCGGGATGAGGGGGTGCTTTTTGCTGGTTCCAACGCCGGCTTTTCCTGTTCGTTGGCTGGACGCACTTGCAGGAGAAACGCGCCACAGCACCTTCTGCGTTCTGGCTGCGTCCCGCAAAACGAATGGAATTCCGGCGTAAACAAAATATGGGCAACACGTATATAGCCCCCTTGAATTTTGATGGAAGCGTCAGCGGAAATGGTCCTGCTGGCGCTTCTGTCGTTTAGGGGGCTAGACGAAGTGGTAACATGTTGTTACCGGTTGAACCCAAATCGGTCATTAGGATTTTCAGTGTCATACGGCAGTGAGAAATTCTTTACTTTATTCCATATTTCCAAGAACGAATCTCGAGTCTTTAGTGACCTTGCCAAATATATCTTAGTTTAGCCGCGATTTGTACTATCAACCATTCGGCTCGATTTCCGTGGTAGGTTTTGCGGGCCTGCCACGCTTGCCAGTCTTTGACTTTCTGGACGTGTACTTTGGCTGGCATCCATTTGGAATGGCAAAAGCGAAGACCTTGCAGATATCGACTTGTTTTCCTATAAACG
>DCHV01000025.1:29896-30647 GCA_002314945.1 Prevotellaceae bacterium UBA1743
TGAATGAGTCAAACTGTTTTCTCAGTGTGGTTGATTTCCATATATGCTTCAGATATGATGCCATGATGAGGGCAACGAAGTATATGAAGAGCCTTCCATTCTTGCCATCCTCAGAGCAACATCTCTGTCTGTCGTTACCAAGAGGTCCTTTCATCTGTTCAAAGTACTTCTCCTGCTCGTCACGCAAAGCGTATGATTCTGATGCTTTCATTGCAGAATAGTCAACAGCATGTGTTATGTTTGCATAGAAGCCCGAGGTGAGCTTTGCCTCCTTGACCTTTTTCTCATTCAGTGTGAACGACATAAGTTTTCTGCTGCTCTCCTCTACTTCGATCGTGAAGTACTTATAGTTCTTGCGCGCAGTCTCATCGTCATCTACGGGCAAGCCTGAAGACAGAATCTCAGCCAAGGCTTCACGCTGCTTCTTTATGTCGATATCAAGCTGCATGAGAGTCTGGCTTCTCATCACAGGGTCGAAATAAAGGTTTAGTTTAAGACGGTCTGCATCCTTTTGGCAGTCCTTTCTCACATCAACCTTGTAATCCAAATCATACTGACGATAATACAGACGACTTGCTTCATCTATCTCCATCACTTCGGGAGCATGGACAAAGTCCCCAAACTCCCGGATCCTCTGCACAACCATACTTTGCTTCACTCTTATCCATATTATTAATGGCTGACCATCAAGTATATAGCGCTCAAGGTTGCGTAACGACTCGTAGCCTCTGTCTGTTATAAGAACAATCTT
>DCHV01000013.1:0-15186 GCA_002314945.1 Prevotellaceae bacterium UBA1743
TATATATAAGGTATTTAAGCTGGGGGCGTGGCCGTGGACATGGATTGTAAAAGTGTAAACATCGTCTGTCACGCTGTCACGCTGTCACGCTGTCACGCTTGTCAGGCAAAATCGTCTCGGAACCCAGGAATTTTGTCCTTGAAAAAAAAATATTTGTGCCTCGAAAAAAAAATATTTTCTCCTCGGAAAATTTATTTTTTGATAAGCCTCTCCAAGTTTTGGGGAAATTAGACAATTAGAAAATTAGAAAATTAGACAATTAGGAAATTCGATATTTAGGATATTTCCGAAGATTTTTCTGACGAATGTTCCCATGTGACGTTTTTTCTTGTTATCTTTGTGACGATTTCCTGTGACAACAGCTCTGTCACGGGGGTAAATTCGTTGAACTCATACGTAATATAATATGTATATGAACAAAAGAAAACTCATAACCCTCGTACTGTCCTTTGTGGTGGCAGGGACGTTGTCTGCACGCACATCCACTGTCGTGCAACAGATGGAACAAGTCAAGATTAGCAACATCCACGACATCTCAGGTTTTACGGGTGATCGCATCCGTCTGAACAGGGAGATCTACCTGAAGCAATTTCCTATCGATGCCTATGTCGATTTCATCGTACGCCGTGAGCACACAGACTGGGGATGGGGATGGGCCGAACAGCATGGGAAATGGATAGAATCCGCCTACCTCTCTGCCTTGCAGAGTGGGGATGCAGAATTGTT
Source organism: Prevotellaceae bacterium UBA1743 (assembly GCA_002314945.1). Lineage (GTDB taxonomy): Bacteria > Bacteroidota > Bacteroidia > Bacteroidales > Bacteroidaceae > Physcousia. The sequence goes on from DCHV01000013.1 coordinate 727, forward strand.
GGAGAAAGTGAAGACGATGCTGGATCGCATCATCGGTTCGCAGGAGGAATCCGGGTACCTCGGAGCTACGGCTCTCAGCTACCGCTCGCCCGAACGTCCCATCCGTGGCATGGATCCCTACGAACTCTACTTCGTTTTCCATGCCTTCATCACGATATACGAAGAGACGGCAGACGAGCACGTGCTGGAATCCGTCAAGAAGCTGGCAGACTTTTTCGTGGCGAATTTCGGTCCTGGCAAGAATGAGTTCTGGCCTTCCGAACTGAGAAGCCCCGACAACTACCAGAAGGAATTGGTCGGTCATTCCGCCTTCGCTGGCCACTCAGTTCACTATTGCTGGGAAGGAACGCTCCTCTGCGACCCCATGGCACGCCTCTATCAGGTGACGAAGAACAAGAAATACCTCGACTGGAGCCAATGGGCGGTGGCCAACATCGACAAGTGGAGCGGCTGGGATGCTTTCTCGCGCCTCGATGACGTGGCGGAGGGGAAGATAGGAGTGGATGCCCTGCAACCCTACGTTCACTCCCATACGTTCCACATGAACTTCATGGGTTTCCTGCGTCTCTACATGATCACGGGCGACAAGTCCTACCTGCGCAAGGTGGCAGGTGCCTGGGACGACATCCACCGACGCCAGATGTACATCACGGGTGGAGTGAGTGTGTGCGAACACTACGAGCACGATTTCGTGAAGCCTATCTCGGGTAATGTCGTGGAAACCTGTGCCACCATGTCGTGGATGCAGCTCACCGAGATGCTGCTCCAGATTACGGGCGACACGAAGTACGGCGATGCACTCGAGCGCATCATCCTGAACCATGTCTTTGCCGCACAGGATTCCGAAACGGGTATCTGCCGTTACCACTCCGCGCCCAACGGCAGCAAGCCAGGCGGTTTCTTCCACGGCCCTGACTGCTGCACCGCCAGCGGACACCGCATGATTTCGACGCTGCCCACCTACTTCTATGCCAAGAAAGGGAACGATTTCTTCATCAACCAGTACATAGCCTCCTCCTACGACGATGGGAAGATAGCCTTCTCTCTGACTGGAAACTATGCCACCGATGGAAAGGTCACCCTGAGCATCGCCAAGGCTACCCAGAAGAAAAGCACGATGCACCTGCGCATCCCTGCCTGGTGCAAGCATCCCGAGGTGAAACTGAACGGGGCAGCGGTGGATAATGTCACGCCAGGCACGTACTGCACCCTGACTGGCCCATTCAAGGCCGGAGATAAGATAAGCATCACCTTCCCGCTGGAGGAAAGGTGGGCTATCCGCGAAAACCACAGCGAATATCCCTCCTATTCACTCCCCGGAGGCGAAGTCATGTACCGAGAAGCGCCAGCCGCCCGCACACCAGTGGCCTATATGCGAGGCCCCGTGGTGTATTGCATGGACATGATATGGAATCCCCAGTTGCGCAACGACGACATGAACATGGATGCCGACCTTGTCATCGATGACTCCACGCTGCCCGTCCGCCTGAATCTGCAGGATCGGGGACTGATGGCACCTGCCTACGAAGCAAAGGCGACGTACAAGGGAGCTCCCGTGAAGGTGGTTCTCACACCCTTTGCCAACGTAGGACGCCTGCATCGCGACGATGACTTCCGCCCGGCACTCCACACAGGTGCATTCACTTACGGCGTTTGGCTGTACGACAAATGATATAATAATGTAGAGAGTACAAAACATAGATAAGAAAATGAAGAGAACAATCTTTTATGACGTCTTGGCGTCGTTGTGCCTGGTCTTTGCCTTGACTGGATGCACCTCGGACAAGAAAATGGATTTCCAGGTATCGGACGATGGTACCATCCGTATGAAATGTGGTGGCACGGAGCAGATCTCGCGTTCACCGATAGGCCTGATGCTACGCGAGGGGCAGTTGTATGAACCGCAGTCGGCCAAGCAGAAGGGCGACCAGATAACCGTCACCTATGAATGGGGTGATGTGGTGCTCGAAAGCAAGGAGCGTCCCAATGGCAGCCTCCGTCTCGAGGTGTCTTCCGTACCTGAGGGAACGGATGCCTTTGTGTTCGGTCCCTATATGTGCCCTGCCACCCAGGAGGTGGGAGAGTATCTGGGAGCCGCCTGGCACAAGGACGGATCGGCTGTGTGCATCCAGTCGCTCAACCCGAAGACGATGGGAGGATGTGAGATACCCTTCGAGAATAAGACTTCCTATGCATCAATTGAAATGCCAGTGGCATCCCTGAAGGATGGGGTGGGGCAACTCAAGTGCTCTGCCATCGACTTCACCCATCCACGCCGGATGTTATCTGGTGGACAGGGTGCCAGTCAGATAGCAGAGGCTATCCCTGCTCCTGATGGAAGCATCGAGGGTGCTGCCATCATCCTCACTTGTGCTGCCGATGCCGATGCCCTGCTGCAGGATATCGGAAGCATCGAGGAGGAGGAGAACCTCCCTCATCCCATGATAGACGGGGAGTGGGCTAAGACTTCGCCTCGTGCCACGGATCTGTATTTCGTGATAAACAATGCCAATATCGATGCCCAGATCCGCATGGCGGAGCGTGCCGGCATACATTGGATGTACTACGGAGATCCATTCGCTTCGTGGGGACATTTCAACATCAATACCAATCTGTACCCCAAGGGTATGGAGGACTTCAAGGCTACGATGCGCAAGGCGAAGGAACATGGTATCCATATCGGATTCCATACGCTGAGCAATTTCATCCATACGCATGATCCATACGTGACCCCTGTGCCACACAAGGACTTGCTCGACCACGATCCCACACCCATCCTGAAGGGTGTCTCGGAGAACGATACGGAGATCTTCATCGGGGAACAACTCAGCTATGCCTCGCACTATACGACCTCCACGGTGCGTATCGGCGACGAGCTGATAAAGTTTGGGGGCTTCGATGCGGAAAAGCTCTGTCTGACAGGTTGCCAGCGTGGTGCATACGGCACCACCCCTGCCGCCCATGCCGAGGGCTCCATCCTCACACACCTCTCTGATCACGGCTACGCCACGCTCTATCCCACTGCCAAGTTGCAGGATGAGATGGCCGACAATCTGTCGAATACCATCAACGAGAGCCACATCCTGCGTATGAGCTTCGATGGCTTGGAAGGCTGTCGCGCTACGGGTCATGGTGAGTTTGGATGCTCGCGCTATGTACAGCGTGTCTTCGACAAAGTGGGTAATGACCTGATCTGCGATGCTTCCACCCTGTCGCACTACCGCTGGCACGCTCACAGTTACTTCAACTGGGGTGAACCATGGTGGCACTACCAGAAGCGTGGCGGTATGTACAACTATCGCGCCATCAACCAGAGTATCTTCCGCCGCAACCTGCTGCCCTGTATGCTGGGCTGGTACGGCATCTCCAACGGCCGCGGACGCTTCGAACCCACCTTGCCCGAGATGCTCGAGGATCCCCTGGCTCGCACCGTGGCATTCGACGCGGGAGCCGCCATACAGGTGGATGTGGAAGAAGGACCCAAACTGGACGAATACCTCGATATGATTCGCCTGTGGCAGGAGTTCCGAGCTACGGTGAAGGTGCCCGAGGAACTACGCAAAAGGATGCAGGATCAGCGTACAGACTGGCATCTGACCAAGGAGAACGACAAGTGGATCCTCTCCGAAATCGCCATCGAGGAGCATGACCTTGCCTTCGTGGAGAATAGCCTCAAGATGGAATCGGGCAGCACGGGTTACTCGGCACGCCCTGATATGCAGGACGGACAGACACGCAATTCGTGCATCGTGATAGACCGCAGTTCGGCCGACACGACGGCCATCCCCTTCATCACCGAGCCTTTCAACTGCCGCATCCGTGTTGGTACGCCCCTGGCTCATGGACAGATCCGCAACCTGCGCTTCTGTGGCGGGTGGTTCGGAGGTCCATTGCTTTCCTTCGAGATGGAGGCAAATGCGGGTGACTACCTCGTCTATCGTGGCGGAAAGACGCTCTACCGCTACGACAGCAACTACAATCCTATCTGCCAGTACGAGGCTACCTCTGGTAACGAACTGGTGGTGGATGGCTCTAAGTTGAGTGGCTATACCTTGGCGTACGATGTAGTGGGACAGCCGAAGAACGATCCTCCACTGCAGATTATGCTCAAGCACTTCCGCACACGTCAGCGGTTTGAGTTCTGATTCATGATATAGTATGCAAGCAAAGAAACGTATCAGGTGGGTGCTCCTATTAGTGAGCATCTCCCTGCTCCCTGTATCTGCCTCGGTGATTTACCCTGTGCCCAGGCAACTGGAGATAACGGATGACCAGTATTTCTCCCTGGATTCGGTGTATGTGGGATGCCCCGATGCAGAAGCCGCATCCTGGGTACGGAAACACCTGAAGGAATGGTATGGCAAATCCAGCCCTGTGGTGTGTGTCCTTCCCACTGGAAAGGGTGCACAGATGGGGAAGGAGGAGTATGCCCTGCGCACCGAACCGAGGCGTACTACGTTGCAGGCCTCTACGCTACAGGGTATCCGCTATGCGGCGTATTCTCTGCGACAGATAGCCATCCCCGAGCGCGGAACGAAACGTGTGGAGGGATGGATCGTGCCGAAGGCAGATGTGCAGGATAAGCCCGAACTGAGTTTCCGAGGCATCCATATCTGCTGGTTCCACGAGAGCCAGCCCTGGCAAATCGAACGCATGATACGTCTGGCTGCCTACTACAAGCTCAACTATGCCGTGATAGAGTCGTGGGGGACTTTTCGCAGCAAGACGGCACCCTGGTACGGATGGCCTGATGGCACGATGAAACACAAGGAGATAAAGCGGTTGAAAGCCATTGCAGATGATCTGGGTATCACGCTGATTCCTCAGCTCAATGTGTTCGGGCACGCCACCTGCAGCCGCAGCATCAGCGGAAAACATGCTACGATGGACTTGTCGCCCGAGTATCAAAATCTCTTCGAACCAGTGGAGGGGTGGAACTGGTGTCTGACGAATCCTGCCACGCGCCAGTTGCTATGCTCGCTGATAGATGAGATGCACGAGGCGTTCGGCAATCCTCCGTACTTCCATTTAGGATGCGACGAGGCACAGGAACCAAGCTGTCCCACGTGCAAGGCGCGTCCCTATTCCGAGATCGTCATCGACCATATCAAGGCGATGAACGAGGAGGTGAGAAAGCGTGGCGCCCGCTCGATGGTGTGGCATGACATGTTCCTCCAGCAGACGGATGAGCGATGGAATGGCTTCTATCACAATGGCTCCCCCGAGACAGCTGCGGCTCTGCTGAAGTTCCCTAAGGATATCATCATCTGCGACTGGTTCTATGGCGATGCCTGTGGAGCCTATCCCACCATGGATTATTTCAAGGGGTTGGGCTTCTCCGTGCTTGCCTGTCCCTGGGACAATGTGGGTGGCATCAGGGCGCAAACGGAATATGCACAAACGCATGGCATAGACGGTGTGTTAGGCACTACATGGCATCATTACTTCGGACAGAGTATGGTGGATATCTACGTCTGGCTTGCCAACTCCGTGTGGCATCGATCGCCCAACAACGACTTGAACCTTCCCAATAATGGTTCGCATTTCCGCACTCACCTGAGGCAGATAGGTTGGGATATGAAACTGAAAGACCCCAAGAAGACGGGTATCCTGGTCAATGAAGTGCCCTTAGAACCTACACCCATTCCCTTCCAGTAAGGGGCGGCGGGGTGATACTATTTCTCGATAGCTTTGCGCCATGCCCAACGCAGGAGGCACAGTGCCGTATGTACGTACTGATGCTGATGTTTGTAGGCATTGGCCAGTTTCCACCAATTGTCTGCGTGATGGGTGAGCAGGTACTGGCGTACATCCTCGTACCCTTCTGGCATAAGGTCGGCTACAATAGGCGTGAGGCGGAAATTGAGCCGAGCCTGTCCCATACGTCTTTCATCCACATTGGTATGCGTCTGCGAGGTGGGATTGATACGATAGGCAGCCGTGACATCATCGAGGAAATAACTGTCTCCATCGCAAAGAAGAGCCACCCACATGGTCCAATCGCCAAGCCATGGATTCTCCATTCTTTTGGCGCGTGAAAAGACCGCTTCCATGTTCCTGTTTCGAAAAACAACGGTGGTGACGGGCCAATTATGACGCTGGTAGATAAACTCACGAATGGAATAGCGTCCCGGGCGATTGTCTGGGACGACTTGCATACATTCATGGGTGGGCTGACCTGTCTGATTCACAATGGCACAACCCGTAATACAAGCCACGAGCGTGTCGTCCGACTCAAGTATCTCTATCTGCTTCTGAAGCTTCAAAGGGTCGGTCCAAAAGTCATCACCATCGCTGAAGGCAATGTATTTGCCCTTTACCTTGGAAAAGAGGAAATCGTTCCATTCTGAAATGCTCTCTGCATAGCGGTTGCGATGCTGGTAGATGCCATGCAAACAGTCGGAGTGGCGTGCTTCGTATTCGCGTATGACATCGGCTGTCCCATCCGTGGAACAATCGTCGTGCATGATGATTTCAATGGGAAACGTGGTCTGCTGCATGAGGAAACCATCCATGGCATCGCGGATATATGCGAGATGGTTGTGTGCAAGGCAAAGGATGGTAACGAGTGGACGTGGATTATTTTCTGGCATAGCGTGTATTAGCATTGAGAGCACGTGCTTTCCGCCGTGTGAGGAGGAGGTAAACAAGTTGTAATGGCAGCATAGCCAACATGCTCCACCACTCACAGCCAGGTAGAAACACGTGAAAGAGCGCGAGGAACAGTGGGAGTTGCAAATAGATCAATGACAAAGATAAGAAGAAGTAACCTACCTGTCCTTGTTGAAGTAGCGGAATGAATGAGAGTTTCAAAACATTGTTCATTACTACGAATGGAATGGCAAGTATCAGCAGGGGCAACAGCTTCTGATGTGCGGAAGGATCCGAGGCTCCGAAGAGAGGCAAAACATAGCTGGGGAATAGGAATGAGGCCATATACAACACAACCGCCCAAACCGTCACATCCAAGGATGCATGTCGTGAAATACGGATTGCTGTCGGCATCTGGTTCTCTCCTATGTATTTACCGCCCAAAGAAATACAGGTCTCGAAGCCTGCATTGGACGCTATGTTGACAGTAAGGAAAGACATCACTATGACAGACCATTGTACGAGTGATTCTTCTCCCATCCATCGGAGTATCAGAGCGTTCATCGTGAGCGAGAAGACGATGTAGGTCAAATCCGTTCCAATAAAACCGCTCCCGAAACGGATGTTGGTGCGTAATGTGTGAATTGCTTCCTCCCAACTGCATCGAATCAGATGGAAGCGGCTGTCGGCTCTCAGATAGTTGGGCAGAAGCAGCAACAGATTGACAAGTGTTCCTATCAACGACGAATATGCCAAACCTTCGACACCGAATCCTAATACTCCTAAGAAAAGGGCATTGCAACTCAGGTTGACCAAGAATTGCACTACGGCACATCGCATAACCAGGGATGGCTTGCCCGTGAGAATGGTGAAGTCCCTGAAAATCATCAATACATTGTCTGTAACAAACCATGGAAGGAGTGTCATCAAATAGCGGTAGGCATCCTCCCTCAGCGAGGATTCGCCAGCTATCCATTGCAAAATGGGATGACGGAAGAGATAAATCATGAAGACTCCAAATGCCAAACAGAGGGCTGCAGACAGGATAGCAGTCGTGAAGTGAAGAGACACCTTGCGACTATCCCCTCGTCCGTGTTCGATGGAGGCAACCAAGGATGCACCCGTGCCAAGCAGAAGGGTGATGGAATAGAAGATCTCGGTAATCGGCATGGCTAAGTCCACGACGGCTACTATCTGAGGACCAAGGAAATGACTTCCTACAGCTGCATCCACCATCATTGTAGCGTAGGAACACATCATCAGAATGAACATGGGGAGCAGATAACTCCAATATTCCTTTGTGGGAAATGGCTTGTTCATGGACGAGGGTTTTTCAGATTGACACGAATTGCCTTTCCGTTGTTGTACTCAAAACGCTCTACTTGTACATGATCGGTCGGTATCTTGTATGAGGGCAGTATCTCGCTCAGTTTGGCTTGTATGTGCGAAAAATCGATGGCAAAATCCGTGTAGAGGCAGATGACAGGTTTGTCCTGCGTGGCGAACACCTTGGCATACACGGTGCTCCTCCCTGTCAACTTGCGTGCAGCCACTTCTATCTCCAAGGCTATGATAAGGCCTTCTGGCGTGTGGAGCGCATCGTTGATACGTCCGTACATGATGTAGTTGCCATCCGGCAGACGTTTCCCCAAATCATGGGTGTGGTAGAGGCCATTGCGAAAATGCTCGGCCGTCACATCAGGTAGATTGAGGTACCCTCGGCAATAGATGTTATCCACACATATCTCGCCCAATTCGCCATCTGGCACAGGCTTTCCCTCGGTATCCAATATCGAAATCTGGAAACCCGGGACAGGCTTTCCAATAGGGGTGATGTCGTAAAGCTTGTCCACGAAGAAAAAGCAGATGGAACTGCCCGTCTCTCTTGCTCCGTATTCGTTGATGAGGATTACTTTGTCGGAATATAGAGCATTGAGGGGTTCGAAACTGACAGAAATGTATTTCATGTCGGGAGTGTCCAGGATGCCATATTTATGCAAATAGACAGGGCTGAGGTAGGTGTCCGTGATATGCTTGTCGCAGAGACGCTGGCGGAAAAGCACGTTGTCCTCGTACACAGCATGAGGCACGATGTCCGTGTAATAGTTCAAAACGATGCAAATCATGACAGACAAGATGTTGGTGTGCAAGGTGGTGATAATAGCCACACGGTCTTCGGAAAAATGATACGCCTCAATGACATTGTCTTCAGCTGTCATGTAGCGTTCGAAGGTTCCATATTCGTGCATCACTCCTTTCTTCTCCCCCGTAGTACCTGTCGTGTATGCGATATAGGCCAGATCGTGCAAATCGGGTGTCCTGTAGCCTTTCATGGGTGGCGTTGCGCGGATGGTCTTCATCACTTCTTTGTCAATGACGATGCGAGGTCGTACATCCTGCTGTACGAAATCCACCCAACTGTTGGCACCCCAATCCTCCAGTACTACACATGCAGATCCTGCACGGAATACACCCAACTGAACCATAACAGCCTCTGCTCCTCGGGGTAGGTGGACAAGGACGACATCCTCCCGTCCGATACTTTGAGCGCAAAGATAGGCATAGACGCGTGATGAAAGTTCCCACATCTGCAGATTGGTATATTCTCCAATCTCGTCTGATAGAATTAATTTGCCGGGAGAAGAAATTACATTCTCCTCGATTCGTTGAATAAACGACATAGTATTCCTGAAAAATCTTTTCGTCTGCAAAGTTAGGCAATAAATCAGAGATAGCTATCTGTCAATAAGGAAAAAGAGAACGATGGACGATTTCTTCCATCGTTTTCTTGCATATCTCGGGAATCTTTACGAATTTTGTGCATTCAACAATGAATAATATGAACGAAGAACTTGTAAAGGAATTGAATGATAGGTTGATAGACTTGTCATTCGCGGAGGATATAGGAGATGGTGATCACACCACCTTGTGTTGTATTCCAGCGACAGAGATGGGAGAGAGCAAACTGCTCATCAAGGAGGCTGGCATCCTGGCTGGTGTGGAGATAGCCAAGGAGGTGTTCCATCGTTTCGACCCTGACATGGAGGTGGATGCATACGTGCCAGATGGGACACCTGTGAAGCCAGGTGATATCGTGATGAGCGTGAAGGGCAAAGTGCAGAGCTTGTTGCAGACGGAACGCCTGATGCTGAACATCCTGCAGCGTATGAGCGGTATTGCCACGATGACACACAAGTATCAGCAGGCATTGGTGGATGCAGGTACGAAAACCCGTGTACTGGACACACGAAAGACGACTCCTGGCATGAGGATGCTGGAGAAGGAGGCAGTGAAGATAGGTGGTGGTATGAACCATCGTATCGGCCTCTTCGACATGATATTGCTCAAGGATAACCATATTGATTTCTGTGGTGGCGTCCACAATGCCATCAGTCGTGCCAAGGCTTACTGCCGTGAGAAAGGCAAGGACCTGAAGATAGAGTGTGAGGTACGCAACTTCGAGGAACTGAATCAGGCATTGGCCGAGGGATGTGACCGTATCATGTTCGATAACTTTACCCCCGAGCAAACCAAGGAGGCGGTGGCACTGGTGGCCGGACGTTGCGAGACGGAATCGAGTGGAGGAATCACCTACGACACGATGATACCATACGCCAAGGCTGGTGTTGATTTTATCTCTTTCGGTGCTTTGACACATAGTGTGAAGGGACTGGATATGAGTTTCAAGGCTGCTGGTAGCGATAAACTGAAGATTTAATCTATGAGTAGAAAGTTATTGACTGCAGTTCTCTTGTGGCTTGGAATTGGTGTGGGTACGTATGCATGTACCAACCTTATTGTAGGAAAGAAAGCCAGCAAAGACGGAAGTGTGATTATTTCGTACAGTTGTGATGACTATGGTGCATACGGCTCCCTGAAATATCTGCCAGGTGGCAAGCATAAGAAGGGGGAAATGCGTGCCTTGTATCACTACGAGACGAATAATTATTTGGGAGAGATTCCTGAAGCAAAGGAAACCTATACGGTGATAGGCTTGATGAACGAGCATCAGTTGGCTATTCATGAAACTACATACGGAGGACGCGAGGAACTGACAGATACATTGAGTGGCCTGTTCGACTATGGAAGCCTGATGTATGTAACCCTGCAACGTGCCAAGAATGTACGAGAAGCCATCCGTATGATGACGGACTTGGTGGAGGAATACGGATATGGAAGTGAAGGCGAGAGTTTCACCATAGCCGATCCCAATGAAGTATGGATCATGGACATGATAGGCAAGGGACCTGGTAACAAGGGAGCCGTGTGGGTGGCTCGCAGAGTACCAGATGATTGTATCTGTGCCCATGCCAATCAAAGCCGCATCCGTCAGTTCCCCCTGAAAGACAAGGAGAACTGTCTCTATAGCAAGGATGTCATATCCTTTGCACGGGAGAAGGGCTTTTTCTCGGGAAAAGATGAGGATTTCTCGTTTCAGGGTGCATACGCGCCCACTGACTTCGGTGCACAACGATTCTGTGAGGCTCGTGTGTGGAGCTTCTTCAATCGTTGGGCGGCAGAGGATATGTCACCCTATCTGACGTATGCCAAGGGAGAGACGACGGACAATCCCATGCCGCTGTGGGTGAAGCCACGTGAATTGCTTTCGGTACAGGATGTCAAGGATATGATGCGCGACCACTATGAGGGTACGCCATTGGAGATTCAATCCGACTTGGGTATGGGAGCCTGGGAAATGCCTTATCGCCCCACACCTCTTTCCTTCGAAGTAGATGGCGTGAAGTATTTCAACGAGCGTCCAATCAGTACACAGCAGACAGCACAAATATTTGTATGCCAGATGCGTTCCTGGCTACCGAATCATATAGGCGGTGTGGTATGGTATGGCAATGATGATGCCAATATGGTGGCTATGACGCCTGTGTATTGCTGCACCAAGGAAGCTCCTTCATGTTATGATGAGAAGACGGCCGACTGTTTCCATTTCTCCTTTCAATCGGCATATTGGTTGTGCAACTGGGTGAGCAACATGGTGTATTACCGGTATTCTGTCTTGTTCCCCGAATTGAAGGCAGTACGTGATCGACTGGAGAATGACTACAACTCCCTCCAGGAGGCTACCGAGAAGGAAGCCTTGAGTATGGGAGAAGAACAGGCACGCGACTATCTGAGCGGATACAGTCATCGTGCAGCACAGGCAATGACTGACAACTGGATGCAACTGGGGCAACAGCTCATCGTGAAGTACAACGATATGGCTGTAAAACAAGTGGATGAGAATGGCAATTACCTGAAGACTCCAGGTGGCTGTCAGCGTCCTTTGCTTCGTCCTGGTTATCCTGAGACTTTCCGTAAGAAAATCGTAGAGGAAGCGGGTGAACGCTACCGTATGAAATAATCCACTCAGGCCTTCTCCATCCAATCCTCGATGAGGGTGCGTGCGATGGAGGCAGGTCGAGGTATATCAGGCAGATTGTCGCGTCTGAACCATCCTCCTGCACATAGTTCAGCTGTCTGCAGACGGATTTCTCCACTCTCATACTGTGCTGTGAAGCCAACCATCAAACCACAAGGATAAGGCCACGGCTGACTGCCGAAATAGCGGATGTCGCGTATTCGGATGTGGGTTTCCTCCCACACCTCGCGTTTTACGCATTCCTCCAGTGTCTCTCCTGTCTCCACAAAGCCTGCCACCAACCCATAGTGGCTGCCTCGAAAATTGCGGGCGCGTACCAGCAGAATCTCTTCGCCTCGTTCTACACGTACAATGATGGCAGTTGCCAAGGCTGGCCACCACTCCTTTCCGCATTCGGGGCATTGCTTGCTGATTTCCGTCTGCCACTTGAGTGGTGAACCGCATACACCACAGTAATGTGAATTCTGATCCCAGTAGAGGAGTTCTGCTCCCTTGCCTGCCAATGCATAATCTTCGCGTGAGAGAATTTCATAGGATTGACGCAGGCCTACCATCTGTAATCCTGCGATTCCTACAATTGGACTTTGCAGACGTATGATGAGACAATCGGCTGTGTCAGCATGCAGGGTGGTGACAGTATGCCACGGATGAAGTGGGATAGGGGGTGTATCGCCAAAGGGGATATTCCCCTCGGTAGTGAGAAGAATATCCCCTTGGCAATATGCTAAGTAGCGTGTCATTTAGAGACCCAACTCTTTCTTTATCATTTCGGCTTTTTCGGTAGCCTTTTGGCAGGCAGAGGGATAGCAGCTGGCGCATTCCATTTTGCCACTCAATTCCATGTAGAACTTAATCTTAGGTTCCGTACCACTGGGACGCACGCTTACCTTGGTGCCATCCGCTGTGAACCATTGCAGCACGTTGCTTGATTCGGGCATGTCGAGGGGTGTCTGTGTTCCCTGTGCGTCGGTTTGTACCAGATTCAGATAGTCCTTCACGATGGTTACAGGGCTTCCTGCCAACTGCTTGGGTGGGTTCTGACGGAAATCGGTCATCATCTGAGTGATTTCGTCGGCACCGCTCTTGCCTGGCTTTACTACATTGACAGTCTTGTTCAGGCTGAATCCGTATTCCAGATAGATATCCATGAGTACATCATAGAGTGTCTTGCCATTGTCCTTGGCCCAGGCGCATATCTCAGCCAGCAGAGAACAAGCGCTCACGGAGTCCTTGTCGCGCACGAAATCCTGTGCCATGAAGCCGTAACTCTCCTCTCCACCTCCAATATAGGTGGCTTTTCCTTCGAGTAGGCGTACCTGACGTGCAATCCACTTGAATCCAGTATAGCAGTCGTACATGGTCACCTTGTTGCGGTCTGCAATGGTCTTTATCAGTTCGGTCGTCACAATGGTCTTCACAATGTATTCATCCCCTCGCATCTGTCCTGTAGCGATACGGTTCTTGATGATGTAGTAGAGGAAGATCATGCAAGTCTGATTTCCGTCGATGAGGACCCATTCTCCGTGGCTGTCCTTACATGCCATACCTACACGATCCGCATCGGGGTCGCTTGCCATTACGATGTCTGCATTGGTTTCCTTAGCCAGTTTGATGGCAAGGGTGAGTGCTTCTGCGTTCTCTGGATTGGGAGAAATGACAGTGGGGAAATCTCCGCTCTTCACCATTTGCTCGGGTACGCAGTTTACATTCTCGAAGCCCCAGAGTTTCAGGCTCTGAGGAATAAGCATCATGCCAGTACCATGTATGGGGGTATATACGATATTCAGGTCTTTCTGTCGCTGGATGACCTCAGGGTCGATGCTGATGCCGTGAATCATATCGAGATACACGTCATCTACCTCCTTGCCTATGATAGTGATGAGTTCGGGGTTACCCTCGAACTTGATGTCGGCATAGTTCACCTTGTTTACTTCGTCTATGATACCCTTGTCGTGGGGAGCGAGTACCTGGGCACCATCATCCCAGTATGCTTTGTAACCATTGTATTCACGTGGGTTGTGACTGGCTGTGATATTTACGCCACTCTGGCAACCCAGGTGTCGGATGGCGAAACTCACTTCGGGAGTGGGTCGCATATCCTCAAAGAGATAGACCTTGATATTGTTGGCGCTAAAGATATTGGCTACTGTCTCTGCATAGAGGCGGCTGTTGTTGCGGCAGTCATGTCCTACTACCACACTGATGGGCTGTCCTGCAAAGTTGATGTTCAAGTAGTTGGCCAATCCCTGTGTGGCAGCTCCTACGGTGTAGATATTCATGCGGTTGGTGCCAGCACCCATGATGCCGCGCAATCCTCCTGTACCAAATTCCAAAGTCTTGTAGAAAGCCTCTACCAGTGCGGTCTTGTCGTTGTCTTCCAGCATAGCCTTCACTTCGGCCTTTGTGGCATTGTCGTAGAGGGGAGAGTCGCACCATTCTTTGGCAATCGACTCACATGTCTCAATCAATTTTGTATCCATTTTTCTTAGTTT
>DCHV01000013.1:15247-84145 GCA_002314945.1 Prevotellaceae bacterium UBA1743
GTGAAGCCCAATTAAAAGTGAATTTTTGATTGGGCTTCGTTGCCCAAAGTACTATTAAGCGAGTGAAATTCCAAAGTTCATTTCAGCTTCGTAGTGAAAAAATTAGTGAACGAAATTTCACAAATCGTGTGAAAAATTGTAATTTTGCAAAATATTGGCAAAGATGAAAGAAAAATGGCAAAGAACAACAATCATATTGTGATAATGGCAGGAGGAATCGGTAGTCGTTTCTGGCCGATGAGTACTGTGGAATGCCCGAAGCAATTTGTGGATGTGTTGGGTTGTGGACGTACGCTCTTGCAGATGACCTACGACCGTTTCAAGGGACTTGTCCCACCCGAGAATTTCTGGGTAATCACGTCGGTAGATTATGCAGACAAGGTACGTGAGCAATTACCAGAAGTTGCCGAGGGAAATATATTGAAGGAACCCTGCCGCAGAAATACCGCTCCATGTATTGCTTACGTCAGTTGGCGCATCAAGGCTATCAACCCCAATGCCAATATTGTCATTTCTCCCAGCGATGGACTGATTCTCAATACAGTTGAGTTCCGTCGTGTCATCCTTTCATCCTTGCAGTTTGCTGAGGAGACAGATTCTATCATCACACTGGGTATGAAGCCAAACCGTCCTGAGACTGGCTATGGCTATATTCAGGCCGATCTGACTTGCTCCACTGCCCGCAACAAGGAAATCTTCCGTGTAGATAGTTTTAGGGAGAAGCCTGATTTGGCTACAGCTCAGAAGTATATTTCCAAGAGCAACTATTTCTGGAATGCCGGCATTTTCATCTGGAATGTGAGTACTGTAGTGAATGCCTTCCGTATCTACCAGCCCAATATTTCCCAGATTTTCGAAGATTTGCTTCCCTATTATGGTACAGAGAAGGAGCAGGAACTGGTCAACCAGCAATATCCGCTATGTGAAAAGATTTCAGTGGATTATGCTATCATGGAGAAGACCGAGGAAATCTTTGTCTTCCCTGTCGATTTCGGTTGGAGTGACTTGGGTACATGGGGCGCCTTGCATTCCATCTACCAGTTGGATGCCCAGGGGAATGCCATCATCGGACAGAATATCACCTTGGTGGAATCTGCCAACTGTGTGGTATATTCCAATAGCGACAAGAAAATAATCCTCCAGGGCTTGGACGGCTATATCGTGGCAGAGAAAGACGGTGCCTTGCTGGTGTGCAAGCAGAGCGAAGAGCAACGACTGACCCAGTATGTGAAATAGGGTAGGTGATTACCTGTGATTGACAGCGTAGGAAAAAAAGGTACTTTTCTTATAAACTATTTGTCTGTTACAGAAAGAAGGTATATTTTTGCAAAGTGATATTGAATACGTTTTATCCTTAACATTCTACAGATATGGGAACTTATACAACAGAAACAATCGTGATTAAGGATCCATCACAGGAGTTGCTTAGTCTTATTGGTAAAATGCAGGAGCACAAGCGTAAACTTCGTGAAGAATTGTCATCTTCCGATTCATTGTTCACTATTCAA
The DNA here is from genome assembly GCA_002314945.1 of Prevotellaceae bacterium UBA1743. Taxonomy (GTDB): domain Bacteria; phylum Bacteroidota; class Bacteroidia; order Bacteroidales; family Bacteroidaceae; genus Physcousia. The sequence goes on from DCHV01000013.1 coordinate 16,756, forward strand.
GGATAAGGTATTCTATTATGAGGATTACATTCAAGGTGGAATCTGCCGAAGGTGTGTACCTCGTTTCTTTATCAAGTGGCCAAGACGCTTTCTTCTCAAGCAATAATATTTCAGAAACTTTCAGCAAGAAAGTTGAAATCATTGAAGTAGATTTGAAGAGGGTGTCTGGAAATCTTCCTACATCCTTGCACACATTGTCACTCATATCCGAAGGTATAGGTCGATATTTTATTTCAAACGACAAGGCGGTTCTTTACTATTATTGTGATGACCTTGCTGATGTACCCAAAAGTAATCGTAAGTCAGAGGTGTGGCCTCAGGAGTATCGTTCTCAGTTGTTCTCAATGATGTTCCAACGTTTTCTTATCAAACATGACATGGTAGATGTCATCGATCTTACCGTGATGATTGAACAAGGAGACAGACCTCTCTATATGCATCTAATAGCAAGGAAAGAACATTCAATTTTTATCGAAGAAATAAAACGCTATATTATTGAAAATTATGGGAAATAATCATTTTCATTTTTCCCTCCACCTCAAAATAAATGTCAAAACTATGAACAGAAGATTTCTCAGTATCCTGCTGGCGATGATGCAGGTTGTCGTGCCTCTCACGCTTCGTGCACAAGTAAATGCTGTACGTATCGGTAATCGTATAGATGTCACTATAGGCGACAAGTTCTTCACCAGTTATCGTTTTCAGGACGATGAGAAATATCCCTTCTTCTTTCCTGTCAACAGCCCTGTGTCGGGAGGCTCCGTCACTTCTATGCGCAATGGTATGTATCCCCATCACTCCTCTCTCTTCTTTGCCTGCGACCGTGTGAACGGAGGCAACTATTGGCAGGAGGGTTTGGAGCGTGGACGCATCGTGTCTTTGGGCGCACGTGTGCTGGAGACAGGTGGTGACAAGGCGGTTATTCTGGATGAGTGTATCTGGAAGCGTCCTGATGCAGAAGCCCCCATTCGCGATCGTAGGCTCATCACTATCACTTCTCCATCGCAGAGCCTTTTCCAGTTGGACTTTGATATTGAGATGGATATGCTCATGGATGTAACCATCGAGAGAACCAACCATTCCCTCTTCTCTGCCCGCATAGCCGAGGATTTGACGGTAAAGCAAGGCGGCTGTATGGTGAATAGCAATGGCAATACAAGCGAGAAAGGTACTTTCGGTGATTCTGCTCCCTGGATGGATTGCTATGGCAAGCGTCAGACAGGTATTGAAGGCATAGCTATCCTGCAGCATCCTTCCAGCCGTTGGTATCCCAGCAAATGGTTTACTCGTGATTATGGTTTCATGTCACCCACCCCTATCTGGTTTGTAGAAGATGGGGGAAAGACCGAACTGAAGAAAGGCGAGACCGTACACCTTCGCTATCGCGTGCTCGTACATGGAGGTACACCCGAAGAAGCAGGCATTTCCGCTCTCTTCGATGCTTTCTGTCAGGAGTGATTCTCCCGCTCTTCTCATATCTGTATATGTGTCAAAATTTATGCCTATTTTAGGGGTTCGTAATTCCTTCGGTAACCCTTCGATAGCCCTTCTAAATGTGTTGCTTCTTGTTTTGTCCTGTTTTTTTACTGCAAATCTATAAACTGAAAATGCGAAAGAAAGTTATATTACTCTTTATGTTCTTGCTCGTTGTAGTACGAGGCAAGGCTGACGTGGTGAACATCAACGACTGGGTGATGGCTACAGATGGGTCGCAATACCCTTGGGTGACCGAGAAATACAGATGGGGTGCTGGACGTATGAAGGTGAATGGTACACTTGCCGAATATTCTCCGGATGTACCATTGGAGAACGGGTTGATAGTACGTGTTGCACAAAAGATAGTAGGGGATGACCTCATAGAGACCTACACCTTCAGCAACGAAGGGAGGGAAACACTCCAGTTGTCGGACATAGAGGTGAACACTCCGCTGAATGACAATTATCCGAATGCTGAGACGTGCCTCGCGAACAGATTCCATGCACATATTTGGGCGGCTGGTACAGCTGGCTACGTAAATGCCATACGTATGGGCGCAAAGGCACCTCATCTTGGGCTCATGATGGTGAAAGGTGGCCTTGATGGGTATAGTATTCACGAAAGGGGTGGAGCAAAGGGCTCTTCCAACTTCCGTGGTGTAATTGCGCTCAATATCACCCCCGATGGTATTCCTGGTCACAGTAGTATCACGCTCAGGAAAGGACAATCCTTCTCCTTTTCCTGGCGCCTGTTTGAGCATAAGGGATGGGAGGATTTCTATGCGAAGATGATAGAGCGTGGGGGCATGCAGGTAAATGCCAAACGCTATGTGGGGAAATTGGGTAGCGTGCTTACCTACGAGGTGAAAACAAGCAAGGGAATCAAGACAAAGCAATATACCATCGACAGAGTGGGGGATATTCGTGTTCCCATCAAGTTTCGCAAAGGGGAGACATATATCGAATTGTTAGGTGTACGTGAGGGAATGGAGATTGCTACACGTCGTGCCGACTTTATCCTAAATCATCAGATATACCATGCTGCAGAGGGGGACGAGGCTGGTATGAAACGTGACGGGGCGATTCTCCCATACGACAACGCAATCGAGAAGATTCATTGCAACTGGGAGCAAGAGAACAATTGGAGTGATGCCAACGAGGGTCGCGAGCGCTTGGGATCTGCCACCTTTCTCGCTTATCTGGCTTATCAACAGAAAAAGGAAGGAAAGGAGGAGCATCTTACCCCTGTGCTCAGAAAGTATGCCTCGTTTGTGCGTACTCATCTGCAGGATGAGGATTTCCGCACATGGACAGATGCAGACAAGGAGAATTCTCCCAGTGGCCAGAAAACACGTTTCTACAACTACCCTTGGGTCGCACATTTCTATTGTGTGATGGCAATGCTTACGGGAGAGAAGGAGTATGCCGAGTGGGCTTGTGGCACCATCCTCAAGTGTTATGCCCACGGAGGATATAAGTTCTATTATATCGATATGCCTGTGACGGAGAGTGTTACCATTGCCGAACAGATGTGTTCGAAGGAAATGGCCGACCAACTCTTGGCTGAGTATTGCAAACAGGCAGAGGCGTACATGGCTACAGGGCTGAATTTCCCCAAGCAGGAAGTGAACTACGAACAGAGCATCGTGGCTCCCTCGGTCAGTTTCCTATGCGAACTTGCCTTGGTGCTGAAATCAAGACAGCCGTCTCATCCTCTCCTGCCAGAGATTATCTCATACGTAAAGGAGACTATGCCTGTGGTAGAAGCTTTCGGAGGACAACAACCTTCCAGTCACCTCAACGATATCAGCATACGTCACTGGGATGGTTTCTGGTTTGGTCGTCCACAGCAATGGGGAGACACTTTCCCCCATTATTGGAGTTGTGTTACAGGTGAATGTTTCATGTATTTCGGTCGTCTGACGGGTGATGAGGACTATGAACGTCGGGCGGTAAATATTCTATGGGGCAATATGAGTCTGTTCACAGACGATGGTAGGGGAGGTGCGGCCTTCATCTATCCAACCCGTGTAAATGAAAAGGCGTGCCATGGCTTGAATCCCTTTGCCAACGATCAGGACAATGCTTTGATGTATCTGATGAAGTGGATAGATGAATTGGAATGAGATGAGACCACGCTCGCTCATTCTTCAGGGTATCTGCCATACACATCGTGATAGGCATAGAGGTAGTATTCCTCTGGTTCTACGTTAGGATATATTGTGCCAAATAATTCCTTGGTCGTCTGACGGTTGGCGCCTGGAGCGGCTTTCAGAAAGGATAGAAAATTCTCTGTGTCTTGTAATTGATAATAGCAGATGGCAAGATAAGGGATGGTTTCTGATACAGATTCTGGGTGCTCACATTGTTCCATCACCGTCAGAAGGATTTGTGTGGCCTTTTGGTACATCGCCTGCTCCTCGTAGGCAATACCAACCTGCATGAGCGTGTAGAAGCGGTCTTCGCTCACGTCTATTGCATTCTGGAAGGCTTGGACAGCTTCCTCATTTTTTCCGTTCTCCAGATAGATTTGGCCGAGTAGGGTGTAGTAGTCTTGTTCCCCTTTCTTTCCATCGTCCATATTCCTGGCTTTCTTTAGTGTAATGAGGGCTTGTGTTAGCAAGTGCAGTTTGCCTTCGAGAAACGCCTGTTGGTAGTAGATGTGAAGTTGCTCCTGTGCCATCTCCCCACTCACCTCGTTTGCATTGAGTAGCATCTCGTGTGCTTCCTGATACCGCTCCATCTCAGATAGGCAAACAGCATCGAGGTACATGGCTGTGTCATCATCCTGATGCGCTTTCAGATATTGCTGGTAATGATCGTGTGCCATTTGCAGCATATTCAAGTGGAAATAGCAGTTGGCCTTGATGAGAAGGGCGCGTGGATTGTCCCGCTCGATAGTGAGTGCGTATTCGGCTGTGTCAATTGCCTCGGCAAACTGTTCTGTAGCACCTTGCGATTCGGCCAGCATATTCCAGTAGGTGACGTTGTAGGGGTCGTCGTCTATCAGTTGGTTGAGTAGGGGAATAGCTTCCTCGTACTTGTTCTGGCATACGAGGATGTCTGCCAGGAGGCTGTTTGTCTTAGGGAATTTGGGATACTCCTTCTGTAGCCGCTTTGCTATCGTTTGGGCTTTGTCCCACAATGCATAGTCGAAGAAGATGTCTGCACTATCATAGAGGAAATAGGCTCTCTCCTCTTCTATTTGTTCGTATCTTTTCATCAGATACTCGTATGCATCCTCATCCCTCTGCTCGCGAATCATCAGTTCTGCATTTAGGAAGAGGACTTCCTGGTCGTTCTGATCTATGATGTTGTCGCAGATGCGATGCGCCTCCTCCATGCGGTCGTGGAACATGTGCTGGCGTGCCATGAAGATTTGTGGATCCACGCTATCTGGATGCAACTGCATGGCCAGAAGGGCTGCTTTGTCGGCATCCTCCTCCTGGCCATGCATCATATAGTATTCAGCTATGTCTGTCAGGTCATCAGCTTCCAAATAGACGGGCTCTTCCGCCTTCTTGGCTTCCTCGTATTGCTGAAGGATACGCTTGAAAGCTTTGTCTTCGTAATAGGAGAAATCCTCGTCCCGCATCACTTGCTCTTGGCCCAGGTATCCTTCAGACCTACTGTCTTGTTGAAGATCAGATGGTCGGGAGTACTTTCAGTGTCAATGTTGAAATATCCGATACGTTGGAATTGCAGATAGGAGAGGGTCGGCAGTTCCTTTACATACTCTTCGATGTAGCATTCAGTCTTCACCTGTAGGCTATCTGGATTGATCATCTGTCGCATAGCCGTGATAGCGTCACACCCTTGCTCGTCGCGTATTGCTGCCATCTCATCACGTGGGTTCTCCACTTTCCACAGGCGGTCATACATGCGTACCTCGGCTTTCAGCGCGTGATCACAACTTACCCAATGAAGCGTCTTACCCTTTATCTTGCGGTCGGCACCAGGCATTCCGCTCTTACTTTCTGGATCGTAGGTGCAGTAGATTTCATCCACTATGCCATTCTCGTCCTTGTGGCAACCGGTACATTCTACGATGTATGCGTTCTTCAGTCGTACCTCCTTGCCAGGAGCCATACGCATGAATTTCTTCTCTGCCTCTTCCATGAAGTCGTCGCGCTCAATCCATATCTCGCGGCTGAAGGTGACGCTATGCGTTCCATCTGCTTCGTTCTCAGGATTGTTGATGGCTGTTAGCTGCTCGGTTTGTCCCTCGGGATAGTTGGTGATGACTACCTTGACAGGATCCAGTACAGCACTCACACGGATGGCGCGACTGTTCAGGTCCTCGCGTAAGGCACTCTCCATCAACGCCATCTCATTGAGCGCATCGTAGGTGGTGTAGCCAATTTTGTCGATAAACTTGATGATACTCTCGGGACTGTAGCCACGACGGCGGAATCCGCAGATAGTCGGCATACGTGGATCATCCCATCCGCTCACCAAACCTTCCTTGACAAGTGCAAGAAGGTTGCGCTTGCTCATCAGAGTGTAACTCAGGTTTAGCTTGTTGAATTCGGTTTGACGTGGGCGATTATCCTCGATATTTTCTGTCTCACCCTTGTATTCCTTCATCCAGTTGACAAACAGATCGTAGAGGGGGCGGTGTTCCACAAACTCCAGGGTGCAGAGGCTGTGTGTCACACCCTCCAGGTAATCACTCTGTCCGTGTGTGAAATCGTACATAGGATAAGCATTCCACTTATTGCCAGTACGGATGTGAGGAATGTTCATCACACGATACATCAATGGGTCGCGGAAGAGCATGTTCGGGTGAGCCATGTCTATTTTGGCTCTCAGAACGAGGGTGCCAGGGACAGCCTCTCCGCTGTTCATAAATTCGAACAATCGCAGGTTCTCCTCAATAGGGCGGTCACGGAAGGGACTGTTGGTACCAGGTTTTGTGGTGGTACCTTTCTGCTGGGCAATCACCTCAGCACTTTGTTCGTCGATATAGGCGCGACCTTGCTTGATAAGCCATACGGCAAAGTCCCACAACTCCTGGAAATAGTCACTGGCATAGAATACATTATCCCATTGGAATCCAAGCCATTGAATATCATGTTCTATGCTCTCGATATACTCTGTATCCTCCTTCGTGGGGTTTGTGTCGTCAAATCGTAGGTTGCATGTGCCTCCATACTGTTTGGCTATGCCGAAGTCCAACGCAATGGCTTTGGCATGTCCGATATGTAGGTAGCCGTTAGGCTCAGGTGGAAAGCGTGTCTGTACTTTTCCTCCATTTTTTCCATCGGCCAAATCCTTCTCCACTTTCTGTTCTATGAAGTTGAGGCTTTTCTTTTCCGAAGTCTCCATCTCAATGTTTGCCATAGTTGTCTTGATTTTGGATTGAAAATATTATGTGTCTTATTTCTTCTGTGTTTCTATACGGTAGCGGTATGTGCCTTCCTGATTACATTTCTTTGCCTGAAGGGAGATACGATACACCATGTCTTTCCAACAGCTTTTCAGCGCACCATCCTTTACCTCCAAGGGTTCTATTTGTGCGGTAAGTTGTGATGCGTCATATATCAATCGTGCCTCTCCCGTTTCAGTTTGGATGCAGATGGTCCCCTCTTTGATAGCCTTAGGCTCCTTCCATACCATCAGTCGAATGATGTTTGGTTCGTTGCCTGCCTCTGTCAATTGGAACTGCTCTGTCAGCAGAAGTGTGTTCTTTTTCAGTTGGCAGGTACGTTTCCACATCTTCACGTTAGCCTCCTTGGGATAGGCCGGGGCAATATCTGTCGTGAAGGCCATTTTTTTTGCATCAAAGCTTGCACTTGCCGAACGATATTCACCTCCTGGACGTTGTGCGTGGCCATTGATTCGAGGTAGGTTGTGATATTCACTTTGCATTGTCCAGATGTCATATCGCTCTCCGCTGAAGGTCTTGCGGCTGTAGGTCTCCACACCGAGATCGATGAATACTGGTTCCTGATTCATCCAGAGGCAGAAGGAACCCACATCGTTGTGGTTGTGGCTCTCGTTATTGTGGCCTCCCTTAGCTGCCACCATCAGTCCTTCCTCATTGCGCATCATGCAAACCTCTGTCTCTGGGTACCAAGTGAATGGTGCAGAGGGAATAGCGGGAGTCACCTGTGCGATTTCCTTGCGTACCTTCCATGAATTTTGCGCTCTGAAGACCTGCGTGCCTCCACTTAGTTCGGATTGCCACTTCAAACTGGCGGCAAATTGCATCATTTCCTCACTACCTACGGCTTTTCCATAGCGGTAGATTAGGGAAGGGCTTCCGCCAGGTCCGTGTGCAGATGCGTCGGCAAAGTTTACTACCCAGTTCTTTCCCACGTATGCACGGCTGATGTATTCTCCCATATTGCGTATCATGGTGTTGTCAAAAATGGAGATCTTGCCCTTCGTGCCAATTTGCAGCAATGATAGGTAATCAACCAGTTCGCCTGCTGCGTGCGTCCAGTAGGAAGGTCCTTCATCGCAGCATCCGTCCTCCTTGTAACGATTCAGGAACTCATCCACACTTTGCATCGTGCGCCATACGCCATCTGCCAATACTTGGGGATCCTCTTCTATTAGCAAGAACGTCTGCAAGACATTGAAATTGATCCAGGGATTCCAGTTGTTGATACATGCATTTTCTGGAGCTCCGATGCCTACCCACCATCCGTTGTATGTCATGTAGGGGATGGTGATGCGTCGTTTTAATTCACTTTTCAGTCGGGGAGAGAGGGATTGGTCTATCTTGTCAAACTCCTCGTGGAAATAGTAATAGATCCAACTCATCAACGTACTTACCTCTGCCGCCATCAGATCTACGGTGTTCTCGCGGTGGTCGGGTAATACCTTCAGATTTCCGTGTGGTATATGTGCCGAGAGAGCCCATGATGTCTGCTCGCACATAAAAAATACTCCATCGATGATGCCAGGGATGAAACGTCCTTTCCCTTCTGCCAATTCAGCATAGAATAAGGCGGCTAAGGCACCATTGTTGGCTCCTTGTGGACGTTCCATTATGGAACGATTGCCACTCAGGGAAAATTCACGATACATCGAGGCTGTAACTACCTGCCAGTTGTAATTTAGGTATTGTTCCCCTTTTCTGATATATTTGCTTTTCAGTGTATCCAATAACGCATCCCATCCCTCGCGGTCGGTATAGTCCGGTGTATCAACCCACGCTTGTTCTTTTATCAGCATCTCTACCAATGCCTCTTTGGTGGTCTGTTTTTGCAGTAGGTCTCGTTTCTCGAATGCTTGACATGGCAATGCCATGGTCAATGCCAAGAAATAGATAAAAAGGAATTGTAGTGTTGTCTTTCTCATTTTGGAGCTATTTTGAATGTTGATACCTTCTTTTAAGTATGAAGGGCGCAGCCTCACGGTAACGCCCTTCTGTTGTTTGTTTGGAAAAAGTCTAATTGAAATATGGTTTGTGATTGATTTTTTAGGCCTCTGCAGGTGTTTCTGTTGTTTCACCTTCAGTAGCCTCTGCGTTAGCAGCAGCTTCGGCTTCTGCTTTGGCCATAGCCTCTGCAGCCTTCTTCTCAGCTACCTTCTTAGCAATCTCCTCGTTGGCCTTCTTCTCTGCATTCAAGCGAGCGGCTTCAGCCTCTTTCTTTTCTGCAGCTTTCTTTGCCTCAAATGCTTCCAGACCCTTCTGCTTGTCTGCCTTCCATGCGGCGAATTTTGCCTCACAGGTAGCTTCGTCAAAAGAACCCTTCTTTACACCAGTACGCAGGTGCTTCATCAAGTACACACCTTCGTCAGACAGAATGTTACGAACCGTGTCGGTTGGTTGAGCACCTACCTCTACCCAATACAGGGCACGGTCGAATTTCAAATCTACAGTGGCAGGATTGGTGTTTGGGTTGTAAGTACCAATCTTCTCTGTAAACTTACCATCGCGTGGAGCTCTTACATCAGCGATTACGATGCTGTAAAAAGCATAGCTTTTACGTCCGTGACGCTGCAATCTAATTTTTGTTGCCATAAATTAATTAAACTTTTATAAATAGGTTTGAAATATGCCGCTAACTCGTAACGGCGACGCAAAGATACTACTTTTCATTGGAACCGCTCACACTTGTTCCTTATTTTTTTATGCAAGATGCTCATTTTTCCATCTTTTGCCTACCTGTCTGTCAGTTTTTTGCTTTCAAACTGGCTTTCACTAAATAGATGATGATAATACAATACATACCCAATGCGAGAATTTCGCTCAGATAGTTTTCCCACCAATTGGCATAGTCGAAATTTACACCTGCAAAACGTAGGGAAGCACTTACCACTCCCATTAATGCACCTCCTGCAATAAATCCGCTGGCTAAGAGCGTGCCACGTTCTCCTCGGATATGGTTCAATGTGACGTCTTTGCTTCGTGTGGTCACAAACCAGTTGACAGCACCACCAACAAGCAGTGGTAGGTTTAGGTCAAGTGGAATGAACATGCCTAAAGCAAAAGCTAAGGCTGATATACCCATTGCATTCAACAACAAGGCGATGACTGCGCCTATGCCGTACAGCGTCCATGGAGCTCCGCCACCGCTCATCAGAGGCTCTATCACAGCAGCCATCGCATTCGCCTGAGGTGCAGCCAAGGTGCCATCGGTGAATCCGTAGGTCTTATTTAGAATCATAATGACACCTGCCACAGTGGCTGCGCTCACTAAAGTTCCTAAGAATTTCCAACTTTCCTGCTTTTGAGGAGTGCTGCCTAACCAATATCCGATTTTCAGGTCGGTGACAAAACCTCCTGCCATACTCAACGCAGTACATACCACGCCTCCCATGATCAAGGCAGCCACCATGCCACTGGTCCCTGTCAGTCCTATAGATACCATGATAACTGAGGCGAGTATCAGCGTCATTAACGTCATTCCGCTTACGGGGTTGCTACCCACGATGGCGATAGCATTGGCTGCTACAGTGGTGAAGAGGAAGGTAATCACAAGAACTACACAGATAGCAACCACACTAAACAAAAGGTTGTAATGCATCACATCAAAATGGAAGAATAGGAAGGTGAGCAGTATCGTTAGCACGATACCGAAGGTTATCCACTTCATAGGAATGTCCTTCTGAGTGCGCTCCGTCTCTCCTTCAATATTCTTCTTACCTCCCATTTCCTTTGTAGCCAATTGTACAGCACCCACAATCAGTTTACGGCTCTTGAAGATACCTATCAATCCTGCCATTGCGATGCCACCGATACCGATACTCTTGGCATAGCGGAAAAGCTGCTCTGCACTGGCTTCTACCGCTGTTATGCCATCACTTATTTCCATATTTGGAAAGAATAAGGCGATACAAGGTACAATCACCCACCATACAAGGGCTGAACCGCAGCAGATGATGAAGGAATATTTCAATCCTACAATATATCCCATTCCCAAAACGGCTGCCCCTGTATTGCATTTCAGTACGAGCTTGGTTTTTTCTGCGATTGTGTCTCCCCAAAGCAGAGCTCTGCTGGTAAATGTTTCATTCCACAGACCAAAAGTGGAGATGACAAAGTCATATAGACCACCTATCAGACCTGATATGAGGAGTGGACGGGCTTGCTCGCCCCCTTTTGAACCGCTTACCAAGACCTGTGTGCTGGCTGTGGCTTCTGGGAATGGATATTTTCCGTGCATTTCCTTTACAAAATATTTCCGGAAAGGGATGAGGAATAAGATACCCAAGGAACCACCCAGGAGACTTGCAAAGAATACTTCCAAGAAGTTAACTGTCATCTCTGGATATTTGGCTTGTAGGATATATAGGGCGGGTAGGGTGAAGATAGCTCCTGCTACCACTACTCCGCTACATGCTCCGATACTTTGAATAATCACGTTTTCACCCAATACATTTCCTCGCTTTCTGGTCGTGCTCAGACCTACTGCAATAATGGTAATTGGGATGGCAGCCTCGAAGACCTGTCCAACTTTCAGCCCTAAATATGCCGCGGCGGCACTGAATAGGACTGCCATGAGAATACCCCAACAAATCGACCAAACGGTCACTTCCATCGGTTGACTCTTGGCGGGCATCAGTGGTTCGTAGTTTTCTCCTTCCTTCAGTTCGCGGAAGGCACTCTCTGGGAGCGTGTCTCGGAATTTTTCTTCGTGTTGTTCCATATTGTGTGTGTTTGTTTTGAGAGAAATAGAAAAAGGGCGTTCGCCAAGGGATTGGACCTTTGACTACGCCCCTATTGCTGTATTCCTCGCGTATTTTGTGATAGCGATTATTTCAAGATGTCCAGTTCCTTGAATACCTTCTTTAGTTTTACGACGGATTCGTCCACCTGTTCGTGCGTGTGTGTGGCCATGAGCGCATAGCGTACCAATGTGTCTTGGGGAGCGCAGGCAGGTGGAATCACAGGGTTGATGAACACACCTTCCTCGAAGGCTTTGGCTACGGCTACGAAAGTCTTATCTACATCGCGAACATACAAGGGGATGATAGGACTCTCGGTGTCACCAATTTCAAACCCTTCCTCGCGGAAACGCTTCAAGGCATAGTTGGTCACATCCCAGAGCGCTTCCAGTCGCTCAGGCTCTCGCTGGATAATATGCAGGGCTTCCAAAGCACATGCTGTAGCTGCAGGAGTACTGCTGGCACTAAAGATATAGGTGCGTACTGTGTGGCGTAACCAATTGATGATGGAACTGTCAGCAGCAATAAAACCTCCAATGGAGGCGAGACTCTTGGAGAATGTACCCATGATAAGATCAACATCCTTGGTCAGTCCGAAATGGTCGCATACACCACGACCTTGTCTGCCGAATACACCCAGACCATGTGCCTCGTCCACCATGATGGTGGCATTGTATTTTTTCTTCAGTTCTACGATTTCGGGCAGTTTGCACAAGTCACCTTCCATGCTGAACACACCATCCAATACAATCAGCTTTACACGATCCGGATCGCATTTCTGCAACTGCTTCTCCAGATCCTCCATATCATTGTGCTTGAACTTGTATTGAGTGGCAAAACTCAAACGGCGTCCATCTACAATACTGGCATGATCGCGGTCGTCACAGATGATGTAGTCGTTGCGATCTACCAATTGAGCGATTACTCCGCTATTTACTGTAAAACCAGTAGCAAAGCACAAAGCTTCTTCCTTGCCAACGAACTCAGCCAATTCTTTCTCCAACTGAACATGAAGGTCGAGTGTTCCGTTAAGAAAACGGCTGCCAGCACATCCGCTACCATACTTCTGCATGGCTGCAATACCAGCATCTATTACACGTTGGTCACCTGTCAGACCAGTGTATGCGTTCGAACCGAACATCAGTACACGATGGCCCGCCATCTTGACTTCTGTACCTTGTTTTCCTTCTATTTCTCTGAAATACGGGTATATACCCCTTTCCATAAACTCCTGTGGAAGGGTGTACTTGGCACATTTTTCTTGTAGTAATCCCATTTCGTATATGTGTTTTTGTTTATTCTATAATCCAAATTGAGTGCAAAATTAGGAAAAAATAATGAAACAAAACGTATTCTTATTAAAAAACATAAAAAACGGCCGATTTTCGGAAGAAATGTGTAATTTTGCAACCTAATTATGAACGAAAGGAAAACAATTTGGTTCATCGTCAACCCTATTTCGGGAACTACGGACAAGAAAAGTATTGTTCGTATGATTCCGCAGTATATTGATTCTGAACGTTTCTCCTATACAATCCTCTATACCGATCATCAAGGTCATGCCGCTGAATTGTCTGCCCGTGCTATTCAGATGGGGGTTGATGTCGTAGTTGCTGTGGGTGGTGATGGTACGGTCAATGAGGTGGCTAAATCTCTTGTGCATACCTCTACCGCACTCGGTATTATACCATGTGGAAGTGGCAACGGATTGGCTCGTCATCTCTTTATTCCCATGTCACCTGAAGGTGCTTTGCAAGTATTGTCCGACTGCAACATACGTTCGCTCGATTATGGACGTATCAATGGTACACCTTTCTTCTGTACCTGTGGCGTAGGTTTCGATGCCTTTGTGTCAAGCAAGTTTGCAGAAAGCGGTCGTCGTGGGTTGCTTACCTATATTGAGAATACGCTGCGTGAAGGACTGAAATATCAACCTGACACATACGAGATAGAGATAGAAGGGGAGACGAGAAAATACAAGGCTTTCCTGATAGCTTGTGCCAATGCCAGTCAATATGGCAACAATGTCTATATCGCACCTGATGCCAGTATGAGTGACGGATTGATGGACGTTACCATCATGGAACCATTTGGGATGCTCGAAGCTCCACAGATTGCATTTCAACTGTTTACCAAGACCATTGCACAAAACAGCCGCATTCGTACCTTCCGTTGTCGGCAAATGAGGATTCACCGTTCATCACCTGGTGTTATTCATTTCGATGGTGATCCAAAAGAGGAAGGAACCGATCTGTTGGTTGACTTGGTTCCCCACGACCTACGCATTGTAGTCAACCCCAAGGAACAAGTTATATTGCCTCCCTTGCTTCGTGCCTTCAGCGATCTCTACAATGGGATGAATGATGAATTAAATACTATTCGCCAGGACATTCTTACGGGACAGGAGAGAATTCGCTCTATCAACAAGGATTTGCTGCGTAAGTTGAAACGATAAGGCCCTCCCCAACTTTCGTGTAGGGAGGACCTTAACAGAACTGTTTTTCGTGCGAGTGTCAATACACGACTTTTTTTCCGTTGCGGATGTAGATACCCTTGGTGGGCCGTATCACTCGGCGACCGTTTAAGTCATATATTGCAGAGGAATAATTTGTCTCGGTATAATTTATCGTAGGTGATTGTATTCCACTTGGGATGACAGGTTCCAACTTATACACTGGTTGTCCATTCAGTCGGAAGGATTCGATATTGAAACTTTGCTGGCCTTCCAAGTTGACGAGGATGCCCATTGATACAGGGGTGTCTTCTGTCAGATTGAAGTGTATTTCGCCATCTGTAATCTTGCACCAACCTATGGATTTTTCCTTAAATTCGGAATTGCCCAAGAGTTTGCTTCCCTCATTGACTACCAGGAAACTTTCTTTGGGATCACCTTCTCCCATATTGCATACGAAGGTGTATTTACCAGCTGGAAGGGTGAATGTCTGCCATAGGCGATAGTCTTTCAGGTTGTCGGAGAAACCGCTCCATTGTGTTTCGATGGTAATGTTTTTGTTGTGTTCTGTATCAATGTGTGCGCCTGTGGTGATGTTTCCCTTCACTACGGCATTCATTTCTTGCCATTTCGAGCGTGAGGTACGCATGGCCAATTTCAGGAAACGGCTACTGTTGTTGGGATTCACAGTACCTGTTGCGGTGATGAAAGGATTCTTGTAGTTGGTTAAATATACAGACGACACATCACCACGACTTGGACATTCCAGGTCCAAGGTGAATACACCCAAAGCCGAGTTCCATGCATCTCCATCAGGACCGAACCCTACTCGTTTCGCATTGCGCGCATTCGAGGTGCGATCTTGTACATCACCTCCATTCTGGTTGAAGTCGTAGTATAGTACAAGGCCATTTTCGGTTTCTTCCTTTGCTACATCGGCAATGGGGGTGTTGACGAGATTGCTGCCTACTTGGTCGGCCGAGAGCGCGATATTCCAAAGGCGTAACTCATCCACTTGTCCCTTGAAATTTGCATCATCCTGTCCAAAAATAAGTTTATCAGACAAGGCGGGCAAGCGACCACTCACCGTATTGCTTGAGGTGCTGTATATCACTCCATCTCGATAATAACGTACACTTCCAGCGTTATACACTATGGCGTAATGATGCCACTCATTCAGGATGATGTAGCCTGCCGTGGAACTGGTATGGCGGTTGGACAAGTAGAAGCTGACCATGCCATTCGAATTGCACGTAGTATAGAATACTCCATCGTTGGAACGGAACGACATACATCCCTCGTATGCTGTGGGACGCATCCATAGGTCGATGGTCAGCGTTTTTTGATCCTTGTTCAATGGAGATGGTATTTCCAAGTGTTCAGATCCTGTAAAGTTTAGGCAGGTCTTTGGATCAGCATTGCTCACAGTGAGCATCTTGTTTACTGTGGTAGTATTTCTGCCATATTCATTTGTTACTTCCAGCGTGATGTTATATATTCCTGGAGCAACGGGTACTATGTAGGGCTTTTGTTCTTCTGTCGTGAAGATTCGGCTTCCGTTGGATAATTCCCAAGACCACGTCAGCGGGCTGTAGCGACTCATATCGTTGAGCTGCAGCGTGTCCCCCAACAGGATGGTAGTTTTGGATAGGTCGAATCGTGGAGAAGGTGCTGATTCCTTCACTCTTACTGTTTTGCTTGTGGAAGAGGAACCGAACTGGTTTGTGGCAGTCAGAGTGACGGTGAATGTACCAGTGGTAGGATAGAGGACACTGGCATTTGTGGTGCTGACTTTTTCCTCCTCCGCTCCTGGCAGAGACCATATATATGTACAACCCTCTCCTTGGCTGCGGTTGATGAAGTTGAACTTGTCTCCTGCCGCAACTTCTTCTGCTGAGATATCGAAGGCCGCCACGGGCGCGTTCCCTTCCTTGATGACTACATCTTTGGTTACCGTCAGTTGATCACCCGTTGAAAAGGTGGTAGTGACGGTGATAGGGTATGTGCCTGATTCTTCGAAGAGGAAGGTCGGGCTTGGACCACTCAAGGTCTTTACTTTTGCATTGGGGGCTTCCCATTTCCATGTGGTGGCATAGACGGGAGCTGAGCCGCTCAGTTGGAAAGGAATACCGCGTAGATACCCATTCTGGTCAACGGTGAAATCGAGAGTAGGTGGGGTGTTTGCTCCAGTGTGGATAATCTCACCTTCCTTCACCTCGTGCGTGCCTGTGTCTTGGAGTTTGGCATGTTTGCCACTCACCCATTCGTGCATACATGTTTCTCCTTTTACATCGATAGTATCCATTGGAAGATACAGAAGCAAATTCTTCTGTAACGAAGGATCAGTTACCCTGCTCCACATGCTGGCTTTGATTTCAGCCTGGGTACGTGCCACACCCCAGAATCTGAATTCGTCGATACAGCCATCCCAATAATTGTCGGAAGAACCATGTCCGAATTTCAAGTCTCCAAATGCAGTGAGTCCGGAATACGTGGGGCATTTGATTTGTCCTTTGCGAACACCATTTACATAGGCGGTCATCACATTGTCTTTGATGGTGATGGCAATATGATACCAACGGTTGATGGAAAAGGTGGAGGCGATAACCATGCGCTCGTTGTTTCCTGTATTCCATCCTGCATATAATCCTCCGTTATTGTCGATATGGAAGAGGAACTTCCCCCATCCTGGACCAATCTGTTGAATGTAGCTTTTCTTCGAGTTGATTTTCATTATGAACTCCATGGTGGCTTCATTCATCGGTTCTGTCACGGCATTGTTGATAGTCATACCGCTCTGTTTTAGATTCAGGTACGTATTCACTTGATGGTCGGGTAGGCACATGCTTACTGCGTTGCTTGCCTCAGATTCCTGTTCGTACAGACCTGTGCGATAGACAGCGCGTACGGTGTATGGTGAAGTTCCTGCCGTTTCTGGTGTGTAGGAAGTCTGAGTCTTGGGGAGCGACACGACCAAAGTGTTACCCTCATACACGTTGTATCCAATCATTTCCAGACTTGAGGGCTGTGGTTCCTCCCATTCAAGTACACCATCTGTTAGTTGCAGGTTGAGAGGCGCGTAGAACTGTTCGCCAGGCACTATTACCGAGATGAGAGTCTCTCCACCATTGTTCTGGATAGTAACGTTCTCTGATGGGAAAGGTATTTCCAATCCTTCGCTCTCTACCTCGTAGTTCATTATGGATGCCTTCAGAATTTTTCCCTCACCGATGGCATCAGTCTTGCTTTTTACGATGAAAAAGTATTTCAGCGGTTTTGTGCGGTCACAACATGCAGACAAGTCAGTCAGGTCATATCCCAGTTCCATGGGTTCGTAGTGCATTCCGTCTGCCCAACGTCCCAGCATGGGTACTTCTGGGGCAGGGGAGACACCCTTGGCATTGCCCGCATATCGGAAATGCTCAAAATTGATGGTGGTTTCTGGTTTTGTGGCATTCACGTCCTCCGACACACCTGCACAGAGCAGAATCTCGCTGCGTCTGGAGTATTCCATCTGTATTTTGATGGTGCGTAAGGGACGATAATCGCGACGTATCTCATATACACTCGGAGACCAGGGGGATTGATCGGTTCCCACAGCATAACTGTATTTGTACGGGCAGTATATGAAACCTTCGTTTTCCCATCCATCGCCCCATGAATTGCAGATAATCCAAGCGCCTACCTCGTCTTCTTCTGTCTCGCCGACTTTGCCATCACCATCCAGGTCAAACTCGATGCGGTCATCATATCCGACTACAGTCAACGCATGATTGAATACATCACCCCATGCCTTTACGTATGATTTTCCTGTCACTCCAATTTCCTTGTTGGTTGTCGAGGTGGGTATCTTGTCCCAAGTTCCATAGGCGGCGACTCCTATTCCTGCCACTCCACCACAGTAGTAGGAGTTGTCTCCGCTGTGGTTGTAGAGCCATTCCTTCAGTTCTTGCCTACCTTCTGGCGTGTTTGTCTTGTGCTCCATGGAGAAATTATTGGCTACGCGATTCCACATGGCACTATACCATTTGTCATAGCCTTGCATCCAACCGTAGTCAGGGTCATCGTGGGTTTGCGATCCGAAGAGTCGGCTGTACGTGCGGCCTCCATAGGTTGTCACATTCGGTATGCCCACACACTTTACGATATCTTCTGTGGTGCTGCTTTGATAGGCCTGCATCCATGTGAAGTGGCTGGGGTACTGGTTCTCGGGTAGTGAAGCATCTGCATCGCGCACAGAGTTAATCTCGTGTGTGAACATATATCCGATAGCCTGTGCTGAACCGCACGAACCTCCGTCTTGGTTGAATACAGGAGGGAAGTACTTCGATTTCTGGTTGAATACGTATGGTGGCAGTTCTGCCTTTTTCACCCTCCCATGTGCACGAGCCTTTCTGCGTTGTGAGTATTCCTTGGGCGCAGGAGTCGCTTCCTTGTTGGGATCAAAGTCAGGGAAGATGGAACGATCCACCTTTATTTTGCTTCCATCAGTGAGTGTGATTTCCTCAATTTGAGCCTTTACAGGCATTGTTGCTAAGTATAAAGAGGCAGCAAATAGGCCAAATAATCTTTTCATAATTCAATAATTTGCGCTAATATACAGTTTATGAAATACAAATTTAGTGCTATTCTGTTGAATGAACAAATATCTTTGGGATAAAATGTTTTCTGAAAAAATTTCGAATAGGTTCCCCTTCCTCCACCTCGGTATGGATAGCCAATACGTTTAAAAAGATTATAATATGATGATAATTTTTACGATGTAATAATATTTTACCTAAATAATGCGTTTCTATCCCTTCGGTAACCCTTCGATAACCCTTCGAAAGACATTTTCGTTACTAACATTTCGATTTTGTCCGTTTTTCAGAAAAACAGAATAGAAGAACTACTACCTACAAGTGAAAATAATTAAGGAATGTTTTGTCTTCAAGTATTTTTTTGTAATTTTGTCACGTAATATCTTAAAAATATGAAGCGTGGTAGCCTTTTTTTAGTCATCGTGACATGTATGATGGCCGTTTCCTGTCAGCAGGAGCCTTGTGTGAGTGATTACAATGTAGTGTGGGACAGTCCCTCGGAGAATGCTGCCGGGTGTATGCCTATCGGCAATGGCGAGGTGGGTGCTAATCTATGGGTGGAACCTTCGGGCGACATCGTGTTCTATCTGTCTCGTACCGACTCGTGGAGCGAGATAGGCGAACTCTATAAACTGGGTCGCATTCGTGTTTCGACAGAGCCCTCCCTTACCTCGGCAGGTGATTTTCGCCAGACTCTGGATTATGGGAAGGGGTGTATCAACCTGAAGGGAGCGGGAATGGACCTGGATTTCTTCATCGATAGCGAGTCGCCTACCGTATATCTGAAAGGCTCTGCCAAAGTGCCTGTAAAGGCTTCTGTCAAGTGCGAGATATGGCGTGACAGGGAAAAAATGGGGTGGAACTCTCGCAGTATATCACGTTGCCCGAATCCTGATTTGATGAAGATTTATCCCGACAAGGTGCTTGATGACGAGGAGGCTCTGCTGGTGTATCATCACAACTGCTGCACGTCATACGACAGCATCCTGAACGTGCAGAATATCCAGATAGAGAATCGCGAGAAGTATGATCCTTTCCTTGACCGTTGCTTCGGATTCCGGGTGACAGGAGAGAATGTACAGAAGACCTCGGATACGGAACTGGCCACTACCGCTACTGTGAAGAATCTGGATATACGCATCCGCACATTCTCTGAAATCCTGCATGAGGCTGCTGGCAGAGAGGATGCCGTCCGTCAACTTACTGCCGATGCGCCCTCTTCCTCCCTGGCAAAGAAGCGTACAGCCAAGTTCTGGAAGGACTTCTGGAACCGCAGCTATATCTATGTGCAGACACCCGATACGTTGTCGGGAAAGCGCATCAACGAGTCATATATCATCCAACGATGGATACAGGCTTGTGGAGGAAGAGGAAACTACGCTATCAAGTACAACGGTAGCATCTTCACGGTGGATCCTAATTTAGTGGAAGGAAAATCGGTTTATGGAGGGGGTGAAATACAAGCCTCGCCCGACTACCGCGACTGGGGTGGGGACTTCTGGTGGCAGAATACCCGTCTGAGCTATTACCCCATGCTGAAAAGTGGCGACTATGATATGATGAAGCCTCTCTTTGAACATTATTTCCGCAATCTGCCCATGATGAAGGCCAATGCCAAGGCGTTGGCTGGTGTGGATGGCGCACTTAGCCCCGAGACGGCTACTCCGTTTGGTACCTATTGTTACTCGGACTTTGTGTCAACGGAAGATTTCGGAGATAACCTTGCCAACAATCCCTATATCCGCTATCACTGGGATTCGTCGGTGGAGATGATCTCTCTCATGCTCGACTACTATGACTATACACAGGACAAGGACTTCGTGAGCTCCCGATTGGTTCCTTACGCACGGGAGATGCTGAAGTTCTACAAGAATTTCTATGGTTGTGACGAACAGGGCAAACTCCTCATCACACCTACACAGTCATTGGAGACCTATTGGTACGAGATACAAAATGACATGCCTACCGTAGCAGGATTGCGCGATGTGTTGCCTCGTCTGACAGCTCTTCCTGCTGAACTGAGTGGCGAGGAGGACAAGGCTCTATGGAAACACATGACGGACATCATGCCCGACCTGCCCATAATGACAACGGCTGATGGAAAAACGGAATTCGCACCTGCTGCTTCCTACAAGGATGTACGTTCCAACTGCGAGAATCCCCGACTATATGCCATCTTCCCCTTCCATCTGTGCAATGTCTCCACCGACAACCTGCAAATAGGTATTGACACATACAACGACCGTGTGGTAAGGAATTCCTTCGGTTGGTCGCAGGACGGACAGGAAGCTGCACGCCTGGGACTTGCGGATGAGGCTGCACGCATTCTCTCGGAACATACCGACTACAACAATGCCTCCTTCCGCTTGCAAGGTTTCTGGGGACCCAATTTCGACTGGGTACCTGACCAGGATCATGGTGCAAACCTGATGATTACCCTTCAGGATATGGTATTGCAGACGTGGGACGGCAAGGACTACCTCCTCCCTGCATTCCCGAAAGAGTGGGGCGTGAAGTATAAACTACATTCCTTTGCAGGGAAGACTGTGGAGGGTGAATATAATTGGAAATGAAAAGAACACAATCAATGAAAAAGTACATCCTTTTATCTCTTGTAGCCTTGGGCATGTTCTGTGCCTGCGAAGAGAGTATCGACACCTCGGCAAGGTACGTGTTCAAGGAGACTACTATTGCCGACTATTTGGAACGGCACGACTGCTATAGCGAATATGTGAATTTGCTGAAACAGTCGCCCATGAGTATCATTAGTAAAACGACTGTTTATCAGTTGCTTACCGCACGCGGTAATTATACTGTTTTTGCCATTACCAACGATGCTATTCATCAGTACCTGGAGACGCTCGTGGATACAGGCCTCATCGACCGTCCCTCGTGGGATGCTTTTCAGGATAGCACGTTGCGGGATTCCATTCGTGCGGTCATCGTACGGAATAGTATTATCGACGGAGGTGACCTGAGTGAGCAGGTTTACTATGTGGCTGACTTCCCTACACAGAATAATGCAGAATTGCCTCTTCCCACTCTGAATGATCATAAATTGGTCATCCATACTTTGGAGAACAAACCAGATAGTCTGTATATCAATGGCGAGTGTCCGGTAGATGCCAAGAACCGCGACATTCCTGCCCTGAATGGCGTCGTCCACCAGATACATCGTGTCATTGCTCCTCAAGATCAGACAGCGGCACGCTATTTCCAGAATATTCTGGACAACAAGACCGAGGGTTACCTGATGCTGGCACGAGCAGTACAAGCCTGTGGATTGTTGGACACCCTGACAGTCTTACGCGATGAAGTTTATGAGGAGAAGCATCAGCGTGGCGAGGTGCCCGATATGAAGGATTACCAGAGTAAGGGAGGTGGTGATAAGTCAGCTTCCGGCGACCCTGATGCCCATACGCCCGAACATCGAAAGATAGGATTCACCTTCTTTGCCGAGACGGATGAATACTGGCGTTCGCAGGGTATCGATCCAACTGCTCCTGACGCCCTGGAACAACTGAAGCAATGGATATTGGACAATCACATGTACCTTAGTGACGAGACGTTCACTACAGATGATCAATACACCTCGTCTCAGAATATCCTGTATCGATGGCTTACCTACCATATTTTACCCATGCGCATACCTGCCAGTAAACTGGTGTATCATTGCAACGAGGTGGGGTATAACATCAATCAACCTTACTCGTACAGCATCCCAGTATATGAATGGTATTGTACGATGGGCGGACGACGTCTGCTCAAACTCTTCGAGAGTAAGGAGAGTAATGGCGTGTATATCAATCGTTTCCCAAACCTGGCCAACGGACGTGACGAGAATGGTCATGAGGTGTCCTGTGATCCCGACAAAGTCGGGTGCTTGGTACAACGTGAGCATCCGCTTACCATCGTGAGCGATATCGAGAATGCTTGTATCTATCCCATTGATGCTCCTTTGGCCTATACCGACGAGATACGTGACAACTTGGGCAAGGAACGTATTCGCTTCGACTGTTTTGCCATGTTCCCCGAAGCAATCACCAACGGCATACGACGGGCAGATTCCAGCGAAGGTAAGTACCAGCATGTCTATATTCCACAAGACCGTGTATATAAGTATTTCGACAATATGAGCATCCTCAATGAGGATACACATTTCATCCACTACAATGGCTACAAAATCAACTGGGCCAACTATTGCCAGGATGAGGATAAGGCTTTCGGACGCTTTGATATTCGCTTTACATTACCTCCTGTACCCAAGACGGGAACATACGAGGTTCGCTACAAGACCCTGGCTACTGCTTCGCGAGGTGTCGTGCAAATCTATTTCGGTAGCAACCCAGACAACTTGCCTGTCGCAGGTATTCCAGTAGATATGACAGAAAATATCCAGGACTGCTATGGCGAATCGGATAATGTAGCTGATACAGGTATGGAAGATGTGGATGCCGAGATTGACCACAAATTGCGCAACCACAACATCATGAAGAGCGCTCGCCACGAGGTGCACGAGAGTAATAGCAGTTGGACGGCTCGTGATGATAGCCGTTGTACTCGTCACATCGTATGGAGAGGTACGTTGAAACCTGAGGTAACTTACTACATACGCTTCAAGTCGGTACTCGATGCAACTACCAAGGAACTCTATATGGATTATTTGGAATTTTGTCCCAAGGAGGTCTATGACAATCCTGCCGAACCCGAGGATGTGTGGTGAATCCTACAGCATCCAAATAAAAGCCCCCGCTACCTGTCATTCGGTAGCGGGGGCTTGGCGTATGTATGTGTTTGTGTTATTTCAGACCTCTGTTCTTGAGTAACGGTTCGATACTTGGTTCAGCACCACGGAAGGTTCGGTAGAGTGTCATGGGATCGTCTGAATCTCCACGTTCCAGGATATTGGTGCGGAATGCGTTGGCGGTAGATTGGTCGAAGATACCTTGTTCCTTGAAAGCTTCGAAAGCATCTGCATCGAGCACTTCGGCCCATAGATAACTGTAGTATCCTGCCGCATAACCGCCTATGATGTGATTGAAGTAGGTAACGCGATAACGGGGAGCTATTTGGGGAATCAGACCCAGATTGTCCATCTTGGCCTTCTCAAATGCCATAATGTCATCTCCCAGTTCGTCGGGTGACTGAATGTTGTGGAGATACATATCCAAGAGCGAGGCGGCCAACAACTCTGTAGTGTTGAAGCCCTGGTTGAAGGTGCTCAGGTTCTGTATTTTCTGAATGAGGGAATCGGGAATGGCTTCGCCGGTCTGGTAGTGTTTGGCATACTGCTTGAGTACCTCTGGCTCCATGGCCCAATGTTCCATAATCTGCGAGGGGAGTTCGACAAAGTCGCGTGCTACATTAGTTCCACTGATACCATAGTAATTGCATTGTGCGAGCAGACCATGTAGAGCATGACCGAACTCGTGGAACATGGTCTCTACTTCGTCGAGGGTAAGTAGTGAAGGTATGTCTCCTGCAGGCTTGGTGAAATTTGCCACGTTGTATATCAGAGGACGGAGGCTACCTTTCTGTTCGCGGAAATTGGACATCCATGCACCGCCACGTTTGCCTGCGCGTGGAAAGTAGTCACAATAGAAGATTCCCAACATACTCCCGTCGGCATTCTCCACCCGATAGGTTTTTACGTCTGGGTCATATACGGTTACATCATCTATGGGTTTCATCTGAATACCATACAACTGGTTGACTACATAGAAGAGACCTTTCTGTACGTTCTCCAAACTGAAATAGGGCTTGATTTCATCCTCGTTGAGATTGTATTTCTCCAGACGGAGTTTCTCGGCATAGTACCACCAATCCCATCCTTGGAGTGTTTCATCCTTGCCCTCGCGATCCATGATGGCTTGTAGTTGGGATGCCTCATTCTTGGCATTCTGGATGGAATAGTTCCATAGATTGTCCAAGAAATCCATGACGGTTTTCTCGTTCTTGGCCATGCATTGGTCGAGGACATAGTTGGAGTAGCAATCGAAGCCCAAGAGTTTGGCTTTCTCCAAACGGAGAGTGATGATGCGGTGGATAATTTCCTTGTTGTCGTTGCTGTCCCCATTGTTCCCCCTGTTGATATATGCCAGATATAGTTTTTCACGAAGTTCACGTTTGGCGGAATACTGTAGGAAAGGAAGACGACTCGGCTCCTGAAGGGTGAATATCCATTTTCCATCTTCGCCTTGTGCCTTTGCTTCCTCGGCAGCACCTGCTATCACCCATTCGGGAAGTCCTTCGAGGTCGTCTTTGTCAGAGATGATGAGTTTGAAAGCATTATTCTCGTTCAGGATATGATTGCCGAACGTGGTGGATAGAGTGGATAGTTCCTTGTTTATCTCACGCAATCGACTTTGTGCCTGCTCGTCAAGTGCGGCTCCAGAACGTACGAATCGCTTGTAGATTTTATCCAATAGACGAGACTGCTCCTGAGATAATTGAATAGTGCCTTTTTCAGTTTGCTCTTTCAGTACTTTTACACGCTGGAAAAGCTTTGCATTCTGATAGATATGGTCGCTTTGCTCTGCAAGCATAGGGGCGAACTTTTCTTCCAAGACAGCCAACGTGTCATTGGTGTTAGCTTCAGTCAGAGCGAAGAATACACCAGACACGCGACTCAGAATCTGTCCTGAGTTGTCGAGAGCGTCTATGGTGTTCTCGAATGTGGGATCTTCGGCATTGTTGGCTATTTGCTCTACTTCATTGTTTTGTTCCTCAATACCTTTCAGGATTGCTGGTTCATAATGTTCTGTCCTGATACTGGTAAAATCAGGTGTCCCGTATGGGGTCTCAAATTCAGCCAAGAAAGGATTGTCCTGCTTGGCTTGCTGATTGCATGCACACATAATCATACAAAGTGAGGCTGCTGATAATAATACTTTTTTGTTCATAATCGTAGTTCTTCTGTTTTTTATTCAATAGGAGAGGCAGTAGGGGCCGTATTGCCTCCTTGGTCTTTTTTCTTCCTGTGGTGGAAATATCTTCGTTTTTTTTGCTTTTTGGGTGCTTCGGAAGGATTTGATTCAGAGGAAGGCTGCTGGATGTCAGGTTGTGTTTTTTCCGTTGCCGTATTCTGTTTCGACTTTTCGTTTTGCTCTTTGTCCTGCTTTCCTCGTCCACGACGTCTCTGCTCTTTCTGTTTCCTTGGTGTATCCTTGCGTTGTGCCGCACCCTTTCTTCCGGATTTCCCGCTTTTGTACTCGGGTCCTTCACCCAAGGATTCTGGCATAGCCACCTTCTCTACTTCTTTCTTCAGAAAATGTTCAATACGCTTGAACTGGGGGATGTCCTTCTCATTGACAAGGGTGATGGCACGACCTCCTTTTCCTGCACGTGCTGTACGGCCTATACGGTGAACGTAATCCTCTTCATCGTGTGGCACATCGAAGTTGATCACCAACTGGATATCGTCAATATCTATTCCACGAGCCACAATGTCGGTGGCTACCAGAATATCTACTTTTCCACTACGGAAACCAAACATCACCTCATCGCGTTCAGCTTGTGCCAGGTCACTATGCATAGCTGTGGCATTATAGCCCGACCTTTTCAGACTGATTGCCAAATCGCGTGTTTTGATTTTGGAACCTGTAAAAATGATGACACGCTCAGGCTTTGTTTCTTTGAATAAGTGTTTGATAAGGTTGATTTTCTGTGCTTCGTAGCATACGTATGCACATTGGTGAATCTTGTCGGCAGGACGGTTGATAGCCAGTTTTACCTCGACTGGGTCGTGGAGAATGGAGCGTGCCAATTCCTGTATCTTCCCAGGCATGGTAGCACTGAAGAGGATTGTCTGGCGTTTCTGAGGAAGGAATTTGGTTATCTGCATGATGTCCTCGTAGAATCCCATGTCCAACATGCGATCGGCTTCGTCGAGCACAAAGAAGGATACTTCGCTCAAATCTATGTTGCCCAGGCTCAGATGACTGATGAGTCGTCCAGGAGTGGCGATGATGATGTCTGCACCTTGCTTCATCCCACGCAACTCCTGCTCGTATCGTATGCCATCGTTGCCGCCATACACGGCCACACTACTGATATCGTCGAGATAATAGGAAAAACCTTGCATCGCTTGGTCGATTTGCTGGGCGAGTTCTCGGGTGGGGGACATGATCACACAATTGATTTTGTTCTTGGGGTAGCCTCCATCCTGTAGCTTGCTCAAGATGGGTAGCAAATAGGCGGCTGTTTTTCCCGTGCCAGTCTGTGCTACTCCTATCAGGTCACGTCCATCGAGGATTGGGTCGATAGACTTTTCCTGAATAGGTGTCGTGTCGGTGAAATTCATATCGTCCAGCGCATCCAGCACTCTGTCGTTCAAATCGAAATCGTAGAAATCCATTATTCTTTATTAACTTTTTTAAAATATGTAAGACCTACCATACTATTCTGAGTCATGGGGTGAGAAGGCTTTTCCTGTGGGCTTACCTTAGTTCCTTCGCATAGAGATACCAAGCGATGAAGAAGAATAGTACGTTGGGCAGCCAAGCAGCGATAGCAGGATGCAATCCTGCATTGATGCTGAATGTGGCAGAAATACTCTGTAGTAGGATGTAGGTGGCACTCAATGCCAATCCTGTACCTAAAGCCACGCCCATGCCCCCTTTTCGTTTGCGGGAAGAGATGGACATACCTATGGTCGTGAGGATGAATGCGGCAAAGGGTGAGGCAAAGCGCTTGTAGTACTCCACCTCGAATGCCATCAGATTGGCACTACCACGGTTTTTCTGTTTGATGATATACTCACGCAATTCCTTGTTCGTCATCGTTTCCTGCTGATTGCGCGTGAACAAGAAGTCGGATGGTTCCATGATGATGACAGAGTCCAACTTGTTGAAATGTGAAATCTCCTCTTTCATCCCACGCAGGTCGCGGATCGTCACATTCATCAAGTGCCATTGGTAGCGTACATCGCTCAGCGTATCGTATTCCACCGTTACTGCCGTGAGGTGAGATACAAGTTTCTTGTCCTCAAACTTATCCAGGGAGAAATGGTTGCCAAGTTTGTTGATGCCATCGAAATGTTCCATATAAGCTATCACACCCGTATCGACCTGTAATTGTACCTTGTCGGCGTATGTGGGGTTCCGTCTTGATTTGGAGCGTTTGTATTGGTTCTCAAAAGCCAAACGAGTGATGCTTCCACGTGGAATGACCTCTGCTCCCAAATAGAAGGATAAGGCTGCAATAAGGGTGGCGCTGATCAGATAGGGACGTAGCAAACGGCTGTAACTCATCCCGGTACTGATCATGGCAATAATCTCGCTATTGTCTGCCAACTTGGTAGTAAAGAAAATTACGCTCAGGAAGACAAAGAGGGCACTAAACAGATTGCTGTAATAGGGGATGAAGTTCGCGTAATACTCAAAGATAATGCCCGACCAAGGAGCATTGTTGGTCGTGAACTTATCCACATTCTCGTTGTAATCGAATACGACAGCCACGCTGATGATAAGAAGCAAGGCAAAGAAATATGTGCCGAGGAACTTGCCTATCAAGTAGAGGTCGATTCGCTTGAGAAAGGGTATTCTGAACTTCATACTTTCCTGAGGTGAACGTTGTTTAGAGTCGGTTGGACATCTTAGCTACCATCTGGTTTTTCCAACTGCTGAAATCTCCCGCAATGATGTGTTGGCGTGCCTCTTTCACCAACCATAGATAAAAGGCAAGGTTGTGGATGCTTCCAATCTGTAATGCCAGCAATTCCTGTGCCTTGAAGAGATGATGGAGGTAGGCCTTGGAATAGAATGAATCTACCGAAGCTGTGCCATTAGGGTCGATAGGAGAGAAATCATTCTCCCATTTCTTGTTACGCATATTCATCGTTCCTTCGCTGGTGAACAACATGGCGTTACGGCCGTTGCGTGTAGGCATCACACAATCGAACATATCGACTCCCCTTTCGATGGCCTCAAGCAAATTCACAGGTGTACCCACTCCCATTAGATATCGTGGCTTGTCTTTGGGAAGCACTTCGTTCACCACCTCAATCATTTCGTACATTACTTCGGTGGGTTCGCCTACAGCCAATCCACCTATGGCATTCCCATCTGCTTCCTTGGAGGCGATATATTCTGCGCTTTCACGTCGCAGGTCTTTGTAGGTGCAACCTTGCACGATAGGGAAGAGGCTTTGACGATATCCGTAGAGAGGCTCTGTCTCATTAAAGCGCTGGAAACATCTGTCAAGCCATCGGTGAGTGAGTCCGAGACTCTTCTTGGCATATTTGTAATCGCTATCGCCTGGGGGACACTCATCGAGGGCCATGATGATGTCGGCACCAATGCTTCGTTCGATATCCATCACTTTTTCGGGGGTGAATATGTGTCGCGACCCATCGATGTGACTTTGGAAGGTGCAACCTTCCTCTGTAAGCTTCCGGATTCCCTTTAAGGAAAATACCTGAAATCCTCCGCTGTCCGTAAGAATAGGACCATCCCATCCATTGAACTTGTGGAGTCCTCCTGCCTGTTCCAAAATCTGTGTACCAGGCCTCAGATAGAGGTGATAGGTGTTGCCCAGAATGATTTGTGCACCCACCTCTTGATGCAGGTCACGAACGGTAAGCCCCTTCACGCTGCCTACAGTTCCTACAGGCATGAAGATGGGCGTTTCTATTGTACCGTGGTCAGTAGATATGAGGCCTGCGCGTGCGTTGGTTGAAGCATCGCTGTGAACGAGTGTGAAATCCATCAGTCGTCAATCCTCTTTTTTTTCTTCGTCGAAGGTGAATTGTATGGGATTCTTCACTTTTTCGGACAAAAGTGCAAAGTTCCACACATCCATCACGGTTTCCACATAGTGGAACGTGAGTCCCTTCAGATATATTTCTGGAATTTCCTCGATATCCTTGTGGTTCTCCTTGCAGAGCATCAGATCGGTTATTCCAGCTCTTTTTGCAGCAAGGATTTTTTCCTTGATACCACCGACTGGCAATACTTTCCCACGCAAGGTGATCTCGCCTGTCATGGCCAGATTCTCGCGCACTTTACGTTGGGTTAGTGCCGATGCAATACTGGTAGCCATCGTCACACCCGCGCTTGGACCATCTTTCGGAACGGCTCCTTCCGGTACATGTATATGCAGATTGTAGTTCTCGAAGACTCGGATGTCAATGCCCAAATACTCGGCATGTGATTTGATGTATTCAACAGCCAGCATGGCGCTCTCTTTCATTACGTCACCCAGGTTGCCTGTCAGGGTGAGCCTGCCACCCTTGCCTTTGCTTATGCTGGTTTCAATGAATAGAATCTCTCCACCCACGCTGGTCCATGCCAGTCCTGTTACGACTCCGGCATAGTCGTTTCCTTGGTATTTGTCGCGATTGAACAATGGTTTGCCAAGGAGTGTCTCTACATCGGTCGGAGTGAGTGTCGTCTTCTCGATAGATTCCTGTTTGGCCAGGGTGAGTGCTTGCTTACGGCAAATCTTGTTGATCTGTTTCTCCAACCCACGTACACCGCTCTCTCTCGTATAGTGCTCGATGAGAAACTCAAGTGCTGGTTTGGTGAGTTTCAAATTCTTGTATTCGGCCAGACCATTCTTTTCCTTTTCCTTTGGTACCAAGTGGCGCTTGGCTATTTCTATCTTCTCTTCTGTGAGGTAGCCGCCTACCTCGATTAGTTCCATGCGGTCACGCAGGGGGGATGGAATGGAATGGATGTCGTTGGCTGTTGCGATAAACATCACTCGGCTCAGATCATAATCCATGTCCAGATAGTTGTCGTGGAAGGAGTTGTTCTGTTCTGGATCCAATACTTCGAGCAAAGCGGAAGAAGGATCTCCGTTCACGTTGGCTTGTGTGATTTTGTCTATCTCGTCGAGTATGAAGACGGGGTTGCTGCTTCCTGCCTTGATGATATTCTTGATGATACGTCCCGGCATGGCTCCAATGTATGTACGGCGATGGCCGCGTATCTCGCTTTCGTCGTGCAATCCTCCCAAACTTACACGAACGTATTTTCGCTTGAGGGATGCGGCAATGCTCTTTCCGAGACTTGTCTTTCCTACTCCCGGAGGTCCATACAGGCAGATGATGGGACTTTTCTGGTCGCCTCTCAACTTGAGAACTGCCAGATGTTCCAGAATGCGCTCTTTTACCTTCTCCATGCCGTAATGGTCTCGGTTCAGCACTTTCTCTGCCGTCTGCAAGTTCAGGTAATCATTCGTGCAATAGTCCCAGGGGAGTTGAAGGATGATCTGAAGATAGTTGAGCTGAACATTGTAGTCTGGGCTCTGTGGATTGATGCGCTGGAGGCGTTGCAGTTCCTTTTCGAACGTAGCCTTTACTTGTTCGGTCCATATCTTTTCCTCGGCTTTTTTCTTCATCTTCTCAACGTCCTCGAACTTGTTGCTGCTCTCGTCGTTGTGCCCTAATTCAGCTTGCAGGTTGCGTATCTCCTGATTCAGGAAGTACTCTTTTTGTTGCTGGTCAATATCGGCATGTGTCTTCTGTTCTATTTCGCGTTTCAACCTGGCCAGTTTGATGAAACTATTCAGGATGCGGAGAAGTTCAAGTGCCCTGATTTCCTCGCTGTCAGCCTTTAGCAGGTCATGCTTGATATCTACGTCCATCGGAATGATGTTGCAGATAAGGTTGATGAAGTAAGGTGAGTCTTTGACGTTGTTGACAAATTTACGTACTTCCTCGCTGGGGATTTCTGCGGTTAGTTTTGCCAAGTCATTGGTCCGTTGCCTGATCATGCTCACGGTGGTCATGTATTCCAGTTTCCCTTTACCGACTCTTGCTTCTGGCGTACTTTCCACGATGCCTCGGGGACGTACCTTGATGGATGATTCATCCATCGAAACGAGTCTGATGCGGTTCAGGGCCTGAATGAGTACACTATGTGTGCCATCAGGCATCTTCATGGAATGGATGACTTTTGCCGCTACTCCATAGGGATACAGGTCATCCTTGCCTGGATATTCTATTTCTGGTTCTTTTTGTGAAAAGATTGCAATGATACAATTGTTTTTCTCTGCTTCGCGGATTACTTTCAGGGAAGTTTTCCTGCCCACTATTATTGGATTGACAGTACCTGGGAAGAACAGAGCATCTCGTAATGGCAGAATGTCCATCATGCCTTCATGTTGGCTGAACATCAGCGACGAACCATCTTCTACCTGAGCAACAAATGAGATTGTAGATGTGTTTTTTTTATCGTCAAACATACTGTAAAAAGTGTCTATTTTGGAAACGGGCACAAAGATACGGGTATGTATGCGATTTTCCAAATTTAGAAGATGAAAAGCGTGGCTCATAGCTGTTGTTGGCAATGTTGTGGGCGTTTCTTTCTTTGGCGTGCCATAAAGTGATTACTTTTGCGTGTCTTTTAGAGAATCTTCCATTTCAGGCAATATGAGTCAGGCTTTTTTCCAATTCAGACAGTTCTGTGTACACCATGACCGGTGTGCAATGAAGGTTGGTACGGATGGTGTCCTCATTGGTGCATGGCCATGCGTGGAAGGCGCTCAACGTATTCTTGACATAGGCTCTGGAACGGGCCTTGTCTCCCTGATGATGGCCCAGCGTGCGCCACAGGCTCAAGTATGGGGTGTGGAAATCGACCCCGAGGCAGTCCGCCAATCATCGGAGAATGTGCATTCAAGTCCTTTTTCCGAGCGTGTGCATATCGTGCACCAAGATGTGAGAGACTTTCATCCTGATTCCCCTTTTGATTGCATAGTCTGTAATCCTCCGTTCTATCGTGAACATACCGTGTCGCCTGATACAGGGCGCAGAATCGCCCGAAGTACCTCTTCGCTACCAATGAATACGCTTTTCGATATAGTGAAAGAAATACTTACAGAAAGGGGCTGTTTTCATGTAATCATACCCACTTCTCTTGTTTCGGATGTGATAGCGTATTCGTTGTCTATTGGGCTGGAACTCATACGTAGATGCGATGTACATACGGTTCAAGGAAAAGATGCCAAACGAAGTATGCTGAGTTTTTCAAAGTTCTCAGATATTTACAAACCTATTGTTCAAATCGAACACCTCGTTCTTCAGGATAGTGATGGAAATCGTTCTCAATCTTACCAACTTTTGACGAGTGAATTCTATCTATAATACACGCAAAGGGTAGGGGACCTAAACTAAATACCAGCGAAATACCAGCGAAATACCAGCCAACAGATAGCATCCTCTATCTCATTGTATAATCTAATCTTACAAGCAAGGAGGACTACATTATGGTCTTAAGCAACCGATGGGGATAACATATACGCCATCCTCACGCTGATAGGCGAATTCTCCGCCTGTCAGCACCATCAGGAATGAAGGTTTCCCAATCTTACTGGTGTCAACCTCTTTCGTTAACTTTAAGAGGTTTCTTGAGGCATCCTCAATTTCCTTCGAACCTGTTTTAACTTCCACGGCAGCCCATCGACCATCGTGCAGACGAAGGATGATATCTGCCTCCAGATTGTTATTGTCATGATAATGAAAGACTGTTCCACGAAGGGGTTGCAAATAGACACGCAGATCCCTCACACACAAATCCTCGAATAGGAAACCGAACAAATTGAAGTCTTCAAGCAGACTGTCTGGTGTGAGCTCAAGTACAGAAGTTGCAAGGCTGGGGTCAACAAAATGTCTCTTGTCAGATGTACGAATACCGGTCTTGCTTCTTAATGAAGGTTGCCAAGCCTTAACATCCTCAATTACAAACAACCGACGCAACGCTGTAAGGTAGTTGGCAAGAGTCTTGTCGGTGATGGAGATGTCATTAGCTCGTACATCTTGCATGATAGTGGTGGCCGTAGTCATAGTAGAGATATTTCGAGCATAACTTCTCAGAATGCTTCGCACCCTGTCTGGATTCTTCTCTGACTTATCGACTTTATTCACATCCACATGGATCAGTTCGTCGATATAATTGAACGCGACTTCAAGAGCATCCTCTTTGGAAAGTTTCAAAGCACCTGGCCATCCTCCCCTGCACATTACATAGGCAAGATCCTGTATGGTCATCGGATTTTCGAACAACCCCATCTCCTGACTGTCATCAAATAACGACTTCAGCGATATCTGCCCTGCTGATTCGCGTGATTCCCATAGGCTCATCGGGCGCATACGCATGCGGGCAATTCTTCCTAAGCCAGTATGTTCTATTTCATCATCATCTAAGGGTGTTGCCGAACCGGTCATGATGAATTGGTTCATCTCCTGTCTTTTGTCTGCAGCAAAACGAACCGCATCCCAAATGACAGGTATCGTCTGCCATTCATCAATCAGACGAGGTGTTTCACCCTGTAGCAATAGCGATGGTTGTGCATCTGCCATTCTTCGGTACGACTCCCTCTTGTCAGGATCCTGAATGTAGATGGCACTCTTTGCCTTTTGAGCACCCGTAGATGTCTTTCCGCACCACTTGGGGCCTTCTATTAGAACTGCAGAACTACTCCGCAGTTTCTTCTCCAGAATATCATCTGCTATTCTATTCAAATATTCCATAGTACAATACTAATTTGTTGATTATCGGGTACAAAGATACGATAATATTTTGAAAGAAACAAACAATTCCGGACAATTCAATGATTTTACTCCGAACTATTCTGGATTTTCACTCCGAATAATTTAACACCCTTACTCTTATACAATGTGATAGTTATACGCATCTCAGGAGTCACCTGTGATGTATATATTTCTTTCCATCCTTGATGTATATTCCTTCCTGTGGCTTCTGCTGCAAACGGCGGCCTTGGAGGTTGTACATGGGGGAGTCTTGTTTTCTCTGTTTCAACACGGTAGGCATTCCTTCTATCAGTTCGCCATTTACATTTGGCCACATATTATAGAGCAATTCACCATCGCGTTCGAAACGTACGAGTATAGAGCGGTAATCTGTGCCTTTGTCTCCCCATAGGTTTTCCATATCATGCAATCGAGCTGGCCCAAACAGGCAGTCCCTATCATTCCAAGATGTTATGCCGATACCTTCAAGTATTCTTCCTTTTTCCACATCGACATACTTCAAACTTTTTGTACCGCCAAATATCCCTTCTTTGACATTATCGACAATTCCGAAAGTAGTAGGCTCCAACCATGGAAATCCCGTAGCATTGGACGATATAATTGTATGATATCTCAATTCTTTTCCAACAGACCAATCAAAATCATATATCTCTGTTGGCCATGAAATATCATATGTGCCAGAATATTCATTGTACATCAAGGACGAGACAAGCACCCACTTGATGTCATTCATTTCTTTTTCAAGTAGTAGAAAGGCAATGGAGTCAGTTTTATTCTCCATGTGTCGGTAAACTTTCTTGAATGCCGCAGCATACCCATCTTTAACGACGGTATCCCCTTTGACATAGTATTCTACTTGCTCAAAATTTGGGACAAGTTGTTCGATACCATTATATTCAATGGGTGAATACCAACTTTCATACTTTATTGTATCCAGACGCAATTCCATCCATCGTGTCCCATCCGGGAAATAGTTTTGGGCGGAACATACAGATGGGACTATAAACATCAAATAGAATAATGATACTGCCCTGTAAATTGTTTCCCGTTTCATACGTACAATCATTAAAAATCAATATCTGATTGGTTAATGCTTAATTTCGCACCCAGTTCAATAGTCGTGCCAGGCATAAGCCTAACAGTCCCTGATGATTCTATTTCCGTATCAGAACCACTTTTAAAAATAACATTACCGCAGGATCCATTTCTCACATTAGAACCGCAGGTTACATCGGATGTTATCATATAGTGATAACCATTCACATTTGTACTCTGTAAATAAAGTGGCAGAATCTGTGGTAGGCAATTTCGTCCCTTTAATGTAATCAGACAATTTTCTATATTTGAAAGGGAAATAGAACCTGATGATGGTATAACCGCTATTGCTTGAGATGTTTCGCAGGCTAAAGTTATTGGACGAATGCATACGAAAGCACTGTCAATTGTCGGATTTATTGTCAGGGTACCACTTCCTGAATAATTGTATGCCAACGTCGCGTTAAAGTAAGTAGGTATATCCGTCCATATATTTAAGTCTGGACAACCTATTATGTTCACACCAAGAGCATGGTCATGTTTTGAATAAGTGTTTTTGTACTTTGCTTTATTCAGAGAATTTCCTATTGTGTGATTTCTGATATATTCATTGAATTTCAACTGGAAACGATAGCTCGTTGATACCCACCCTTGCCTAGTATTACCAATGAGAGCTGGACCTCCATAGTCTTTTCCCAAAGTAAAAGATTGCCCCATGTTGTAAAATCCCGAATATACCGAATCATATTCATCGAAAGGTGTAATCGTACATGAGATAGAATATGCAATCATAGGAAAATACTTGTTGGTTAGACAATCCAAACCATTTGCTGTTTCTTGAACGATAAAGGGTATGTTATCGCATACAGAAGACAAACCATAAGGAGTTTCTCCATAATAAT
The DNA here is from genome assembly GCA_002314945.1 of Prevotellaceae bacterium UBA1743. GTDB lineage: Bacteria > Bacteroidota > Bacteroidia > Bacteroidales > Bacteroidaceae > Physcousia. Next base: position 52,822 of record DCHV01000013.1, read on the forward strand.
TTGCTTTTGCTGTTATGGATGTTGGATTACCGTGGTTGAACCAACTTACATATCCGTATCGTTGGTTCATCGCTGAAATCACTTCATTTCCTGTAGGATAAGTTGTGGAAGACGAATATGATCCGGGTAATTCAGACATCACTGTTTCTGTGGTGAAAATATCACTGAGATCGTCTGCAATTATATTTGCCTGACCCGTGATGCCATTCAAAGGAGTCTCCTGCATGTGATCTGCTTGTGTAAAGATTGCTTTTTGAAGATATGCAAAATTGCCATTCCCTGGGTACAACTCATACCTGAGCAATTTATCTGTGTAATTGGCAACTTCTGAAGCATTGGTACATAGTAAGCGACCCACCTGCAATTCAGACCCATAATCCATTGAACTTTTTGATTCACCTAAGTATATATCTCCATCAACATTCCAATTGGAATTCAGATCGCTGAAATACAAATCTGTCGGGACCTGATAATCAGCAAGAGAACTTTCTGCCCTTGAACCATATCTTATGGGCAGAATACTATAATTTCCACCGAATAATACATATTTAGTGTTTCCATATTTGTATGCATACTGCAGATACTGCCGTACCTTTCCGGCGTTGTCGTTTAGATTTGATACCGTGTCGCCGATTATGGCAGCATCATTCAATATGTCTTCCACAGGTATCACACCTGCGGTCATTCCTTTTTCCTTAATCCATGAAACAAGCCGAGTAAAAGAATCTTTCAACTGATTATTTGTGATGATGCAATATTCATAGAATGGAATATCGGTTGGGTTATAGTTTGATAAGACAGATTTAGATTCAGAATTTTCTTTAATTGTGTAATTTAACGATATATAGAAATCTTCAATGAATTCATATTTGTTTTCATTTGGATAGTATTTGACAGGACAAATGGCCAATCCTACATGTTTCTCTTCTTTTCCAGCACAGGATATATCTGTAATTTTAACATTTTCAGACGGGAATACTGTGGAAGAGGAATACAATTCATTATTGCAGGGATAAAATGTGATCTTTACTGTTTCTGAAGATGTGGGTATTAGCTCTTGCGTCGGAAATATTCTATGGCTGATCGGTATTGAAGAAATACCACCAACAGACAAACTCATTGAAATATCCTGACCTTCATGCGGTAAAGTAACAGTGAGATGTTTGATGGGCAAAGAAGGACATCCGGGATCTGTATCTAATACAAGATCTTCATACTTTAGATGAATATAGTCTAATGAATCGGCAGCTTTTTGAACGTATTGTTTCAGAATAGTTTTATCAAAGTGTACCTTTATTTCCTTGGTGACAGCATGCAGCATGTTCACCAAAAGTAGCAATGCTATGAATGATATTAAACGCTTCATGACTATTCACTTTATAAAGTTTCCAAATAAATTCTTTCGAGATGTTTATTGTAAGGTTACCATCATCTTCCGTGTCATGGTCACTTTGCCATCCACCACGAGGGTATAGATGAATATGCCAGCAGACAGTTCACTGGCATAGACGGTGATGTTGGTCTTCCCACGCTCCGTGACTGTTATGTTCTTAATTTGTTTGCCGCTGAGGTCGCAGATGTAGATGGCGGCTTGCTGGGTTGCTTGAGGAATGTTGAGCTCTATGACACTGCTCTCACTGAAGGGATTGGGTTTGTTCTGACTCATGCTGACCACGTCCATACTTGTATCTTCTATAGCGGTCGTATTAGCTTTGACCTCAGCATTGGACTGATCACCCTCCAACTTTGCGAGCTTAGAGGACAACTCATTGATGCTCTGCACCAGCAGGGGTACCATTTCCACATAATTGATGCTTACATTACCTTCCTCATCCTCATAGACTAGTTCTGGATATACTTTCTTCAATTGATCTGCCGCAAGACCATATTGGACGGATGAAAGTCTATTGGCAGACACCGTAGTTCTTGGTTTCTCGGAAGAAATTTTACCTCCAGCGTTTCTTCTTTCCTCCAGTATGGTTTCATCCACGGGGTCTTCTTTCTCTACCATCGGTTCTGCTACAGGTTCATTACGGATAAACTGAAGAAGCTGAACTTGTTGGAGTCGGCCTGTTACGCTTTCGTCATCTGCACCGTCTATTACGGTGAGCCCTGCTGATGGATTGCTCGAAGGAGTAAGAAGTGTTGCTGTCAGACCTCCACCAGAAACGTAAACTTCGCCATTGAAATAGCCAGCAAAACGTCTGTGGACGGCAAATGTAGCATTATTGTAGCCTCCTGCCATTCCATATATTCCTGCCGCACCTCTGGATGTCGTTGTATCCGTAGCACAGCCGAGGATGCCATAATTATTTGTAGCTGTTTTTCCGACTGACCCCATTAACCCACACATCACGTTACCTGTTGTAGTTCCAGTAACTTCTGTAGTTATACCATAGACGTTGTTCGTAGAAGCCATGTTCGAAATACGGATACCACGTGTATTATCCATGTTGCCAGAATTATCAATATACATAACATTGTAGTTCCCAGAAAGGTAAGCGGAATAATAACCACCGCCTTGTGAGCTGCCAGGAGAAACTGTCAGCGGGCGAGTTGTTCCTGCGTTATTGCCGATTCCTACACAACCGGTACTGCCCACTGTCAACTGGGCAAAGCTGCTTGTTACCACCAGCATCAATGCAGCGAAAGAAAGAATCTTTTTCATGATGTTTTTAATTGTTGTTCGAATTATGGACTAACTTACTTGGCCAAAATCTTCTTCCCACCCTGGATGTATATTCCCTTCTGTGGCTTCTGTTGTATCTGACGCCCCTGCAAATCATACGAGGAAGCAGAATGGTCGGAAGCGGACTTGATACTGCTGATACCTGTTTCATAGTTTAGAAAGGATTGGTAAGCTTTAGATTCACACATCTGCTTGTATTTGAATTCCATCAAGTCTAATTCTCCTCTGGCTACAGCCCACATAAAACTGTCGTAGTATGCCTCAAACTCGCAGTATTCTTCCCAGTCAAGTTTGTCTTCATTGGCCATTATATTCAATTTGTCAAACAGATTTTTTGCGAAACTATACATTTCCTGATAACTATCCTGTATGGTCTGTATGTCTTGCATCAGTTTACTCAAACGATTAACATCTTCCATGATCCAATTACCCGTTCGGCTCTCCAAATCCTCTATTACTTCATCTAATTCAATACTCAAATTTAATCCGAAATCAGTCTCTTGACGCTTGTTGTCGCGCAAGAAGCAAGCACGTTTTATAAGTTTGTCTGTTACCTGCAAGATACTTTCTGTCGCCTCACCATTCATGCCGAGAAAGAAGAGTTTGAAGTCGCTGAAGAATGTATGATCCGAGGTCTTATTGTAATTCTTTAGGCCAATGACAAGTCTTCCGTCAGTCACTTTCACTGCGATTTGGTTCACATAGCGACCGCCCTGAAAGGCGTAAGTTGCACCTATCAGGCTCTGAGGACGTAGGTTCCTATTGTTTACATCTAATAGGTCTCTCGTGGATTCCGTACCGCTCAGATAACAGTTTACCTTGTCCTGAGCTTCGGATTCTGAGAGAATATCCTCACTGGGATACATGATGGGGGTTGCATTCTCGTTGGCATACAGCCATGTCTTGTAGATGGGTACATAATAATCCAGAAAATAAGTACCATGCATCTGCACAAGATAAATGCCGTTCTCCAGTCCTTCTATGGTCTGGCTGATGTCGAAGGTATTTGTATTCTGACATGCTGAATAGCCAGATTCCAGTGTAATATACTCGAACGCAACATTACATTTCACTGTCCAACCTTCCAGCTTTTTGCTGAAATCGGCGTTCACAATCTTCGAGGTGAGGTCTTTCACTTCGGCATTCATGCACGTTGCTGTCACGAGCATGAGAAACATTGAATTAATACGTCTCATATCACATACGATTTATTGGTTAATAATGTATTTCTTTCCGTCCTTGATGTATATTCCCTTCTGTGGCTTCTGTCGCAAACGGCGACCTTGGGGATCGTAGGTAGGTGATGCGTTCGATAGTGTAACATGTTGTATGTCGTTTACGCCTGGTGCCACATAGATAAGCGCGTCGTCTTGCCAACAGCGTAAAAGATAGGAGTATGTTTTTTCCGCCTCCAGGAACCGATGGCCCGTGAGAAATTGACCTTTGCTGACACCTATTCCTTCTATCAGGTAGTAGTTCCAGGGTTGCGGGTCATCGACTAAAAATGATGAGCAGTCAGTTCCCGAATTAATTGTGATGATGTTGTAACTGTAGCCTTGGCTTTCCAGAGTGTCCACATTTTCCACCCATTCCACCTCATTGATACAATCGCCTTTCTGTAGCCCGAAGTCAAGCAGAAGTTCTGGCGTGTTATTTGAATTAACGATATACACTTTACGTCCTTCCTCGAAAACAGTCATACGGATGTTGTACTTTGGGGCGTAAATCTGTTTGCAGCGACGTATTCCGATGAGTGTGTCCCTTTGTATCTGAATCGTGTAGGTGGTTCGGTCTTCAGTTCGTTCTCTGGATATCGCAAAACATTCCCACCGTTTGCCTGTAGTGAGCATTTCGTCGTAGGGTATGATGACATTCCTTTCTTCTTCCTCAGAGGTATTCATGCGTTTGCTCTTTTTGTTCTTCTTGGTGGTGAATATGACATGGCTGATGTTGGATGCCTTGGGACGAGGGTTGTTAGAGGGTGTCTCCTGCATAAGGAAAAGATCCATGGGGCCGCCAATGAAACCATATTTATATACAATTCCCTTCCATGCCGGCAAACAATGCTTGTCCCCGTTGTTCAGCATGTAGTATTCCAATGAGTCTTCCTGCCAATCAATAGCCTCTTCCCTTATCTCACCGCCCATGACTCCATACCGGATGGTGTGGCCATACTCGAATGGAACCCGGAAATCGTAGAGTAGGCATTCCTTGCCGATGCTTCCGTCATTCAATATGGGACGTACATAGATGGCCGTGTCGTTGGCATTGCGTATGTACCCTTGCAACTGTTGCGACATTAGGATATTGTTGATATATTCCGCCCTTTCGAGTGCCATATAGCCATCGTCGGCTTTCTTCAGACTATAGTTTTCCCGTATCTCATATGACTCATCTAATGATGAGTTCCCTCCTGTCGCATGCTCTGTGTAGAATACATTCCATTCCGTACCTTCGTTCCAGATGGAAGAAGGGACTTCTTCGGGTACCGTATCCGGCTCCTGCCCTGTAGTGACCATGAGCAGGTCGGGGTTATCATATTCCACACCTTCAAGTGTTCTCATCTCCCCATCGATGAGTTCCTCGTCCTGAATAAAAGACTTGTTTTCTTGTATCCCCGATGACATGGAAATCATTAAAAATAGACTAATTAACGTCTTCATATCATATATTTGTTGAGATAATTTTCAATCGTTTGATTCTGGACATCGTTGTCCAGTTTCTTCTTCATGCGTTGTTTCCTTACCGCTACCGACGAGGAAGCTATGCCATACACATCAGCCAGAAGCGCGTTGGGGACACGCATCATCAGGAGACAACAGAAGCGCACATCCTCGGTAGTGAGTGTGGGGTGTTGTTTGCGCAGGCGCTCTGTGAAACCAGGAAGAACCATGTTGGTGTTCCTTTCAATGAGTTCCCAAGATGATTCCTCAAGGTTGATATGCCCACTCTTTCCGCGATTGGCGTTCAGGATGGGTAGGATGATGGCGTAGAGATGCTCGTAGTAGAGACGTTGCAACTTGATGTTCTCTTCGCGTACAATGTTCTCATTGGCTTGCGAAATCTCAGAGAGGCGCATTGCCTCCAATTCGTTGTCATGAGCGATACGTGCCTTGCGACGATAGAATAGCCCCGCTACCGATGCAATCAGTAGCAAAGACAGCACCACAATGATGATCGTGTAAAGTCGAGCCTGCTCAGACTCGCGTTCGGCACGCAGAAATTCCATTTGCCGTTCATGTTGGAGGGCATGGATTCGTGCCATGTTTTCCGAGGCTTCTGTTTTGGCGATACTGTCGCTCATATTCATCAGTTGGATGGCATCCTCGTATGCATTCTGCCATTGTTCAGCATCTTCATGACTGCACATCAGAAGGCGTGTCAGTTCTGTCTGCCCGTGAATCCCGCATTCCGGAATATATAAGGGGAGAAGTGCCATCAGATCATCGTGCCTGTCCTGCAGATAGAGTCCGTATGCATGTGTGATGCGATACAGATCGGTTTGAGTCACCTTGGGATAAAGTTCTTCCGCCCTACTTGTATAATACTCCACACTATCACCATTTTCATTCATCAGGTGAATTTGAGCCAAAAGCAGGAGTGTTTGGGCACGAAAATCGAGGGTGTCCTTTGGTGCCGTCTGATAGGCCCGATGAGCCTCGATAGCGGCACTATCCGCATTCCCCTCTACCATATAGGTTGTGGCCAGTTGCTGCAGAGCCTCTGCCATCAGCGTATGTCCACGAGTCTCGTCATACTCACTGAGCGCCTCCGATTCATGCAGCATCTTTTGCTGATAGTGTTTCTGCAACTCTGTCAGGTTTTTCTTTTCATACTCGGCTGAGATTTGGGAGTATAACCGGTAGCAATCCTCGTGGTTTCCATTGGCTTGACAATCATCCAACTTATCAAGTAAGGAGACCAATTCGATATCCTCTTCGGTGAGAGGCGCCTTGTTGATCTTCACACAACCGATGAATGGAATGGTGAGAAGAAACAATACCAAATATTTCATGTGTTCTTTGCGCATACTTGTTTTCTTTGCTCATTGCTGCTGCAAAGTTAAAACAAAAAACAAAACAAAAAAATACCCCCTATCTTATTGTATATATGTGTGTATGGTATAGGAAATCATATTTGGATGATATACAACAGGATGTGAGCATTGAAGATGTATATCGGTATATAATGTACAACATCATCCCCCAGGACATGGCATGGAGGAACGTGGGCTTGGGGGAATGTTTTCAAATACCGTCAAGGCTGATGATTAGTCTTGACATATTCGATGTGTGTTTTATATAACGTGATAGTCTCAATGCATACTATATGCATAATCCGCCCAATCTGTTTGTCTATTTGCCGAACATCGCCTTCAGTATCGTTTGCTCTATCCTGCGTTCTCCTATTGTTCTCCTATTGTTCTCCTATTGTTCGTCGCTTGTTAGTTTAGGTCAGCACCCTTTTGAACGATTGTTAAACCTGCATTATTCACACTTATTTCTACTATAAGAGCAAACTGGCAGCACCTCAGCCTAATGCTCGCNNNNTCGCTCTTCCTCTTTGAAAGTAGGGTTACTACGTTCTGCCTACGTTGTTCCTTCGTAGCAAACTCGATAATGCACGTACGCACTACGATACCACTACGGGCAAAGATAGGATGCAGACATATCTCAAGACAAAAAAAACTTCAGAAATTTGCTTTAACCTCACTTTTTCAAAATTTAGATTGTATATCAACTTGTTACAATCACGTCATCCTCTATTTGATACCACTTTTATTCCATATTAATCCCACTTTGTCTTCACTTTAGACTTTCATTAAATGGTCCTCCTCGCTTCAAATGTAAAGATAAAGTGATGGATTCGTTTTGTCATGTGAAAAAATAATTGTATCTTTGCACCGCGATTTTGAAAAATGTGTTTCTTCAAACTGCTTTCTATTTAGAATGAATCTGTATATCCGTTATTTTGAATCTGAACATTTGGCGTATTCGCTTGATGACGCGTATAATTTCTTGACTTCTATTCCCGATGTGGATTTGGATGAGTATTTGGCCGAAGATATCAAGAAGTATTTCGAGAGTAACAATATGATTCCGAAACGCTACAAGGTACATGGACGTGCGTATTTTATCCTTATCAAGACACTTGCTAATACGTTGGAAGAGTTTAAGCAAGCGGGATTGGCCGCTCAAGAGAACGGGGCACGCAAGAATGCCGAGAAGATGCGCCTTCAGGATATATACAAGACTGTGAACGTGGGGTGGTACGAGACAAATATGACATTTAGACGTGTTATCCAAGTTCCTCATACACAGAAATGTCAGTATGTAGATACCACTTTCGTGGCACGTGTGAAGGCAAGTAGTATTCAGGATAGCTTTACGAAGGTGATGGATCATTTGCGCACTCGTACAGATATTGATGCGAGGAGTCAGTTCCCAAGTATGAAGGGCAAGAATTTCAAGTCTGTCTTTCTTGGCATGAATCCTGAATCCTAATTCTCGCATTCCCCTTTCTCGCTGATTTTTGTGACGTTGCTGAGAATAGCATACCTTCTTCTCTTTCTGATATGCTCCTCAATGGAGGGGGTGTGTGACACTTTGTGCACGTTCTCCGAGGAAGACGACAAGTCGTATTTGTTACAGCAACCAGATTCTCTTCCTGTCGTTCCCTTAGCTGAATCTCAGGTCCACATCATCCTGGAGCCTACCTTGGTGAAGATGTCTCATCACACCAATCCTGTATATGGCATAGATGTGTCCCATTATCAGGGAAGTATCAACTGGGATATGGTAGGTACTGACGAAAATGCCCGTTATGTCTATATCAAAGCGACCGAGTCTAACTCTTTGGTGGACAAATGCTATTCCCGGAATCTCAAAGGAGCGCGTAATGCAAGAATTCCAGTAGGAGTTTATCATTTCTTTAGTCCTTCTACAAGTCCCTTTACACAGTTGCGTAATTTCCTGGATGTGGTGAATCCAGCACATCAAGACTTGATACCCATCGTTGATGTGGAAAAACGAGGACATGGTCACTTGTCACATTTTCAGAATAATTTGTCGATTTTCCTGATGCAGTTGGAAAAGGTTTTTGGCGTAAAGCCCATTATCTATACAGGTGTGAATTTCTATAACCAATATTTGGCTGGTCGTTTCACTCAATATCGTTTTATGATAGCCAAATACGAGGGCGAAGAACCTCCAACCTTGGTTGACGATGTGCCTATCATTATGTGGCAGTTTACCTGCAAGGGACAAATCAATGGCATTCGATGCAATGTAGATCGCAGTTGCTTCGTGGATCAGTATGGTTTGGAGGATATTCTGCTATCGAATCACCGAGCCACAAATCGATAGTACAATTTTACGAATGGCGATAGGCAAATTATGCTTGCTTTTGTGGCGAGTAGTTTTTGCAGGATTCGGTATCGTGTGCCATAGTCACGTTTCGGCAAAGGATAAAGTTCCTCTTTCTGGAGGTTGCATAGCAGTCGGGTGAGATCGTTCAAATTGATGGTTTCCTTCATCAAGATGATGATATAGCAGAGGACCATTATGTTCCTCCTCCGTTCCAATGCCCTCTCCATTTCTTCTGTCCCATGTATCGATTTGAAGCGCAGAAGTACGGTCATGAAGTCATTATGCCGTTTTTCTACTGCATCCTTTCTCGGATTGTGGATGAGGGAGTAAGGACGATAACGGTAATGATACCCAGATACAGGCATACATATCATGTTGGCTTTCAACAGATTAATCATCGTGCAAAATTCTTCGTCCTCGTGACAGATGTAGGGCGTGAAGCGCAAATTGCCCAATACACTCCTACGTATAATGTAGGACCAGCATGTGGGGCGTATGTCGTGTGTGGCCATATAGGCCGTGGCAGAACCCTCGTAGTATTTCTTGGTGCCATGGCATAGTATGTCTGGCTCGTGTTGTATGAGTGTGTGTAGAATTTGGAGGTAAGGTTTTTCCTGTAAGAAATCATCGGCATCCACAAAGGTGATGTATTTTCCTCGCGAATTGTCAATGCCTGTGTTGCGAGCACCTCCTGGGCCTGTATTGTGCTGGCGGACTACGTGAAGATGAGGGTCGTTTTGTTCCATGGCCCACGTGCTGACATCATCTTTTTTACTGCCATCGTCAATAATCCATACCTCGTACGTGAGCAATTTCTGTAGAAATGACAATCGTTGGACGCATGTTTCCAACAAGGGTAAGGGAACATCGTAGCAAGGGATAATGATGCTTAGGTATATGTCATTTTCCATGGTATGTCATTTTGAACCATAATGCTTTAACTCTCTCTCGCAAAGGAATTTGGGAATACGTGAGGAATGACCATGGAATAGGTTCCTTGGGTACTATTTGTTGTGTTCCACCATACTTGAGATAACTCCGTTGTGCATTGAGGCAACGGAGGTACAGCCTCGTGTTAGACGCATTCTCTGGGAGTGTCTTTAGTGAAACCAATGCGTATAAAAAATCGTATAAAACTTTGCAGTCTAATGATTTGGATATGCTTTCTTTCCGACTGCAATAATAGTATAGACCTTTGTCTATTCCTACTATTCTCTGTGCTTTCTTGAGTACATAGGGGATGGTCAGGATATCTTCGAAATATCGTCCGGACGGGAAACTCATTCCTTGCCAAAGGTTGATGTCATAGACTTTATTGCAAGCAAAACAATGTGTGTGTCCATCGTTTTTCATCCATGTGCCGAAATCAAATGAGCCAATCATGGGTGACCAACAATAGGCGTGGTCAGAGAGATGCTCCATCCTAATTGGATATTCCACCACAGTTCCTTCACTTGCCATTTCAAGGCATGAATTTAGCGTATCGGGAGCAAGGAAGTCATCGGAATCCACAAAGGTGATATATTGTCCCTGGGCATGTGCCAAACCTGTGTTGCGTGCTTCACTAAGTCCCATGTTGCGGTCGTGATTGATCAGGTGGAAGGTGGGGTGTTCCTCACACCATTCAGCGCAAATCCCCCGACTGTTATCATAACTGGCGTCATTGACAAGGATTACCTCGTATGAGTCCAATTGCTGATCCAAAATGGATTGAAGGCAATGACGTAGATATTGGGCTACGTTATACACAGGGACGATGATGGATAATCTCGTTCTCATATTCTCGATTTCCAAAAGTTGACATACTCATCAGCCACCTTTACATAATGGTGATGACGTTGGATGTATTCTATTCCTTGGCGTTTAAGTACAGGAATACAATCGGGATTCAATACTAATTGTTCCAGTTTCTCATATACATCCTTTTCGTTGGGTAGTACATTTATGATAGGGCGAAGTTCACGCTCACCCAAAAGTTCATAATGCTCCTCCTCTCCACCTCCTACCAATACAAGTCCTTTGCTCATGGCAAGGAGGCCGTTCATAGCCGGAGTGTAACTATACAATTGGTCGAGTAGGACATCACTATCCTCTATCATCTGTTGGTAGGTAGGGTAGGGAACGCTCTCAGCCCGAATGATTTCTGTTTGTTCTGGATAGTTTTGATGAATGCGCTCCAATGCATTCCACATGATATCTGTGCCCTTGTATTCGTTTCTCCCCTTTTGTATGCCAATGAAGAATCGGATGGGTTCCCGTTTCTCGAACAGAGGTGCCTCATCGGATGATATTTTGATAGGGAAGGGGATGAACTTCAATTTCTCTTCGTAATAAGGACGATAACACATCTCGTATTCGTACAATCCAGAGATGATGCCGTTGCAGTCCTGTGCTATGTGTTGGTTTAGCTGTCCTTTCCCACCTTTCATCCACTCTTCGATCAAAGCATCTGTATATGCCGAATGGCGCAAATTGTCACCCATGTTGAAATCTGAATATCGGAATGTATGGCAGTCGAGGCCTGCTTTCACCCAATAGTAATCTACGCCAAAAGCCCCCAGAAAGATAGCATGGTTCTGTTCCTTAAGACGTTTGTAGTAACGCCACATCCTTTCCACACGCAAATCCAAGAATATTGGGTTGATGAGTTGTACTACATCATAATTTTTGAGTTTGGGCAAGAGGCATTCCAGTTGCAATAAGTAGTGTAAAGTGTCCCATTTTCCCAGAGATTGTCGCTTCAGATTAATGTCACGTGGATAGTTCTTCCATGCATCTCCATCAGAGACCACAGTTACCTCGTGTCCTAAAACGCGCAATCCTTCGGCTAACGTCCAGTGTACATTGCTATATTCGCCAAGTAGAAGTATCTTCATTTTCTGTTTCTCGCTATGCAAAAGTAACGGATTTCATCGAAACGAGCAAGACCATAATGTGAAAATTTGTATAATTCCATACAATCTTGTATCTTTGTCGGCCAAATTTTATTGAGTGAGATGAATCAATTGCAACAATTACATAATTCGGAAACAACAGACAATACGTACGACCACGTGCTGAAATACACGGGTGTGTTTGGTGGTGTTCAAGGATTGAAAATGCTTGTTAGTCTAATCCGAAATATGCTAACAAGTAAAATTCTTGGTTCTGTGGGTGTTGGACTTATTTCTGTGTATAACTCCATATCGGAATTCATGGTCAGTTGCAGTAATTTCGGAATACCCCTCAATGCGACACGAGTGTCAAGTGAACTGTTTGAAGATGGGACTGAGGAACAGATATCGCATACTGTTCGGGTTATTCGTACATGGGTCGTGTGGACAGCCGTTTTTGCGACATTGCTGTTGTTTGTGTTCTCGCCTGTTATCAGTTATTTCTTTTTTGAGCATGAATGGAACCATATTGCAGAAGTAATGCTTCTGTGTCCGATGATCGTAGCTTTTCTGATTGCAGAAGGAGAGTGCTCAATCTTAAAGGGGCTCAGGCAATTGCGAAGTATTGCTATCATAGAGCCGACTGTGGCCGTATCGACTCTGTTGTTGACCGTTCCATTCTATTACTTTTGGAATCTGAAGGGAATCATAATAGCATTGAATGTGAGTACGATAGCATCTTGTTTTGTGCATTTGTATTATTCTGTCAAATTGGTGCCTTATTCCATAAAGCCATTTAGTAAGCGTTATTTCTCTGAGGGGCTTCCAATGGCTCGTACGGGTATTCCATACGTGTTAGCAGGAATAGCAAATTCGGGATTAGGTATGGTAATCCCAGCCCTTCTCTTGTTGCATGGCACTATGTCCGAAGTGGGATACTATCGGGCAGGGTATGCGTTGATGGTGGGATATGCAGGTATTGTCTTTGTTGCTTTGGAGGCTGATTACTTTCCCCGTCTATCTTCTGTGAATCATGATATTGAGAAGATGAATCGAACAATAAATCAGCAAGTGGATGTGTGTGTGTTGCTTATTGCTCCAATTCTCATTATGATGATTCTGTGTATGCCTTTGGTAATACCATTCCTTTACAAGGAGGATTTCATGGTCATTCATGATATGACGATTGTGGCATCGTTCTATACGTTTTTCCGTGCTATCATGCTACCTATCGCATATACGCCCTTGTCGAAAGGCGATTCCAAAATCTTTCTTTGCATGGAAATTCTTTCCGATATCGTGATGGGACTACTTATGTGGTGGCTTTACTCGATGTATAATCTCATCGGGGCGGGTATGGCTCTCTCTCTGGCCGCTTTGTATGATGTCGTGGTTGTGGCTCTGTTTTATGGTGGATATTATAAGTGCAGAATAAGTACAAATACTTGGAAACTAATCATCTTCCAATTCCTTTGTCTCTTGGTTGCTGTGGCGTTGTGTCTCCTTGTGGATGGTTGGGTGGCACGTCTGTCCGTTGTTGTTGTGCTGATTGTGTCGGCATGCCGCTCGTGGATTGTCCTAAAGCGCAATTCTTCTTTTGTGTCCAGTTTGCTTAGAAAAGGTTAAGTAACGACAAAAAATAACTTGGTACGATTTGAGATATGAGGCTAAATCGTACCAACTTATTCTTTCACCGTTACTTAAAGTCTTCTCGTCTAAAAACAAAAAAAAGAACCCTACATTGTAGAGTTCTTTGAGAGGTGCCTGGCGGATTCGAACCGCCGTAGACGGTTTTGCAGACCGGTGACTAAGCCACTCATCCAAGGCACCATTTTGTGTTTTGCGCTGCAAAGTTACAACATTTATTTTGAATATCTGCAATGTTGTGCTGATTTTTTTAAATCAAATTTGCATTTGCAGGTTATGTTGACTTCTTGTTGTCGGGGTGACCCGACTCGAACGGGCGACCACCTGGTCCCAAACCAGGTGCGCTACCAACTGCGCTACACCCCGAAAGCTTTCCTCTCTTGAAAAGCGCTGCAAAATTACGACAATTCGTCGAGATGGCCAAATATCTGACGTATTTTTTCTGCTGTTGACAAAAAAATACTCATTTGCTGGAATTGCTTACATTTTTCAACTAATATAATATGTGTAATGAAAAAAAAGATGTAACTTTGCAGCCTAAAATAGAAAATTGGAATATTAATAATAGTAGTAATACATTAAATTAACAATGAAAAAGTACAATTTTAATGCTGGTCCTTCTATTCTTCCACGCGAAGTGATTGAAGCTACAGCAGCAGCATGTCTTGATTTCGAGGGAAGTGGCCTTTCTTTGATGGAAATTAGCCATCGTGCCAAGAATTTTCAGCCAGTAATGGATGAGGCTGTAGCCTTGTTTAAAGAATTGCTTGAAATTCCTGAGGGTTATAGCGTTTTATTCTTGGGTGGTGGTGCCAGTCTTGAATTCTGCATGGTACCTTACAATTTCCTCGAGAAGAAAGCTGCCTATCTCAATACGGGTGTTTGGGCTACAAAGGCTCAAAAGGAAGCCAAGTTGTTTGGTGAAGTTGTTGAAGTAGCATCTTCCAAGGATAAGAATTTTACATATATTCCCAAGAACTTCGATATTCCCACAGATGCGGATTATCTGCATATCACGTCCAACAATACTATTTATGGTACTGAGTTGAGAAAGGATTTGGATTCTCCTATTCCAGTCATTGCAGATATGAGTTCAGACATCTTCTCTCGTCCTATAGATGTGAGCAAGTATGGTATGATTTATGGTGGTGCCCAGAAGAACTTGAGTATGGCAGGAGTTACCTTCGTCATTGTAAAAGAAGATTTGTTGGGCAAGGTTTCTCGTCCCATTCCTACGATGTTGGATTATCGTACTCACGTAAAAAAGGGTTCTATGTTCAATACACCTCCAGTAGTACCCATCTATTGTGCATTGCAGAACCTCAAGTGGATAAAGTCTCAGGGTGGTACCCAAGCTATGGCCGAACGCGCACAACAGCGAGCAGAGATTATCTATTCCGAAATTGATCGTAACAAGTTGTTTGTTGGAACAGCTGAAGAGGATAGTCGTTCATTGATGAATCTGACATTCGTACTAAAAGAGGAATACCAAGAGTTGCAGGATGAATTCCTTGCATTTGCTACAGGAAAGGGTATGGTTGGTATCAAAGGTCATCGCGATGTGGGTGGTTTCCGCGCAAGTTGTTACAACGCAATGACTATCGAAGGTTGTCAGGCTCTCGTTGATTGTATGAAGGAATTTGAAGCACAACACTAATTATTAAATCCAAGAAACAATGTCAAAAGTTTTAATTGCCACAGAGAAACCCTTCAGCAAGGTAGCAGTAGATGGAATAAAGGCCGTTACCGATGCTGCAGGCTACGAATTGTCTTTGTTGGAGAAGTACACCGAAAAGAGTCAGTTGCTCGAAGCTGTTGCCGATGCCGATGCATTGATTATTCGTAGTGATAAAGTGGATGCAGAGGTTTTTGATGCAGCAAAACAGTTAAAGATTGTTGTTCGTGCAGGTGCTGGTTATGACAATATCGATTTGGCTTCAGCCACAGCTCACAATGTGGTAGCTATGAATACACCTGGTCAGAACGCCAATAGTGTGGCCGAGTTGGTATTTGGCCTTCTGGTCTTTGGCGTACGTAACTTCTTCAATGGTACCAGTGGTACAGAACTGAAAGGAAAGACTCTTGGAATCCTTGCTTTTGGTAACGTGGGACGTAATGTAGCTCGTGTAGCCAAAGGTTTTGATATGAATGTAAAGGCATACGATGCCTTCTGTCCTGCTGATGTGATTGAGGCTGCTGGTGTGACAGCTGCAAAGAGTCAAGATGAGTTGTTTGAGACCTGCGACATCGTGTCGTTGCACATACCTGCTACTCCCGAAACAAAGCAGAGCATCAATGCCGCTTTGATGGGAAAGATGAAGAAGGGTGGTATCTTGGTGAACACAGCACGCAAGGAGGTAATAAATGAACCTGAGTTGCTTCAACTTCTTCAGGAACGTACTGATTTGAAATACCTTACGGATATTAAGCCTGAGATGGATGCCGAGTATGCTCAGGCGCTCGAAGGCCGTTATTTTGCAACACCCAAGAAGATGGGTGCGCAAACAGCAGAAGCGAATGTCAACGCAGGTATTGCAGCAGCCAATCAGATTGTTGATTTCTTGGAGAAGGGCATTACCAAGTTCCAGGTGAATAAATAAGAAAAATAGAAATGGCAACCATAAAACCTTTCAAAGGTATTCGTCCTCCCAAGAATCTCGTAGAGAAGGTAGAGAGTCGCCCCTATGATGTGCTTGATTCGGAAGAGGCACGTGCAGAGGCAGGTGACAACGAAATGTCTTTGTATCATATCATCAAGCCTGAAATAGATTTCCCCGTTGGTACGAGCGAATACGATGCTCGTGTATATGAACGTGCCGCTGAGAATTTTGCAAAGTTCCAAGAACAAGGATGGTTGGTTCAGGATGACTCTGAGATGTATTATATCTATGCTCAGACAATGAATGGAAAAACCCAATATGGTCTGGTCGTAGCAGCAGCTGTAGAGGATTATATGAATGGCATCATCAAGAAGCATGAACTTACACGTCGCGACAAGGAGGAAGATCGTATGCGTCATGTACGTGTCAATAATGCCAATCTGGAGCCTGTGTTCTTTGCCTACCCTGACAATGAGACTCTTGATACACTCATCAAACGATGTGTAATGGCTGATCCTGAGTATGATTTCATTGCTCCAATTGATGGCTTCCGCCATCAGCTGTGGTTGGTAAAGGATGCTCAGGATATAAAGACGATTACCGAGACCTTTGCTTCTATTCCATACCTGTATATAGCAGATGGACATCATCGGAGTGCTGCGGCTGCTTTGGTGGGTGCCGAGAAGGCAAAACAGAACCCCAACCATCGTGGTGACGAGGAATACAATTACTTCATGGCTGTATGTTTTCAGGCCAGCCAGTTGACGATTCTCGATTATAATCGTGTGGTAAAGGATTTGAACGGACGCTCGGCTGCAGAATTTCTTGAAGCGCTTTCTTCCAATTTTGTGGTTGAGAAGAAAGGAGCGGAAGCTTATCGTCCTCAGCAATTACATGAATTTAGCCTTTATCTTGAAGGAAATTGGTATAGCCTCAATCTTAAGCCGGGTCTTTGCGATGAATCGGATCCTATTGGTAGTCTCGATGTCAGCATCAGTAGCAAACTGATTCTTGACGATTTGTTGGGCATCAAAGACTTGCGGAGTGACAAGCGAATTGATTTCGTAGGTGGTCTTCGTGGGTTGGGTGAACTGAAGCGTCGTGTGGATAATGGTGAAATGAAAATGGCTTTAGCTCTATATCCTGTTAGCATGGATCAGATTATGACCATTGCTGACACAGGGAATATCATGCCTCCCAAAGCCACATGGTTTGAGCCAAAGTTGCGAAGTGGCTTAATAGTCCATTCTCTCAGCTGATGATTGACGAATACAGAACGATAAAAAATGATAGCCAAGGAACTTACTCTGAATTAAGGAGTAAGTTCCTTGCTTTTGCCCATCCTGTATCATCGGTGGAAGAAGCAATGCAATGGGTGGATCAATATCAAAAACAATATTACGATGCACGCCATGTTTGTTGGGCCTATATGATAGGAGCCGATAAACTTACGTATCGTTCCAATGATAACGGGGAACCCAGTGGAACTGCAGGAAAGCCGATTCTCGGACAGATAAACAGCAATGACCTTACAAACATCCTGGTTGTTGTAGTTCGATATTTCGGTGGAGTGAAATTGGGGACAAGTGGGTTGATTGTGGCGTATCGTACTGCAGCTGCAGAAGCAATAGCTCAGGCTGATATTGTAACTTGTACGGTCGATGAGGAATATTCTTTTTCATTTGAATATCCTCTGATGAATGCTGTGATGAAAGTGGTACGCGATATGGATGCACGCATTGTGTCACAGACGTACGACAACCAATGTCAGATGATTCTATCCATCAGGAAGGGAAAAATGGAAGAGTTGAAACGAAAAATCACGCAAGCACTCTCTCCTTTTTAGCTTGCATTATTCATTCTATTCCGTTACGAAAGAACTAAATGGTTGTGCATCAGCCTTAGCGCAGCGATGACGATGCACACATAGTAACCCCTACTTCCAATGAGGAAGAGCAAGCATTAGGCTGAGGTGCTGCAAGTTTGCTCTTGCAGTAGGAATAAGTATGAACAATGCAGGTTAGAGATAAAACCGCCTTAATACTTCGGCCACTCCACTATCTTCGTTGGAGCAAGTGATGTAGTCTGCTACTTCTTTTACCGCGGGTTGTGCATTGTCCATCGCAACTCCTAATCCCGCGTATCGAATCATTTCCAGATCATTGTATCCATCTCCACAAGCAATCAGTTCCTCTCGTGTAATACCTGTTTTTTCCAATAGATTCGACAATCCCTTTGATTTGTCAATGCCGTAGGGGAGAAGTTCCAAAATGAACGGATCGCTCCGTAGTATATTCATTTTTCCATCCAAATGGGTTGACATCTCCAATTCAAGTTTATGTAGTGGTTCTGGATCTCCAACAATCAAACATTTTGGCTCAGGAAAATTCACCACATCTAAAAAATGTTCGACTTTCAATATAGGCATTCGGTTCGCAAACGAGATATACTGCACATATTTGTCTTCCGAATTTTCTGCTACGATTTGCCCGTCCTTGTAACTCAATATTTGGAAACCATATTTCTTGCTGCATTCGTACAAGTAGGGTAGATATTGTGCGTCCAACAACTTTTGGAAAATGATTTCACCAGTTTGGTAATTCATGATTAGACCACCATTGAAACAAATTAAGAAACCGCCATATTGTTTCAGATTGAGTTCTTCTGCAATGTGACGCATTCCTTGGACAGTTCGACCGCTTGCAATGATGATTTTCAGCCCTTTCTCCTGAGCCTCAAGTAATGCCTGTAAATTATCGGATGGAATTTCTTTTTTACTGTTGAGTAGCGTTCCATCCAAATCTAATGCTATGAGTTTGTACATTGGTTGTTATTCTTCCTCATTAGGATGTCCTATTCTGAGTATCAGAGTCGTGGCACCTATTGTGATAATAGAACCATCCTCCAGTCTGATTCGATCTTGATCCTTCAGAATCTCGTTCATGTAAAACGTACCTGTATTGCTCGGAGCATCCCTCAAAATGTATTGTAGATGACCCTGCTTGTTGTATTGCACTCGTATGATGCAATGTTTAGTGTCAATGCTTGGGTCAACGGTTTCGATAGGTTGGTTTATCGACGTTCCTTGTACATACCGTCCGAAGACATTGTCTCCCATCGTTAGTGGAAGAATCTGTTTGTAGTGAAATACATTTTCTACGACCACGATAGAACCTAATTCCTTTTCATGGGCGTTTTCGTCCAAAACCTCCTCTTTGCGTGTGTCCTTCACTTTGCTGGTACCCAATCGGATACCAAATTGTTTTTGACATTGCGGACATACAAAGACCAATTGATATCCTGCGGGATATTGGGTTTCATCGAACGTGATATAGTTATCGCATTTTGGGCAGCGTACTCTTTTCATGTTCGCAACATTAATTCATTTTGAGTAACCAGATTTGATTAAATTCCGTATCTTGATCCCGTAATTCTTGTATGCGAAGCCTGGCTTTCGATTCATCCTCAAATCCAGGGATGATTACACGATTCATATTGTTCTTGCTGAACAGCTCGGCTTCGATATCCATTTTCTTTAATCGTTGGATGAAAATTTCTGCATTTTGTTTTGTCACCGAACTTGCCAAGACAATTGCATACTTGCTTTGAGATTCTATTTTTGTATTGCTGGCTTCTATATTTTCATCACACTCTGTTGTAGAAGCGGGTACTTGCGTGTTTTCCGTAGGTAATATTACTTCTTCCGTGATCTTTTCCTGTGCCGTGATAATGGCAGGCTTCGGCACACTATGAGGAAATAAGTTGTAGGGAATGTACATGCTACTTTCAATTTCAGAACTTCCCTTCATGATTTCATCGTTCTTTACAGGAGTTCCGTACGCAAAAAACAGGATGATTGTACCCACTAAGGCGCAAGCATATCGAAAAATGTTCTTGGGGATACGGATGACTATGTGTTTATTATCCGTAGCTACAAGTTGTTCGTTCTTGGAACTATCTTGTTCTTTTGTATTTCGAATCTGAAGCTCAGTTTCTGTGAGTGGGATAATTTCAGCACGATCCAAACCAAATAATTTTGGTGTTGTCACTCCGGCAGAACAAGGAAAGAAGATAATTTGGTTGTCATCTTTTGACTGTGTGAACTCTCCAATGCTTCCAAAATCCATTGTGCCGTTTTCTGCCAGTTCATTGGAGATATGAATGTAATAGTTCGTACACCATTTTTCTGCCTCTTCATGGGAAATGTGGTAGTTGGCACATAATGAATTTTCGAGTAACCCATCACTTTCTGTCATCTTGTTGTTGAAATGGACAGTTCGATAGGGAGGGATTATGGCATTCTCCTCATTGTTCGTTTGACTATCCATTTCCATTGCCACAAACGAGCCTAACCCAGGTAAAGTCACACAATCATGTGTGAGCAGGAGATACTCAATATGTTTGCTCAGATCTTTCATCCTCAATATGGTAGTTACTCAAAGCGGCTATAGATTACTTGCATTTGAAGTGGGTGACTTTCTCCCCCAACCAGTTGGATGCTGTTTAATCCCAAATCATGTGTAACACTCACTTGGTAGCCTGAAGAGTTCGTGCTTGTGTTTACTGGTATCAAGACAACCTTGTTCCAATCTGGATTCTGTGCTTCCCATTGTGCTTCCGTCAGTCCATCTTTTGCCATTCCATACAATTTCTCATGCTGACAATATGATATCAGTCTGCACATGTTTTCGTATGTGTAGGTGTTGTATGTCGAATTGAAATCTGCTGTATAAGAGGTTAAATCATCAGACACTTCGTGGTTCTCAAAGAATGAGTACATGTTTTGTTTTCTTACGAGCAATAATGTTTTCGGTGTGCCGAAAGCATAGTCATTCTGTTCCTTGTTGTAGCGAGTCAGAATCAGTTTGGCCTTGTTTACACTATCAGCCTTGTGACTTCTATATATTTCACTAATAGGTAGTTCCATTTCTGTATAGATGCCCGCAGGTGTTTTCAGATAGGTGCATTGTTTGTTGTCAAGCAACGTCTGTACGTCTCCATTCTTGATTTGTGTGCTTTGTATCACTTCGGGAGTAGCGGCAAAGCGGGCGATACCATTATATACACTATCTGCCTCAACCTCATCGTAGTAGGTGAAATACAAGTTGAGTGTACTTACGATGACTCCCACCATTGTCCCGTTTCCACTTTTCACACGTATGTACACTCCTGGGAATACATTTCGGATAAAGGCGTATGAATCCTTGAAGTATTCAGGGTGTTTGTAATAAGTTTGCAACATGGAAGTCCCGAACTTATTGGGCAGTTTGATGCGTATATTGTCCACGTGTTTACTGCTTTCTCTCTCTGCATCTGATATGGTGTAGTCCTCGGGGCTGAACATTTTGGTGGCAAGCGGTTGGGCACCAGATGGTATGTACTGCTCCAGGTTCAAATTGCTGAAATAGGTGGAATCTTCCTCCAAAACCTTTTGCTTGTCCAATTCGAATACTTCCAATTTCATGGGATTCCCACCTTCACCATAGTAACTGTCGAAATAGAGTCGTATTTCTGCCGAATCACATTTTACAGAATCCACAGAATGATCGGGCTGTATAGCTATGGTCGAATCAAGAGGGAAGAGGCGGTTCTTGTTGGGTAGGGAATAGTCCTCGAAAGTGTGAAATTGTGCTGCAAAACTTGCTTGTATGCGCGAACCTGTTTCGGGATCTGTGATATCGCCTAAATAACTGATGTTGCTTTCTGCCAAGACCGAGTCCATAGCAAGGGACCTCGTATGCACTTCGAATATTTCGGTGGAATGTGATAATCTGTCAGTTTCCGAGAATACTCCCAATGACGAGGTGCTCTCATCACATGATGCCAGTATGCATACTGATAGGGCGAATGCAAAAAGATGTTTCATTGAAATCATTGGAAAATTAGATGTCATCATCTTCGTCAACCTCTGCCTTGCCAATGCTCCATATACCATCAAAGAATGTGGCATACTCTTGCATATTGTCTTTATCCTCTTTGTGGATTAATATTGGCTTGTTCAGGGATGCAGCATAATTTGCCAATTCCTCGTTCTCTTCTACTAAAGTGACTCCATCGGAATACTTTATTCCTAAATAATCCAAGTGAGTCATATTTAGTTTTTTTCCATATTCGGATGTGGACTTGATATCTGCATTCTTGAAATTCAGTACTTTGGCGAAGTTCGTGCCAATATTTGCCTTTAATCTTTCATTTGAAGGCGTATAGATAACCCTGCAGTCCCGGAAAGCAGGTTCTTCTTCGTATGCACTTTTCAGATACAGCGGAACGATACTTGAAATCCAACCTTGACAATGTATGATGTCAGGAGCCCAACGTAATTTTTTCATAGTCTCCAGGACGCCACGGGCGTAGAAGCAGGCTCTTTCCGCGTTGTCTTTGTATTCGCGCCCTTTTGCATCCAGACTCATTAGTCTCTTTGCAAAATAATCATCATTGTCAATAAAATAGATTTGCATACGAGCAGAAGGAAGACTGGCCACCTTGATGATGAGTGGATGATCTGTGTCATCGATGATCAAGTTCATGCCACTCAGACGAATCACTTCGTGTAGTTGGTTTCTACGCTCGTTTACGATTCCCCATTTGGGCATAAACGTACGTATTTCCCTACTTCTCTCCTGTATCACCTGAGGCAATTCGCGCCCAAGAATCGCCATTTGGCTTTCAGGAACATAAGGGGTGATTTCTTGCGTGATGAACAATATCTTCTTAGCCTTCATTGCTGCGTGTTACTTATATTTGCTTTGCAAAATTAACAACTTTCTCCGACATAGACAAATTTCGGGCAGTTTATCCGTCGCAATTGATTTTTTTTCATATTTCGTTGGATGATTTTGTTTCTTATCTTGAAAAATATGCGTTACTTTGTGCGATTTTTAATTCAAGTCATGCAAGTAATTAATGAAATTGCTGTTTTGCAGTCTGTCTTGACTACATTTCGTGCCCAGGGAAAGACGATAGGCCTTGTTCCCACGATGGGCGCACTTCATGCGGGTCATGCGTCTTTGGTTCGACGTTCGGTGCAAGAGAATGACATTACTGTGGTTAGTGTTTTTCTCAACCCGACACAATTCAACGACAAAAAGGATCTCGAGCATTATCCTCGCACATTGGATGCCGATTGTGAGTTGTTGGATCAGTGTGGTGCAGACCTTGTTTTTGCACCCTCTGTTAGTGAGATATACCCCGAACCAGACACCCGTCATTTCAGTTATCCACCCACCGATAGCGTGATGGAAGGCGCATTTCGTCCTGGACATTTCAATGGTGTGTGTCAGATTGTCAGCAAATTGTTTTCTTACGTTCAGCCAGATCGTGCTTATTTTGGAGAAAAGGATTTTCAACAAATAGCTGTGATTCGTCGCATGGTGGAAGATCTTGGTTTTGATCTTACCATTGTGCCTTGTCCTGTGATTCGACAAGAAGATGGCCTTGCCATGAGTAGTCGCAATGCATTGCTTTCTCCTGAAGAGCGTACATTAGCCGCCAATATCTATCGTGTCATGAAAGAGAGCTTTTCGCTTCAAACATCAGTTCAGGCTACTCACGACTATGTAGTGGATAGCATCAATGCCATCTCTGGTTTGAAGGTGCAATACTACAATATTGTAGATGGCAAATCATTGGCAGATGTAGATTCGTGGGAGGATTCAGATGATATAGTAGGATGTATTACTGTCTTTTGTGGTGCTACCCCAATCCGTCTTATTGACCATATCAGATACAAATGACTATGATGATAGAAGTACTGAAATCCAAATTGCATTGTGTGCAGGTTACAGAAGCCAACTTGCACTACATGGGCAGTATTACCATCGATGAAGATTTGATGGATGCTGCTGGTTTGATCGCGGGTGAAAAAGTGCAGATAATGGACAATGATAATGGTGAGCGTTTCGAAACCTATATCATAAAAGGGGAGAGAGGAAGTGGCTGCATTTGCTTGAATGGTGCTGCTGCTCGCAAGGTGCAGGTAGGTGATACGATTATCATTGTTTCGTATGCTTTGATGGATTTTGAGGAGGCTAAGCAATTCCAACCCCGTGTTGTCTTCCCCCAAAACAACAAACTCGTTTGATCGCTATCCTTCTTCTGAGGCATAACAAAAAAACAAGTGGGTCGATCCTGTAGTTGGATGACCCACTTGTTTTTTTATTATGACGTGTTGGATTGTTACTTTATTTCCCTGATGTATATGTCACGGAAATTTACCAGACTTCCATGTGCCTGCATTTCTATTTGCTCGCGTGGGAAGATAGGTTGACTTCTATCCCAGTAGTTCTCCATCACCACGTTATCCACGACTTTTACGCCGTTCAATAGCACGGTAACACGTTCTCCTACCATCTTGATATAGAAACTGTTCCATTCTCCCAACTTATTGTCGGCTACTTCAGAGGGGATGCTACAATTCTTTTGGTTGTTGTAGAGTCCGCCAGAACCTACCTGGGCGCCCACGTTTACACGTGCGATGTCCCAGATCTGTACCTGTGGAGCACCCCTCAGGTAAACACCTGCATCTGGTTCCTTGCCACTTGGGTCCAATCGCCAATCTACGTACATCTCGAAGTCAGCGTATTGACGTTCAGTGCAGATGTTGTCACCTCCATGACCCACGTATGTCAACGTGCCATCTATGACTTTCCAGTCTTCCTCCATCAGCTTGTCCGCCTCTTTCTGGGCTTGAGCTAATTGCTCTGGACTCATTTGAGCGCGTGCGATAGGATTTGCCACCAAACCTTTCCAACCTGTCAAGTCTTTTCCGTTGAAGATTGATACAAATCCTTCCTCATCCTTTGACAATGTTTCAAGATAAGCTTTCGTCATCTTCTTGTCAGCCCTGCTCAGGCTTGGCATTGCATCACGTAGCAAGTCGCGTGTGTTGGCTCCGTTGTATTCGGGGTGTTTTAGCGCGATTTTAGCAACAACTTTGGCGGCTTCTTTCTTCAGAGTCTTGTCACTAAGTAAGTTGCCGGCATACATCATACCCAGGAAAGTTCCAGTCTCTTCTATTTGTGCCAAAAGATTACGCTTCTCTTTTACAGAGGTAGCGCTCTCTATCTGGTTGCGAAGTGTCAGGAATGTGTTCTCTGGCGTATCAGGATAGGCCTTGACTGTGGTTGGCATCCACAATGCAGCCAAGGTCATGGCTGCAACAATCAGCTTCTTGTGCATGGAATTATTCTTCGCACAATTCAGTCAAGATACCGCAAGTGCTTTTCGGATGCAGGAATGCGATATGCAGGCCGTCAGCACCATTGCGAGGAGCCTTGTCAATCAGACGGATGCCCTTCTCGTCACACATAGCAAGTGCTTCGGTGACACCATCTTCTACCTTGAATGCTACATGATGTACGCCACGGCCACCGTTGTCCAGATATTTCTGAACTGTGCTCTCGGGACATGTGGGCTCCAGCAGTTCCAGCTTAACTTCACCAACCTTCAGGAATGCAGTCTTTACCTTCTGGTCCTCTACTACTTCTGTCTTGTAAACCTCCAGGCCCAAAACGTCCTGGAAATAGGGCAGTACTTCGTCAATGCTCTGTACAGCAATACCCAGATGCTCAATACGTGAAATTTTCATAATTGTAAATGTTATTGTTATTTATGTATAAATTAATAATTGTGATTTCATAATCACACTACAAAGTTACGCTGATTTTGTGTACTCTGCAAGCAACTGTCTATGTTTTTTTAGAATTCCACCAAAATGCGTCCATTCACCATCCTGCCTGTAAGATAATTGGGTACTGCATATTGGTGATTGCTGATGTCGGTTACCCAGAAATAACTGCTCACATTGTTCAAGCCGAAGATATTGAAGCAATCCACACCCAGCCACACGTTTTTGATGGCCTTGGGCCGAAGTCTGCGTTCTTCGTTGTTCAGCAACCTGTAGTTCATTCCTATATCCACGCGTCTGTAGGGTGTTGATCTGAATGCATTCTTTTCTAGTCCAGTATGTGGTGGGCCAAAAGGCAATCCGTCTGCAATGCATGCTTTTAGCGTCATCTTCCACCGTGTCGTTCCCGGGAAATAATCTGTGAAGAAGAAGTTCAGATTGTAGAGTTGATCGGTAGGCTGGGGGATTGAACGTCCATTCAGCGACATATTAGCCTTCATGAGTCCTACACTTATCCATGAGTCGGTTCCTGGTACAAATTCGCCATACAATTTCATGTCGGCACCTATTACATAACCCGTTGCACAGTTATTTCCATAATATACAATCTTCAGGTTATCCACGTTGTATGGGTTTAGGTTCGATTGTTTTTTGTAATACAGTTCCGTTGAAAACTTGAATGGTCTCTGTGACAGTTTGAATTTGTAATCACCCCCCGTTACCACTTGGAAGGAACGCTGTGATTTGATTTGTTTGTTCAGTTCTACTACCGTGTTTCCGTCCTGGGTCGTAGTGTCCCTCAGTTCTTTGTAGAACGGACGTTGATAGTACATACCTGTAGCCAGGCGTAGTGTCAGGTTCTCGCAATCCTTGGGCACAAAACCAATACTTGCACGAGGGCTGAACAACCACTCGTTATTCCAGTTCCAGTAGCTTAGTCTTGCTCCATAGTTTACGCTTAGTATGCCCACTTTGCTTTCGTGTCTGTATGTATCCTGAGCATACATTTCCAGATGGTTGGTGTTGATGTCGTTTACCGATTTCAGGTTGTAAATAACCTGTAAATCCTGTGCCGTATGAGGAACGCTGTATCCACTGCTGTCACGATATTCCCATTCTCGGCTGTTCTCCGTGATTTGTTCGTGTTTCCAGCTCAGCCCTGTTTGTAGCTTGTGTGACGACCACGTATGATCGTATGCCAGTTTTATGGTCTGCATGTGGCTGTTCAGGTAGTTGCGGGCATGTTCCATATACGTGCCCACTCCCAGTTGTTCATCTCCGTTTGTCTCATCAAGCCAGTATTGTCCTTGTATGTCGTAGGTCTCCTGTTCGTGAGTGCTGAAGGCAGATGCCGCCATACTCAGCGAACCTTTTGCGCCTATTTTCCGCGTCAGTTTCAATGTGCCGAAGAGTGTTTGGAACAAGTCTTTCTCTTGGCCGTCGAAATAGACTTTGAAGCTCTTCACATCCTCCAGCGTGCCGAAATTTGTTTCCCTGTCTTTGGGTTTGAAGTCGTAATTGTTCCGACTGATGTATGCAATCAAATCCACCTGCCATTTTGTGGTGGGCATCCAACTCAGAAAAGCCTGATAATCGAGGAACGAAGGCTTGTATTCTCCATTGGTTTGGAGAGAGCCCAACATGTAGCGGTTTGTCTTGTATCTCAACCCATTGCTGAATGAGAACTTTTTGTTGCCATATCCTCCGTAAAGGTTGGTTCCCAAGAGTGAAGCTTGTACAGAGCCTTCCCATTTTGTAGGTCGTGCGTATGTGATATCCAGTACACTTGACATCTTGTCCCCGTATTTTGCCTCAAATCCTCCGGCGCTGAAGTTTACCTTCTCCACCATGTTGCTGTTTATCACCGACAATCCCTCCTGTTGTCCGCTGCTTATCAGAAGCGGACGATAGACCTCCACCCCGTTGATATACACGCAATTTTCATCAAAGGAGCCACCTCTTACATTGTACTGGCTGCTCAATTCGTTGTGGGTGCTTACGCCAGCCTGTGTGGCCACCAATTCCTCTACTGCATTTCCCGTTGTACTGGGCATTCGTTGTAGGTCTTTGGTGTTCAGTTCCTGCGTGCTTCCCATTTGTCTTTTTGTCTCAGCTACGGTCACTTCCTGCATCGATGTGTCGCTCTGTTTCAGGGTGATGTTCAGGGTTAAGTTTCCAGCTGGATTCTTCAGCACCCGTCTGCGTGGCGTGTATCCCATCATATTGTATAGGATGGCTACGCTGTCCGCTGTGGTGAAACTGAGTTTGTAGTGTCCGTTCACATCGGCTGTGGTACCTAAGGGTTGCCCTTCCACCTTCACGATGCAGAAGGCTACAGGCTCTTGGTTTTCATCCACGACCCTGCCTTTCAGTTGTACGACGTTGGTTTCCTGTGCATTAACCATACAAGGTATGCACATCATGAGGATAATATAGAATATTCCGATGCTACGCATTATATAATAAACGTGAAAAATGCGCGTTTTTGTATAATAGATGCCAACTTTTTCATATCTTTGCCGTGCAAAATTACATAAATAAATGGAAAAATTTAGTGAATTGATAAAGATTCGCCGCTCAATGCGTAAGTTTACGGATGAAATGCTTACAGGAGAAGAGGTGAAACTCATTCTTCGTGCCGCATTGATGGCCCCCAATAGCAAGGGAACGCACAGTTGGGAATTTTGGGTAGTGGATGACAAGTCCAAACTTCAGCAATTGAGTCTCTGCAAGCAAGTAGGTTCTGATTTCCTGGCCGATGCAGCGATGGCTGTAGTGGTCACGGCAGATCCTTTGGTCAGTGATGTATATATCGAGGATGCCTCCGTAGCCACCACCATGATGCTTCTCCAAGCAGAAGACCTCGGCTTGGGAAGTTGCTGGATACAGATACGTCAGCGTTTTGATAATCAAGGCGTACCATCCGAGGAAATAGTTCGTCAGGTACTTGAGATTCCAGCAAACCTACAGATTGTATCCATGGTGGCATTGGGACACAAGGGGATGGAACGCAAACCTTTCAACGAAGATCGTCTCCTTTGGGAGAAAGTGCATATCTGTTCCGAGGATTGATGGAGATCGTATTCGTCGGAGCGGGTAATCTTGCCACTCACCTGAGTCAGGCTTTGCGACAGGCAGGACATCGTATCGTACAGGTATATAGCCGAACTTCGGAATCTGCAAGTCAGTTGGCTCTTCTTCTCGGCTGTCCATGGACGACAGAGATAGAACAGATTACAGATCAGGCACAAGTCTATGTATTTTCTGTTACAGATACCGTCTTGTCAAGTCTTTCAGCCTCCCTTTACACTTGTCTTTCCAGTAAATCCTCTTCTACAGGTAAGGGTGCAGATGGTCTTTTTATTCATACGGCAGGTAGTATGCCTATGGATGTGCTTCCTTCTCCGCGTCGAGGCGTCTTCTATCCTATGCAGACTTTTACGAAGAACAAGCCCGTTGATTTTCGCTCCATTCCTCTTTTCATCGAGAGTAATACGGATGCTTCTCTGCTGGAAGAATTGGCCAGACAAGTCAGTTCGAATGTCTATCAGTTAGATTCTTCTACACGACAGTACCTTCATTTGGCGGCTGTCTTCGCATGCAATTTCAGCAATCACATGTATGATCTCAGCGCTCGTATTCTCGGACAACATAACATACCCTTCAGCGTAATGTATCCGCTTATCGAGGAGACTGTGGCCAAAGTGCATCACATGGACCCACATCAGGCGCAGACGGGACCGGCTGTCCGCTATGATCGTAATGTCATTCAGCGCCATCTGTCGCTTCTTTCAGACGAACGGATGCGTGCTATCTATCAACTTATTTCCGACAATATACACGAAACGAGATGATAAACTATGATTTGAATAAGATAAAGGCCATCATTTTCGATGTGGATGGTGTGCTCAGTGCCAATACCGTGTCTATGGACAGCGATGGTCAACCTCATCGTACGGTCAATATCAAGGATGGGTATGCGATGCAGTTGGCAGTCAAGATGGGGCTTCATCTTGCTATTATCACAGGCGCTCGGGTGGAATCTGTCAGACATCGGTACGAAATGTTGGGGCTGCAGGATATTTTCATCGGATGCTCAGTCAAGATAGAGACGTACGACAAGTTGCTTGCTCAGTATGGACTCACCGACGAACAGGTGTTGTACATGGGTGATGATATTCCCGACTACGAGGTGATGTCGCGTTGCGGATGTCCGTGTTGTCCAGCCGACGCATGTCCCGAGATTTGTGACATTAGTGTATATATAAGTCATATCCAGGGAGGTATGGGATGTGCTCGCGATGTGATAGAACAAGTACTGAGAGCACAAGGTAAATGGATGGCCGATCGAAAAGCCTTCGGTTGGTAGATAAATGAATAGAGAGTGATGAAATACGATTTGATATTAGCCTCCAACTCCCCACGTCGGAAAGAACTGCTTTCTGGTCTTGGCTTGGATTTTCAGGTGCGTGTGATGCAGGGTATTGATGAAAGTTATCCAGCAGAACTTTCTGCCGAAGAAATTCCAATTTTCATCAGTCGCCAGAAGGCTGCAGCATATTCGCTGACAGCCAATGAACTACTGATTACAGCAGACACTATCGTATATCTCGAAGGCCAGGTTTTGGGGAAACCCAAGGATGATGCCGAGGCGCGTCTGATGTTGCAGAGTCTGCGGGGAAAAACTCATCAAGTGGTTACTGGCGTCACTTTGCGTACCTTGCAGTGGCAAGACTCGTTTGCGACTGTTACCCAGGTGACCTTTGCCAATCTTACTGACGAAGAAATAGACTATTACGTCCGC
Organism: Prevotellaceae bacterium UBA1743; assembly: GCA_002314945.1. GTDB lineage: Bacteria > Bacteroidota > Bacteroidia > Bacteroidales > Bacteroidaceae > Physcousia. The sequence goes on from DCHV01000013.1 coordinate 83,428, forward strand.
CAATACAGACCCTTTGACAAGGCTGGCGCATACGGTATTCAGGAATGGATCGGCTATGTGGGAGTCACTCGTCTCGAGGGCTCGTATTTCAATGTGATGGGACTCCCTGTCCAACGTTTATATTCGGAATTGAAAAAACATGATGTTATATGAAGACTAAATTATTGTTGTTGCCCTTGATGGCATGTCTGTTTGCCCTCGTGGCTTGTGAAGAGAAAGATTATAGCAGTTATCCCCCTACTTGGAAGGGCTTCGCTTTGAGCTCGAATACAGTTTCTCCTGGTGATACACTTGTTGTTACAGCATTGCAGGATCAAAAGGGACGCCATATCGAAGGAACCAAATATACATGGAAACTGTCTTGCTCCGTAATCGATGCCCAAGGAGAAACACAACCATACACCTACGAAAAGACCGTCTCTACCAATTATGATGGAACAGACAATGGCGATCCCACCTTTGTGTTCCATATTCCAGATTCAGCAGTAGCAGGTCGTGGTACGATCAATTTTGTAGCTAAATACAGTTATTACGGCAACGGAATTCAGGTGAGTCAAGGTACTACATACAAGGATGATGCTGCACGTGGTTATATCACCTCCACTTCCAGTACTTTGTATGGCGGAGCCAGCGGAAGTGTCAATTTTACGATTCGTTAATCTGCGAGATAATTACATACAAGTTTCGCATGTATCCTATGTATATGTCAGTTAAGATT
>DCHV01000013.1:84187-84420 GCA_002314945.1 Prevotellaceae bacterium UBA1743
CTTTACTAAAAATCCCGACTAAAGAACACACGAGATTTGAATGGGAATTTTTTGAGGGGGTATTACAGGTCAGTTTCGTTCAAACCCGTAATCTGAGCAATTTGGCTTAGTGACATCCCTGCCGCTTTGAGAGAACGCGTGATTTCCAATGCCTTCTGCCGTTCTCCTTCCGCACGACCTTCTGCACGACCTGTTTCTATCACACTACGTTGATAACGGAGATTCTCCATCAT
>DCHV01000013.1:84462-84616 GCA_002314945.1 Prevotellaceae bacterium UBA1743
CGGTTGTAATCGGAACGTTCCTCATCGCTGAGTGATTCTATTCGAAGTCTTTCGCGTGCCTCGGCCAGACCAGGGGCCTTGGTGTCGGGATGAATCTCGCCATCCTTGAGGAACTGAATCCATTCGTCAAGAGGAGTCTTGGCCACCTCGTCAA
>DCHV01000037.1 GCA_002314945.1 Prevotellaceae bacterium UBA1743
CTCATCTAACACACACTTTTACCTGAAATCCCCATTCACCGCCTTGAACCTCCCCGTCAGGAACCCATTCACAAAGTACGCCTGGCCCTTTCCCGTCACCTTCGTCGTGCAACACTCCTTCGTGCCGTGAAACGTATGGATCAGCGTGATGTTCGTCTCGAAGAGACCCTCCTCCACCCACTTCTGGATAGGGCGCGTCTCACGCTGAAACAGATACCCATGCAGCCGCAACCAGTAGAACAACCTGCCCTGACCGATGTTCACCCCATTCTGCGTGATCAGCTTCGCCAGGTCACGGATCAGAATCGAGTCATCCTGGGCAGTCACCGCCTCCGCAAACATCACCTTCGGCTTCTGAGCCTCCAGCAAAGCATCCTTCTGCTCGATGGTGCGCTTCATGATCCCCACCGCCTTAGCCAGGATCGTCTTCTCATCATCCTCAGCCGAAACAGGGATGTAGCCACCGGTACTCATGATCTGAGGAAGAACAACATCGGTCACCCATCTGCGAAACTTCTTGGCCTTCTCTACACGTGACTTCAAAGCCGCATGGAAGAAACCACTCTGCGTGATAACCGTCATCTCCTGATTTCCACCAGGGGTACACACAATCTGTGTATCCTTTTCGTCATCATCAAGCGAACGAGTCATGGTGTAGGCATCACGATACCCCAAACCCTTAGCCACATCACTTGCAAGGAACATCACCTTGCCTTCCTGTGACTTCCAGCAACGAACAGTTCCCCACTGCTCATGCTCGAAGGTCATGATTGAGCGAGCACAATCAAGTTCGCTTGAATTGCCGAGCGTGAGTGAGCTCGACGTAGTCAAAACTTTCATCTCTGTATTCATATAAATTAGGCGTGAAGGGGGTAAAAACCTAAGCACCCGCCGTCGGTTTGTCCTTCAACGAGTGCAAAATTACGCGTAAAAAATAAGGGTCCTCAGCAATTATTTGCCAAGAACCCTTTCGAGGAAATGCAACTTCAAATACAGGGAAGTGCTAATTTTTCAAGGAAGTAAAAAAGTGTTTCGGGGAAGTCACTTCTGGAATGTCAATGCCTCCTTCAATGTCTTGTAGAAAGCCTTATCATCGTTCGACCATTCCTCGAAATGAGCATCCAGATAACTCTTCGAAATATTGTTGCTGTAGCTGTCAGCCACATCAGGGAAACAGTATCTCACCACCACCCTCACAAAATCTGCATACCTATGCTTCTGCTCTATCCGGAAGTATCTCAATCTCAGAAGCGTCTCATACAGCAGTTTCCACTTATGCACAGAAGTCTTTTCCGCAGGATTCCAATCCGCCGTCACATCATGGATGGTATGCATGATCCACTCCACCGGCATATCGAGGACCGTCGGCCTGGTGCCTGTCCTGAGCTTGGCCTGTCCTGAGTTTGTCGAAGGGTCGAAGGAACCATACACCTTTCCCTTTATCACAAATGCCGACTCAAAGAAGTTTCGTTGAACATCCGTAACCTCCGGATACTTCACCCTGTCATCCACCACAGGAACCTCCTCCACCACCTCGGCATCCACCACCTCGCGATGCACACCCGAAACCGACCTTACACCCTGGCCAAACTGAAAATCAAGATGCTCAATCGTCAGATCACCATCCACAACAATCCCCCTGTTTTCACCCTTTATTATGATAGCCATATTCGAGCGTGCTTGTTTTATTGTTTTATTGTTACTTAATAATCTCCCACTTGCCATTACGCTTGCCATTCACTCTTCTGAGGATGCCTTTTTCCTGAAGATGAACCGTAATGGTCTTGACGGTTCTTTCCGATTTGCCAATCTCTGCGGCTATTTCTTTCTGAGTGACAGCAGGACGCTTTTGCACTATACGAAGTACCGCAACCTCTTCCAAAGTGCAGATTTTGCACTTTGAAGGAAGCTCTTTGCTCTCTTTTGCACTTTGAACCACCACTTTTGCACTTTGGAGTTCAACTGAATTCTCTACCTTGCCCCAATCCACATGCATAATTCTGTTTCTGAGGTCATGTACCTCACCCAGCAACATGCTACGGAAGAAACGCTCCAGATAAACCGTTGTCTCTGTAATGCCCTTCGTTAGGTCACTATAGTTAGCACGAACCAGAGCGTTACGGAAATACCATGAGTTCTCCGCAAATACATCGTTCACCACGTTGAAGCCCAACGTACGTAAGTACTTTATCATAAATACAGCCGTGGTGCGCGTGTTCCCTTCGCAAAAAGCATGAACCTGCCAGAGATTTGCGCAGAAACGAGTAAGGTGACGAATGGCCTCATCCACATTCATGCCCTCGTAGCTGAACACTCGTTCCTGCCCCATGTCATAGTCGAGCGTATCACTTATGGTATCAGCACTTGCATAATACACAGTCTTTCCTCCAAGCACCCATTCGTTCTTTGTGATGTTATAGTCACGAATGCGACCAGCCAATTTATAGATTCCGTCAAACAGCCTCCGGTGAATCGATGTCAACTGAGCAGGAGTAAACGAAAACGTTCTCTCCTCCAGGAGTTCCGTGATACGTGTCGATACCTTATCAGCCTCCTCCGTTCGGTCATTTTCCATCTGTTTCCTGCCATCAGCCGATTGATAATACGAATCAATCAGAACCTTGGCCTCCTCAATACTTATGTCGCCCTCGATATGCTTTCGAGCCGTATCAAGCAGATACTCCGATGTCTGCAAGCCATCCACCTGCTGCAAGCCGATAGCCACCTTCCATGCCTCACCACGTTCTCGTTGCTGAGGTTCACCCTGTCGGATATACTCCTCCAGACCTTGTATCGTATATTTCTGTTCTTTATCCATGATCGTTCTTATACCAATAGTTTCGTGTTGCCGCTCTCCGCCAGCCTCTCTGCGATAATCTTTGTCTGATCATCCGTCAGGCAGAAGCTTGCCTCCAGATTGCCACCCGCCACAATACCGTTGTTGTCGTTTATACTGGGAACCTTTACTGTCGCCTTCAATGCCTCCGTCTGTCGGTCAATGGCAGCTGTCTGTTGCTGGATGGCAGCGGCAATTTGTGACTCATCAGAGTCATGGCAGAGAGGCTTCTTCAACTTCTCCATCTCGCTCTCCAGCCACTCGTATTTGCGTGCAAGCACTCGCAGCTGGTCAAGGTCGTTGCCTCTCTCGTTGAATCGCTTGGCACTGATGCTCTTCACCAGTAGCGTGATGTCATCCTTGTAGCTCAGATACAGATCACCCCATGGATTCAGCATGATTGTATCCTGGACATAGACGAGGGCAGAATGCAAGGCACTCTTTCGCGTCTCTGTCTCATCCAGGGACAACATCTCGGCAATCTCTGCCTCGTAAGTGTCTATTTCGGCAGTTGTGGGCGAGAGCACATCGTCTTTCCATGCCTTCACCCATTTCTTCTCATAGATTAGCGACAGCGGACGCACGCTGGTGGCTGTCTGCCATAGTTTTTGCAGTTTCGCCTCCAGCTTTGCTATCAGCTCCTTGACAAACACATACAGTTCGTGCCTCTCTGCCACGATGGGCAGGTTGTTCATAATCTCGCTGTCCATCAGCATCAACAACCTGTTTATATCGTTCACACCCTCCTTCGACGAGATGTAATACGACTCAGCCATACGCTCCGTAGCTTGCTCAGTACGCTCCGACAGCCAGCACCCCGACAGTGTCACGTTCAGCACCCTCAGCATAATCTCAGCCACCTTGTCCACCTGCAGCCGCGACCACGAACGGATGTTGGCATACATCTCAGCCGCCTTGTCGCCCATCGCCATCATTTCCTCGTCGATGGTGTCATATACCAGCGCACGAATCTCGTCAGCATTCATCAGAGCCGACACATCAATAGCCATTGCAGAAGGCACACAAGTGCCATCTGTAATGTCAAGTATGGTGTGTATGTCGCGATACGTAGGCATGTTTGTAAAAACGTGGTCTTATCGTTATTTTATATTTTTATTCTGTCGCGTTAACCGGCAATAAGGAATCGATATTGTGGCTTGTTGTACAGCGTGGATTGGGTTAAAAATCCGTTCGCAAAGATACAGAAACAACTCCTATCCACCAAACTTTTCTCCCCTAAAAAAAGCAAAAAAAACGCCCAAGAATTTCTCCTCAGGCGCTATGTGTTTGTCATAGAGAGACATGCCGTGGCTCGGTTATCAAGTCATAGTCTTTTCCCATCTTTCCACGTCTTCCACCAATCATCCCTTTGTCCACTGATGACACGTGCCAGCTCATTCATCACCAGCCCTTTGGATTCTTCTGT
>DCHV01000092.1:0-172 GCA_002314945.1 Prevotellaceae bacterium UBA1743
TGCACGCCCTCGCCCTCGCGGATGGCTTGTGCAAAAGCCTCGGGAGATACAGGCTCCTCGGTCTCTACCCAGAGAGCCTCGGAATGACTGCGAAGGCTGGGTACACGCACGCACATGGCCGAACATGCTGCGTCGGTATGCATGATTTTCTTTGTCTCGTTGAACATCTTCA
>DCHV01000092.1:179-6006 GCA_002314945.1 Prevotellaceae bacterium UBA1743
CCTCCTTGGTATAACCGTTGTCGGTAAAGACATCAATCTGAGGAATGACATTATAGGCCAACTGATAGGCGAACTTGTTGACAGTAGCGGGCTTGCCATCCAACACCTCGCGATACTGCTGCTCCAGTTCGGCCATGGCGGCAGCACCTGCTCCGCTGGCAGCCTGATAACTGGCCACGTGAATGCGGCGGATATGGCTCAGACGCTCGAGGCATTGGAGCACCACCACCATCATGATGGTCGTACAGTTGGGATTGGCGATAATACCGCGGGGACGTACCAGGGCATCAGCCGCGTTACATTCTGGCACCACCAGGGGTACATCCTCATCCATACGGAAAGCGCTACTGTTGTCTATCATCACAGCCCCGTACTTGGTGATAGTCTCGGCATATTCCTTGCTCGTACCACCTCCAGCACTGGTGAAAACGATATCAACATCCTTGAAATCGTCGTTGTGCTGCAACAGTTTTACCTCTATTTCCTTACCGCGGAACGTGTATTTCGTTCCTGCGCTACGCTGGCTGCCGAACAGCAGTAATTCGTCCATGGGGAAATTCCTCTCGTCGAGCACGCGCAGGAATTCTTGTCCTACGGCACCACTTGCTCCTACAATAGCTACTCTCATACGTGTTATTCTTGTTATTCTTGATTATCCTAATTCTTGAAAAAAATCATTTTGGCTGCAAAAATACGCTTTTTCTTGGAAATATGGAAGAAAATAGCCGTATATTCAGACAAAATGCCATACCTTTGTACTATGATGACAATGTTTGCTTTCCTATTTGCCAACAGCCGTGCGCTAATCAACGACCCTACGTGGGCGTTTTTTGTCGTGCTGGTCATCATCCTGTTAGTCCCCGTCACACTCCAGCGTCTGCATATCCCGCACGTCATAGGCCTCATCTTGGCAGGTGTTGCCATCGGCCCTTTTGGTTTGGGACTGCTGGACAGGGACCGCAGTTTCGAGTTGTTCGGACAAGTAGGAATCTACTACATCATGTTCCTGGCAAGCCTGGAATTGGACATTGGCAGTGTGCAGCACTATGGACGCAGGGGGCTGCAACTGGGCATCCTCACGTTCCTCATCCCCTTTGCTATGGGATATGGAGCAGGGCATTACATTTTGGGATATAGCGTCCTTACCTCTCTGATGTTGTCCTGTATCATGTCTTCCCACACATTGGTCAGTTATCCGTTGGTGGGACGATACGGCTTGGGCAAGCATCGTTCGGTAATCATCAGTGTGGTAGCCACAGCCTTCGCCACTTTCGCAGCCCTCTTTGTCCTCGCTTTTGTGGTCGGATGGAAACAATCCAACACGTCGGTTCTGTCGTGGGTGTTTTTCATTCTGAAATGCATCGCCTACATCTCAGCCGTCACAATTCTATATCCGAAAATCGGAAGGTGGTTCCTACGCCGCTATGACGACAGCGTATTGCAATACATCTTCATCCTTGCACTTGTCTTTCTGAGTGCAGCTTTGGCGGAATTGATAGGGTTGGAGGGACTGTTAGGCGCCTTCCTGGCAGGACTGGCAGTCAACCGTCTCATACCCCATACCAGCCCGCTCATGTCACGTATCGAGTTTGTAGGGAATGCGCTCTTCATCCCCTATTTCCTCATCGGCATGGGTATGTTGATTGACGTAGGCATTCTCTTCAGTCAGACCTCCATCTTATGGACGATGGGCATCATCGTAACAGTGGCCACCCTGAGTAAATTCCTCGCCGCTGTGCTGATGAACCTGCTTTCACCAGGAAGCAAACAATCCATGATGCTGATGTTTGGACTGACCAACGCCCATGCTGCAGGTGCTTTGGCTATCGTGATGATAGGCACCCACCCCAATGTAAATCTGATGGACGAGACGCTGTTGAATGCCACAGTCATGCTGATATTCTTCTCCTGCATCATCAGTTCTATTGCGACAAGCCATGGAGCACGCCATCTTGCATTGAGCGACACCACGCCGGAAAAGAACAGGGGTTCGTACCACGGCAAATGCCTCGTAACATACTCTCAGGCCGACAATGTGGATGTGATGACGCAACTGGCCATCCTCATCCGGAATCCCTACATAGCAGACAGTCTGATGGGACTGAGTGTCGCCTTTGACGACGACAACGGAGATACGCACAGACAGGGAACACGTCTCCTGGAAGAGGCGCAGAAGGTGGCAGCATCGGCAGGCATACGCATGACTACCCTAAGCCGTGTAAGCACCAATATTGCCAGCGGAATCCTACACACGCTGAAGGAACACAACGTGGGTGAGGTAATCGTCTGTCTCTCGGACAGAGAAACGGGTATGGCAAAGGCCTCCTTAGGAACTGTGATAGACAGCCTGCTGAATGGTTCGCATCGCGAAGTGATGGCTATCCGCGCAATAGTTCCGCCTGGCACTCTGAAAAAGGTTGTGGTGGTGGTACCTCCAAAGGCAGAATACGAAGTAGGATTCTACAAATGGTTGGAGCACCTGTGCCGTATAGGCGAGCAAACAGGATGCAGGACGAGTTACCATGGACACCCGGATACCCTTGGGCACATCCGAGTATATATGCAGCAGAAACACCCCAATGTGAGAGTCAGCTTCACGGAAACACCTCGTTGGAATGCCCTGTACAACTTACGCGGCCAACTAAGTGCCGACCAGATGCTGGTGGTAGTGACGTCAAGACCTGGATTTATCTCATATCTACCCGCCATGGATGCACTTCCGAGGCAGATACACAAGCATTTCGGAGACACAAGCGTGATGCTGCTCTACCCCGACCAATGGGGAGATCCAAGCGAAGCTGTTTCCATCTTTGCGCCTAACGGACAAGTGGTGACACGTACGCCCAGTTCGTTGCTGGATTGGATGAAGCGCAAGGCGTTGGGAGAGAATTCCACATTGGACAAAACGATAGAAGTATAATATGATACAAGTAAGAAATATCACCAAAAGTTTCGGTGCCCTGCAAGTATTACGGGGTATTGATTTGGACATCAAGGATAGCGAAGTGGTAAGTATTGTAGGGCCAAGTGGAGCTGGCAAAACCACCCTACTGCAGATAATGGGTACACTCGACAAGGCAGACGGAGGAGAAATTCTCATCAATGGAGAGAATGTACTACGTCTCAGCCAAAGGAAGCAGGCTCTGTTTCGCAATCAGCATATTGGCTTTGTGTTCCAGTTTCACCAGCTGTTGCCAGAATTCACAGCATTGGAGAACATCATGATACCTGCCTTCATCGGAGGAATGGGGCACAGGGAAGCACGAAAAAGAGCTGAAGAACTGCTTGGATTTATGAATCTGAGTGAACGGGCAAGCCATAAACCCAACGAATTGTCTGGAGGAGAAAAACAAAGGGTTGCAGTGGCAAGAGCACTTGTCAACCACCCCGACGTAATCCTGGCAGATGAGCCAAGTGGCAGCCTGGACAGTCAGAACAAGAGCGAGTTGCATAAGTTGTTCTTTGATTTACGTGATCAGTACGGACAGACTTTTGTCATCGTGACTCATGACGAGGAATTGGCCACACTCACAGACCGCACCATCCACATCAAGGACGGATTAATAGCAACCAACGAATAAAGCGCATGGACGGTACGCAAGAGATACAATTAGGGAAGATGAATGAACTTCCCATAGTAAAGGAGGTAGAGTTCGGGTATTATCTGGACGGAGGAGAACTGCTGGGAGAGATTCTTCTCCCAAGAGGTGAGATTGTAGAAGGGGAAAGTCCTCTGCAAACAGGTACGAAGCTGATGGTATTCCTCTATCTCGACTACGAGGAAAGACTGGTAGCCACAATGAAAAAGCCTCTGGCTATGGTGGGGGATTTTGCATTCCTGGAAGTTTCGTGGGTAAATAATTTCGGAGCATTCCTACATTGGGGCCCTCAGAAAGACCTTTTCGTCCCTTTCCGTGAACAGAAAAAGAAGATGCAGAAGGGACAAAGTTATATCGTACATCTGCATATCGACGAAGAAACATACCGAATCGTAGCGAGTGCGAAAGTAGATCGTTACCTGCATACAGACTTCCCTCCCTATCACCCCGGGGATGAGGTGCAGATTCTGATATGGCAGAAGACTGAACTGGGATTGAAAGCCATCGTGGACAACCGCTATTGCGGACTGCTGTATGACAATCAGGTATTCCGCCATATCAAGACGGGTGATTGCATGAAAGCATACATCCAGCAGATACGTGAAGACGGAAAGATAGACTTGTCCCTGCAACCTTCCGGACAAAAAGCAGTGGCAGATTTCAGTAATGTACTGCTGCAACACCTCAAGGAAAACGGAGGAAGCACACCATTGGGTGACAAGAGTGCTGCAGAAGAAATCTATGCCCTATTCGGAGTAAGTAAAAAGGTCTTCAAAAAAGCGATAGGAGACTTGTACAAGAAACGCTTGATCCTCATCACTCCCCAAGGCCTGCGTCTAACGACTGAAGCCTAATCCATATTCCCCAGCAACCCGATTGGTAAGTTCGATGAACTGCTCCACGCTCAGTTGTTCTGGACGTTTGTCAAAAATAGGGTCACCCAAGAGAGCATGATGATCAGGTGGTGTTTCACCCCTTTGTACACATTGAGAATCCAGATCTGCCAATAGAGGCTTGATATTGTTACGTAATGTCTTTCGACGTTGGTTGAAAGTGGTTTTTACCACCCTGCGAAACAAATTCTCATCACATCCTAAATCCGTCACCTCATTCCGCGTCATACGAATGACGGCACTCTTCACTTTTGGAGGAGGGTTGAACACATGCTCATGTACTGTAAAAAGGTACTCCACACGATACCAGGCCTGGATAAGTACACTCAGAATACCATACGTCTTGTTACCAGGACCAGCTGTGATTCGCTCTGCCACTTCCTTCTGTATCATACCTGTGCAACAGGGTATGAGGTCTTTGTACTGAAGCATTTTGAAGAAAATCTGACTGCTGATATTGTAAGGGTAATTACCGGTCAAGACAAAGGGTTGCCCTTGGAATGTGCGTTCCAGATGCATCTTCAGGAAATCATCCTCTATAATATCATCCTCGAGTGAAGGATAGTTGTGACGAAGGTATTCAACAGATTCAAAATCAATTTCCACGACCTTCAGAGGACGGGGCTTGCGAATCAGGAACTGTGTCATGACTCCCATTCCAGGACCTACCTCCAGCACCGGAATATCAGGATAAGCATCTACTGTATCGGCAATATCGCTTGCGATTCCCAAATCCGTCAAAAAATGCTGGCCGAGAAACTTTTTGGGCTTGACGAGTCTCATATATGATAGATATTTCGTACTTTTGCGTGCAAAATTATAAAAAAGTTGGGATTCAAGTCCACTATCAACCGATATTTCATGAGCAAAGGCCTCAAATATTTCCTCCAGACAAGCATTCCTCTCCTCTTGGCAGGACTCATCCTATGGTGGATGTATCGCGGAATAGAATGGGGCGAAATATCATCCTCGTTCAATAGTTGGAATGCCTGGACATGGATGTTACTGAGTTTTCCGTTTGGCATTTCCGCCCAGATATTCAGGGCACTCAGGTGGCGACAAGCACTTGCCCCTTTAGGAGAGAAGCCTCGGCTCATGACATGTGTGAATGCCATTTTCCTGAGTTATGCAAGCAGTCTGGCAATACCTCGCATAGGAGAAGTACTTCGTTGTGGCGTGCTGACACGATATGAGGGTACTAACATGAGCAAATCGATAGGTACCGTAGTAACCGAGCGCGTGGTGGATATGGTACTGATTCTTCTTTTTGCGCTGATTGTACTAATGGCACAAATTCCCGTCTTCATCCGTTTCTTTGATCGCACAGGGGTGACG
>DCHV01000007.1:0-11037 GCA_002314945.1 Prevotellaceae bacterium UBA1743
AGTGAGGAACATGTCACTTGCGAATGTCAGGAGGGTGCCACACTTGGCATCGTAGCTTGTGGTATCGGTTACAACTATGTGAAGGAAGCCTTGGCAATGGATCCCTCAAAGAAAGTATCCATCCTGAAAGTTAACCAATATCCTCTCCCCGAAAAAGCCATCGTACGTCTGGCTGAGTCTTGTCAAGAGATTCTGATAGTGGAGGACGGACAACCCGTAGTGGAAGAGGAAATCAAGAAGATGTTGGGTACAGGTTATCCTGTCACAGGTCGGTTGAGCGGTCGTCTTCCCAGGATGGGCGAATTGAATCCCGACAACGTGGCAGCAGGTCTCGGCATCACAGTCAGCCCAGCATACAAGCCTGCCCAACAACTGGCGGCTCGTCCCCCTCAATTGTGTCAGGGTTGCGGTCATCGCGATGTGTATGCCGCTTTGGGCGAAGTCATCAAGGAATACGAAAGCCCTCGCGTTTTTGGTGATATCGGTTGCTATACACTTGGTGCTTTGCCTCCTTTCCAGGCTTTGGCAAGTTGTGTGGATATGGGAGCCAGTATCACGATGGCCAAGGGAGCCGCTGATGCAGGCTTGTTCCCCAGCATTGCGGTAATAGGCGACAGCACCTTTACACACAGTGGTATGACAGGCCTTCTCGATGCTGTCAATGACAAGAGTAACATTACCGTCATCATCAGCGACAACCTCACGACAGGTATGACGGGTGGTCAGGATAGTGCAGGTACCAACAAGTTTGAGGCTATCTGCCTTGGCTTGGGTGTGGAGAAGGAACATGTGCGTGTGGTAGTTCCCCTACCAAAGAACATGCCGGAGATTACACAGATTCTGCGTGAGGAGATAAATTACAATGGAGTAAGTGTCATCATTCCGCGTCGCGAATGCATCCAAACTGCAGCACGTCACGCAAGAGAAAGGAGAAAACAATGAAGAAAGACATCATACTTTGCGGTGTGGGTGGACAAGGCATCCTCTCCATCGCTACAATCATAGGGGAGGCTGCCACGAAATCAGGTATCAATCTGAAGCAAGCCGAGGTTCACGGAATGAGCCAGCGTGGTGGAGATGTACAATCCAATCTGCGTCTTTCCAACGAACCTATCTGGAGCGACCAGATTCCTACTGGCCATGTCGATCTCATCATCAGCATGGAACCTATGGAGGCGCTTCGCTATTTGCCCTATCTGAGCGCTGATGGCGTCATCGTGACAAGTAGCAAACCCTTTGTGAATATCCCCAATTATCCCGAGGAGGAAGCCTTGCAAGCCGAGTTGACGGCCTTGCCTCATGTAGTGCAGCTCGATATTGACAGTATCGCCAAGGAATTGCAGAGTCCCAAGAGTGCCAATATGGTTCTGCTGGGCATGGCTGCTCCCTATATCGGCATCCTCACCATGGAACAGTTGCGTAGTGCCATTGCATCTATCTTTGCTCGCAAGGGTGAGGCTGTGGTGGAGGCCAACTTGAAAGCGTTTGACAAGGGCGCTTCGTGCTAATGACAAGGAAAAACATGACTGCCACACCATTAGATTATCAGCAGGTCACCCAGACAATCCAAAAGATGGGCTTGGAGGATTTCTCCACGGTGACCATACGCGATATTGCCACCCTTTCCAGAGTATTGGAGAAAGAGACAGGTGAACCCTTCATACACCTTGAGATGGGAGTTCCTGGTCTCAAGCCGAGTCAGATAGGCATCCAAGCCGAGGCTAAAGCTTTGGCCGAGGGATGTGCTGCCATCTATCCTCCCAATGGGGGCATAGGTCGTCTCAAGGAAGCGGCCTCCCGCTTTGTGAAGGCTTTTATAGGCGTGGATGTGCAACCGGACAACTGCATTGCCACGACAGGCTCCATGCAGGGGACATACGCCATCTTCACTACGTTGCACCATGCTGTGCCAGAGAAGGATACTATTCTGTTTGTCCATCCTGGTTTCCCCGTGCAGACGACCCAGTGTGAGATGATCGGCCTGAAGACTTTGGGTTTTGATATTCACGACTATCGTGGGGAGAAACTTTTACAACGTCTCGAGGAGTTCCTCCAACGGGGTGACATTGCGGCTGTGGTGTATTCCAATCCCAACAATCCTTCGTGGGTATGTTTCACGGAAGAGGAGTTGAAGGGTATTGGCGAACTGGCTACCCGCTACGACACCATCATTCTCGAAGACTTGGCCTATTTCGCCATGGATTTCCGTCGCGACCTGTCGAAGCCTTTCCAAGCTCCCTATCAGGCTACTGTAGCACGTTATACCGATAATTATATATTGACAATCTCCGGTTCCAAGGCATTCAGCTATGCAGGTCAGCGCGTGGGAGTAACGGTCATTTCCGATGTCCTCTCTGCTCGTGTCTTCCCTGCTCTGCAGAACCAGTTTGGAGTGGGTGCATTCGGGCGTTTCTTCTACGATCGTGTCATGTACACCCTTTCCAGTGGCGTATGCCATTCGTCACAACATGCGTTGGCGGCCATGATGGAAGCAGCTTGCGATGGAACCTTCGATTTTGTGGATGAAGTGCGCGAATATGGTCGTCGTGCCGCTGCGATGAAAGAGATATTGTTATCCAATGGCTTTTACTTGGTGTACGACAACGACCAAGGTGCGCCTTTGGCAGACGGATTCTATTTCACGGTACAATATCCAGGTATGACCGATGTGGAACTGACACGCGAACTGATGTACTATGGCATCTCTGTCTTTCCCCTCGACACCATGGGTAGCACGCTTCAGGGTGTGCGCGTATGCACTTCATTCATCACTCAGGAGCAGATGCCTCTCTTCCGTGAACGCATCGCTCTGTTCAACCAGAATCACAAGAACTGACATAAACACTTTTTGTCATGGACAATAGTAGCAAATATCTTCATCCCGAGTTCGAGACGCTGTCTCGTGAGGGAATAGAGAAACTTCAGTTGGAACGTCTGCAAGCGACGGTCCGTCATTGCATGAATTCCCCGTTCTATAAGAAACGTTTCGAGGAAATAGGTTTGAAACCCGAGGATATCAAGACGCTGGACGATGTACGCAAGATACCTTTCACTACCAAGCAGGATTTGCGCGACACCTATCCTTTTGGCATCGCCAGCGTGCCATTGCGTGATTGTGTCCGTTTGCATTCGAGCAGCGGCACGACGGGCAATCCTACGGTCATCCTGCATACGCAGAAGGACCTCGATGCATGGGCAGATGCTGTGGCACGATGCTTGTGGATGGTAGGTTTGCGCCCCGAGGATGTCTTCCAGAACTCCAGCGGTTACGGAATGTTCACGGGCGGTCTTGGTTTCCAGTATGGTGCTGAGCGTCTTGGCATGCTTACTGTTCCTGCTGCTGCTGGAAACACCCTTCGTCAGATCAAGTTTATCAAGGATTTTGGGACTACAGCGGTTCATGCCATTCCCAGTTATGTGACACACATGCACGATGTGATGGTGGAGCAGGGAGTGGAACCTCGTCGCGATACCAAGTTGCGTACCCTCATCATCGGAGCTGAGCCTCATAGTGAGGAACAGCGTCGCCGTATCGAGGAGATGATGGGTGTGAAAGCCTACAACTCGTTTGGCATGAGCGAGATGTGTGGTCCTGGCGTAGGTTTCGAATGCCAAGAGCAGAATGGCCTTCATTTCTGGGAGGACTACTATATTGTGGAGATTGTGGATCCTCAGACCTTGGAACCTGTACCCGATGGAGAAGTCGGCGAGCTGGTACTGACCACCCTCAATCGCGAGGCAATGCCTCTGTTACGTTATCGTACACGCGACCTGACACGTATCCTGGGACGTACCTGCCCCTGTGGACGCAATCATGTGCGTATCGATCGTATGCGCGGACGTAGCGATGATATGATAGTACTCCGTGGCGTGAATATTTTCCCCATTCAGATTGAGAAGATACTGATGCAATTCCCCGAATTGTCCAGCAACTATCTGATTACCCTTTCTACCGACCGTGACAATGACAACATGACGGTAGAGGTCGAGATAGCTGATCTCTTTACGGATGACTTTGCCCGTCTCCAGGAACTCAACGTAAAGGTTACCGCTGCACTTAAGGCTGAGATTCTTCTCAAACCTCGTGTCAAGTTGGTACCCAAGGGTTCTCTGCCTGTCAGCGAGGGCAAGGCAGTTCGTGTTGTGGACAATCGCAAGGTTTATCAATAATCCCATTAAATCTTATTCTCATGACAATACATCAGATTTCCGTTTTTGTACAGAACCAGACAGGTAGTGTCATTACTGTATTGAATGTACTCAAGGAAGCAGGTATTCAGATAATCGCCAGCACCATTGCCGATACACAGGAATATGGCATCTACCGTATTATATGTAGCGAGCCATCACGTGCGCTCAATGTGCTGAAACAAGCAGGGCTGAGTGTACAGATGATGGATGTTTTTGCCGTGGAGTTGGACAACCGTCCTGGCTGTGCGGCCGAGGCGCTCAAGGTACTTGCAGATGCCGGGGTTAGTCTCAACTACCTCTATTCCTTCTTGCTTGGTGGCAAGGGAATCCTCATTTTCCGTACCAACGACACGGAGAAGGCACGTGAGTTGATGTGCCTTAACCGTCTTTCCTTCCTTTCCGAAGACAAATTGAACCAATTGAATTGAGAAGGATTGTATCTCTTTTCTTCCTCCTCTTGTTAGTGGGTACTATACAAGCGTGGGATTTAACTAAGAATGTCGAATTGCGTGGCTATGCCCAAGCTGGTTATAATTACCAGTTTGCTGGATCAGAGACGTATGTCAACACATTCCAGTTATATCGTACGCTTCTGTGGGCCAATATCAATATCACCGACAGATGGTCTATGCGTTTCATGCACGACTTCAATAGCAAGCCACAGGAATTCTATACGGATTTCCGTATCACCAAGGGGAAGCAGTTGAATGTCCGTTTCGGACAATTCAAGAATAGCCTTACGATGGAGAACCCCATGTCGCCTACGATGCTTGAACTGATAGAATGCTACAGTCAGTCGGTCGCATATTATACGGCATGTGGAGGGCCTGCTGGAGATCCCATGTTGGGCACACAATATGGACGCGACTTTGGCCTCGAATTGTTTGGCACCTTGGCAGAGGATAAATTCCTCTACAATGTGGCCATTATGAATGGTCAGGGCGTGTGTGTAACCGACAAGAACCATCAGAAGGATTACATCCTTCGTCTTGACTATCGGCCCTTCACGGGTTTCCGCATAGTGACTACGGGACAGTTGGGTACAGGTCATGCCATTGCATCCTCTCAGTTCTGTCCCGATATACAGGTGGGTGATAATTATCGACGCAATCGTGTGTCGGTAGGAGCCGAGTACAAGATTCCCGCCTTGTCTATCCGTGGTGAGTATTTGGCGGGACAGGACGGCAATGTACATAGCCATGGTGCCTATTGTAACACCGCCATTCCGTTGTGGAACTATCTTGATGCTGTGGCTTCGGTGGATTGGTTCAATCGCAACAAGGACCTTTCCATGTATCAGACCAACTATACAATCGGTCTTCAATACTGGTTCTATGGCAAATGCCGAATTCAGGCACAATATACGCGTTCACAGAGCCATTTCCGGGATGATTACAACACCTTCCAGGCTCAGATGCAGGTAGCCTTCTGATAATTGTATTTAGAAAAGTAAAAAAGTAAAGTATATGATTTGGAATCCGTCGAAAGAGACTATGTCGAGAGAGCAGATGCGGATGATACAGAGTCGCCGACTGGTCAAGCTGGTAAAGTATGTATATACCAATGTTCCCTTCTATCGTCATAAGATGCAGGAGGCGAGCGTCGATCCAGGTGATATTCAGAATATCGATGATATCGTGAAGTTGCCTTTTACTACCAAGCAGGATTTGCGCGACAACTATCCGTATGGTTTGCAGGCCGCTCCGATGAGCGAGATAGTACGTGTTCATGCCTCCTCTGGTACGACGGGAAAACCCACCATTGTCACTTATACGCGCCATGACCTTGAAGTTTGGGCCGAGTGCCTTAGCCGTGCACTTACGGCTGCAGGCATGGGAAGAGGTGATACATTCAGTGTTGCTTATGGATATGGCCTGTTTACGGGTGGCTTGGGCGCTCATTACGGGGTGGAGAATATCGGTGCTGCTGTGTTGCCTGCCAGTACTGGTGGTTCTGAGAAACATATCCGTCTGCTTCGCGATCTGAAAGCGACTGGTATTGCTGCCACACCCTCCTATATGTTGTATCTGTCCGAACAGATGAAGAAGTTGGGCATTTCACGTGATGAACTCAGTTTGAGAGCTGCCGTTTGCGGAGCCGAGCCTTATACTGAGAACATGCGTCAGGAAATCCAGAATCGTATGGGTGTCAAGGTTTTCAACATATACGGATTGAGCGAGATAATGGGCCCGGGTGTTAGTTACGAGTGCGATGAGCAGCATGGTTCACATATCAGCGAGGACCATTTCTATCCCGAGATAATCAATCCTGTCACCTTGGAACGTCAGCCTTTGGGCACCGAGGGTGAACTTGTTTTCACAACCCTAACCAAGGCTGGTCTTCCTCTCATCCGCTATCGTACACGCGACATCAGTAGCCTCATGCCTGGCACATGCCCCTGTGGACGTACCAATGTGCGTATGACGCCCATTGTGGGTCGTAGCGACGATATGCTTGTCATCCGTGGCATCAATGTATTCCCCTCTCAGATTGAGGATGTCATTTTAGGCCTGCCTCAGTTCGAACCTTTCTATCTGATTGTAGTGAATCGTGTCAACCATCTCGACACACTCGAGGTGCAGGCCGAGGTACACAAAGAGTATTACAATCCGAAGAATGGCGAGATGGAGCGCCTGCAGAAACTCTTGGCAAGCAAGATTCAGAGCGTAATCAGCATCAAGGCTGATGTCAAGATCATGGCCCCAGGCAGCATAGAACGTGCCCAAGGGAAGAGCTCGCGTGTGGTAGATAACCGCAAGTTGTCATGAGATACTGGGCTCATATCATAGGAGCCATTTTATTCCCAGTGTTCCTTGCCTCATGTGCTCAGGACACCAAGGACTTGATGCTGGAGGCATTTCTTCGCGTCAATTTGCCCTATTTCGAGGATCTCACCATCGAAGAGTGGGGGAGTGAGGTGGATTCTATGTTCAATCCTCGTGCAGCGGTACAATACGAAGTCTTTATCAAGCAGAAGACGCTTGAACTTACCCAACGCAATGCGTTGATGTGGGACGAACACTCCTGGTCGCATATCGACTCTCTGTGGTTTGTCGTCAAGGAGATGTCAGAAAGTCCCATCCCCATGGAATTTTCCGAGGCGGTGGATGCGCTTGAGCATCCTGGTAAATGTATGCAGCATCCCACCCGCAATTGCCTTGGGCAAACGGTTCGGTACCATTGCAATGGTCTATTTGTCGAGGATATCGTCTTCTACAACGAAGAAGGTCGTATTGCCAACCTCTTTTCGTTGATGAATGCCCGTTATACTGAGATGAAGAAGGAACGGGACAAGTTCTTTGAGAACCTGAAGACGGCTCAGGATGACATCACCGAAATCAAAGAGCGCAACAAGCTGAGACGGAAATTCCGTTAACCCTCTCGATACTCATACATAAGCCAACCATAACGAATTTGTTATCGATGCCTTATGTGTGCACTATGTCTGCTTTATATTTTGGTCAATAGTCATTTGTCATTAAGCAAAAGTTGGATTTTGGGCGCAATAATCGGAATAGCAGAAATCGAAAATGACAAATGACAAATGACAAATGACAACTGACCCTATAGTTGCAACACGCTGATTATTGGCAGGATGTACGATATGTGAGTAGTATTGTACGATATGTGAGTAAAATTAGGTATTATCTATTTGTGGGAAATGCTTGAAGTCATTACCTTTGCGTAACAGTAACAAATAACGTTTAAATACTACACTCATGAATTTCAAGAAACAATCAATTGCCTTTTTGATGCTATGTGCATGTTTTCTTGCTGTTACATCATGTTCAACAGATTCTGACGATATGAAGACCAGCAATGACAATCCTGATATGCCATTCACTCCGACCACGCTCAGCATGGATCACTTTAACTATATGCAGCATGTGTCGCTGGCTCTAATTTCTGTCAATGATTCCGAAAGTCTGAATGAGTATTTCTCAAAGACTTTTGCCTATGCCGACGAGTTTATCAATTACGACAAGACGACCACCCGAGGAGTGGTTGGAGCAAGCTTGTCGCTAACACGATTCTGCAAGGCAATAACCAAGATGTCAAATTCTACAGCATCCTATGCTTGTCAGATAATCGAGTCAAAAGGAATCTCCCACGAAGATGCTTTCAATGCCGTGAAGCGACTTTATCCAAACGACACAGCCGAAAGTTGGTGGGCAAAATACTCTACTGGACAGATACAGTCTTTCCAAACCTATTCAGAACTCCAACTTTCATTTCCTTTCGAGTTTGAGAAGACTCGTCAGGAAATTATGGCAGGATTGGGCGCAGAATGCATCCAACATGCGGTTGCTATCGTATCGGCATCAGAACCTGCCCCTTTTAGCGAATATGGGACATTAGCAAATGACCTCATCAATGCCCATAGTTCGTCTGCTACTCCAGCAGACCTTGCTGAACAATATCTCAAAGCAGCATCTCGTTTTCTTGTCAAAAACGATGACTATGGAATGACACAAGACGCGCTCGATGAAATCATCTCACAAGCAAAGGCTTTGCTAAGCGCCGAACCAGTGGATCCTGATTTCACCCTCACCGACCGATATCTCACAAAACAGACGTGCTGGTACGAAAACATTACCGACAACAGCAACAACATTATCGGTCAACGAAAACTTGTATTCAGCACATCTTCTGGCGGCAAACACCAAGGAGACATCTACTGCGAGTACAACGACAGCACACGTAACACTTATTCTGGCTTTGCTTGGATAGTAGATGATGCTGGACAACTATGGTTCAAGGTTGACGGAGAAACGGACAAAAGTGTATGGCAAGTGATAAAAGTCTATGATAACGATACAGAAAAAATCAAGATAGTACTTCGCAAATGCTACACGGTGGAAACTATGACACTCAGCAATTATAGTACTTGGGATCGTCAGGTTTTCGGACAATTGACATTTGTAGATAGAACATCGTCATACTCATTCGATTTCGATCCGTGGGGTATTGAGTGGCCAGTAACTGTTCATGCTCGTAGTTACAATGATGTATGGAGTGATCAAACAATTCAAAATTCACTCGCCCTCACAAGTATAGATTTTATCTATGATTCTTTCTCTGGCAAAGGACTTGAAACACTTTCGGTTGAAAAAGGAAAGATAAATGCTGACAATGGCGAAATATGCATGACTTGCACTTTTGATAGCATTTCCAATAGTGGCAGCGGAACGTTCACTTTCAAATCCACAAAATCAAAAACCACCAAATCCATGGAAGATATCAACAAAGATCTCGATATTAGAGAGGGCGATCTTAGATTGACCTTTACCCAGTCAATCACGGCCAGTGGCAAAGTTCAAATATCCTACAATAAATCAAAGAATCTGTATGTATTGAAGTTTGAATCTGCCCAAGGAACATATCGTAGTAGCGGCGAAGCTGCCAACCACGCAATCTGGGATATACCAGCAAACAACATGTATCTTGATGGTTCTGTCCAATATGATCATGAAGGAACAGTATCAATAAGCAGAACGCTATATTACAAATAAGGTTCCTTCTTATATCACACCCATTTTTAGACGCGTCACTTTCTCGGAACAATAGCGGGCGAAAGTTTGACCTATCGCCCGCTTTTTGATATACACATGGTATCCTTCGTTTAGAGCCATGTCAGATTGCGCATTGTGAAGAGAAATAGGTGAAATTGGAGAAAGGAAATGCTCAAATAAATTTGACTTTGTCGAAATTCCCCGCGACTCACCCAATCAAAAATTAATTTATATTGGGCTTCGTTGCTTAGAAATTTGGCATTTTATTCGCTTACTCGTAACTTTGTCCAGTAATATTGAAAAAAAGCAGAAAAATGAAAGAAGAAAGGTTTTGCCCCTCATTTATCAGGGAAGTTCTTATGCAATGTAAAGTGCGTAAGGATAAGGTATGCGTGATTGACGGAGCTGGACGTGAAACGACATACGGGGAATTCCTCGACTTTATAGAGCGTGCTTCGGGATATATCCGTGGGAAAGGTATTCCGAAGAAATCTTTTATTGTCATCAATCTGCCTAACTCGATGGAGTACATAGCGGTGGAATATGCGACCTGGCTATGCGGATGCACCATTGTGCCTGTGAATGTGACGTATCCAAAGGCTCGTGTGGAATACATCGCGAACCATTGCGAGGCTGCTCTGGTGGTGGATGCTGCTGTAATAGAAGAGATCCGTGGAACTGAACGCCTGAAGGTGCGTGAGGTAGAGAATGATATAGCTGCTATCTTTTACACTTCAGGCAGTACGGGTACGCCCAAGGGTGTAATACATACGTTCGATTCCTTGGGACACATCAATCATTTCTACGATATAGCTGATGTCAATTGCGACGATTGCTTTGGGTTCTGCTCGCCAATGTCCTTTATCCCGTCGATATTCCTTATTGCTGTGATGCAAAAAGGTGGCCGTGTCTGTATGTTCGACCGCGAGACCCTGACAGATGTATGTCTGCTGAAAGAAGCCTTCCTACGACATAAGGTGACGATTACTTTACTCGTTTTTTCGTTGCTGAAGCGACTAGATTTAACCGACAATCGCTACTTGCGTTTCGTTTTTACAGGTTCCGAGCGAGTCAGCCATCTGTCACCACAGTCGGATTATCGTCTATTTTCCTTGTATGGAATGACGGAGACAATTGCCTTGTCAACCTTCTTCGAAATAAAGAAGCCCTACGACAACACTCCTATCGGAAAGCCTTTTGGTGACCTGGAACTGAAATTGGCTGAGGATGGGGAGATTTGTCTGCGAGGTCCGCTATCTCCGGGCTATTACAAGGATCCAGAACGCTCGGCACAACTATGGCGAGGAGGCTGGTTCCATTCGGGAGACTTGGG
>DCHV01000007.1:11136-13278 GCA_002314945.1 Prevotellaceae bacterium UBA1743
GAAGTGGCTAATGTCATGGCAAAACTGGAAGGTGTGAAGGCAACTGCTGTGAAGGCGTTTACCGAGGCGGACGGGCATCAGTATTTAGTGGGGTATTATGTAGCCGAGGAGGGAGTGGATGAAGAAGGAATACGCAAATATCTGGGTTCGTCATTACCCATCTATATGATTCCTATCTATTTTGTGCGAATGGATGCTCTGCCGCTGAATATAAACGGAAAACTTGACATGAATGCCCTGCAATCTCCGCAAACTCGCGGTTTGAAGACAGAACGTACTGTGGCACTTCCGGAAAATGACTTGCAGAAGCAGATATGTACGGCTTACGAGACTTCGTTGGGTATGGCTCCATTGGGCATAGACGATGATTTCTTCGAGTTGGGAGGCGACAGCATCCGCGTGATGCAGTTGCAGAATATGTGTCCCGACATTCGTCTGACAGCACGAATGGTGTATCGCTACAGGACTCCACGCTTGTTGGCAGAGGCAATTGCAAACAATCAGGGAATGGACGTGCCCGCTTTACGGGAAACCGCAACCTGCCGATTGAGCAAGACGCAGGAGGGTATCTATGTGGAATGCATGAAACGCAAGGGGGAGAAAGCCTACAACAATCCTATGCTATATCGTCTGGGAGAGGAGATAGAGATGCCACGGATGGCAGGCGCGTTGGAGAAGGTCGTGGAGGCTCATCCGGGTCTTTTTACAGAAATCTATATGGATGATGAGGGAATGCCTTGTCAACGAATCTCAAAAGACCGCACTTTCGGCGTGCAGACGGAGAAGATGAGCGAACGGGCTTTGATGTTGCTGAAAGACAAACTGGAGCAGCCGTTTGACATCCTGAGTGACCGCTTGTTCCGCATCCGACTGATAGAAACGGAGTGCGGGAAGTGGCTTTTCACAGATTTCCACCATATCATCTATGATGGAAGTTCCAATGGAGTCTTCTTAGAGGATCTCGAAAGAGCCTATCATGGTGAAGAGGTGACCAGAGAGGAAATGAGTGGATTGGATGTGGCCGCTGAGGAGGGAGAGGCCAGAAAGACCTCTTTCCTACAGGAATGCAGGGAGTGGAACCTGAAGGAGTTTGGCGAGGTGGAACAGACAAGCCTTCCTGAGGCGGATTGCAGTGGTACAGCAGTACAGTTTGCCCACACGGAGACACCCACAGGGCTCACAGCCGACACTATGGGCAAGGCTGCATCTGCCCTTGGCGTGACGGAGAATGTACTCGCCTTGTCGGCTTTCGGGTATATGCTCGGCTCTTGCAACCATGCCAAGGAAAGTGTCTTTGCCACCATCTACAATGGCAGAAAGGAATTGCGTAGTCGCAGGACTATGGCCATGATGGTGAAGACCCTGCCTGTATGGATAAAATGGGACAAGGAAACGCTTGTGGGAGATATGTTGCAACGGGTGAAAACCCAGTTGACAGGCAGTATGGCTCACGACTTGTATTCTTTCAGCGAGATATGTTCCGATACGGCACTCGATAGCAGGGTCATCTTCACCTATCAGGACGAATTGCTGGAACGAAAGACGCTGTGTGGTGCACCATGCGAGATGATACAGCTGTTGGAGAACGCTACAGGGGAACCTTTAGCCATCCAGTTGTACAAGAAGGATGGAATGATGCAGGTGCGTACAGAATACAGGGCAGACATGTTCAGTCCTACCTATGTAGAAAGGCTCGTGGACAGTTTTATCTGTGTATTGAGGGGTATGCTTCAGTCGGGCAAGCAGGATATAGCCGCCCGTATCAGGCTGGTGGATGAACATACGGAAGCACGACTGATGAGTATCAGCCGTGGTGATGTGATGCCAGTGAGGAAAGATGCCACGCTGGTGACACTCTTCCAGGAATATGCACAATCGGGAGATGACCTCACTGCTGTGGTGGATGAAGAAGGGAGCCTGTCCTATCATGAAATGGATCGCATAACGGATATCCTGGCTCATGCGCTTTATGAGCGAGGGGTCCGCAAGGACACTTTCGTAGGTCTGATGCTACCCAGAACCCGTCTGTTCCCCATAGCCTTCATGGGAGTCTTCAAGAGCGGTGGTGCATACGTACCGATGGATTGCGAGTACCCCATCGATCGTCTGGAATACATGCTACAGGACTCCGATGCCAAAGTC
>DCHV01000007.1:13419-13763 GCA_002314945.1 Prevotellaceae bacterium UBA1743
TGTCCAGAGAATCTTGCCTACATGATTTATACTTCCGGTACGACCGGGAAGCCCAAGGGCGTGATGATAGAGCACCACTCATTGATGAATATGGTGACCTGGGACATGCAGTTGAAAGGACTGGTTCGCAAATCGAGGGTGGCTGAACATGCCAGTTTCAGTTTCGATGCTTCTGTCATAGACCTTATGCCTACCATAGCGGCAGGAGGCGAACTGCATATCCTGCCAGAATGGATGAGGAAGGAGCCAGATGCCCTGTATCGCTACCTGAGGGACAACCGTATCGAGGGCGTGACATTAGCCACCCAGATGGGTATGATGCTACTCAGTTCATACGAACTCAA
>DCHV01000007.1:13857-16157 GCA_002314945.1 Prevotellaceae bacterium UBA1743
CCTACGGAATTTACGGTATGTTCTTCCTACTATGTAGTGGATCCGAAGAACACGCCCGACAACATTCCTATTGGTCGTGCGGTTCCCAATACGGTGTCGGCCGTGGTGGATCCAATGGGAAGATTGTTGCCAGAGGGTATGCCAGGTGAAGTCGTGTTGATAGGCCCACAGATAGCCCGTGGCTATTGGCATAGAGAAGATACTACACGCGAGAGGTTTGTGGATTGTCCCTTCATGCCTGACGAGAAGATGTACCGCACAGGTGATCTCGCACGATGGAGTGAGGATGGCGAGTTGCTCTTCATGGGACGTATCGATACACAGGTGAAACTGAGAGGCTTCCGTATTGAACTGGGAGAGATAGAGAGCCAGATGGGGAAATACGAGGGGGTGAAGAATCCCGTGGTAGTGGTGAAGGAGATAGCGGGCACTCAGCATCTGTGCGGCTATTTCTGTGCCGACACGAAACTGGATTCCGAGGAGATGAGAGCATTTCTGGCCACATCGCTTACCTCATACATGGTACCCACAGCTCTTGTACAATTGGAGGCAATGCCAATGACTCCCAACGGAAAAATCGACATACGACAACTACCAGTACCCGAAATCAAGGCTGCGGAAATGGTGGCTCCAGAGGGCGAAACCGAACAGATGTTGTTTGATGTGGTATCGGAAAGTTTGGGGACAAAGGAATTTGGCGTGACATCCAACCTCATCTCAATGGGCATGACCTCCATAGGGGCCATCCGCTTGGCTGTAATGATCGAGAAGCGTTGCGGACTTGTCATCCCTTCTGCCAAGATGCTGGAGACGCCCACAATCCGTCAGTGGGTACGTGCGATTGGTTCGCAATCAGATACGAAGGAGGTAGAACCCTATCCCATTCAGGAGTATTATCCTCTGACGGAAAATCAAGTGGGTGTGTATCTGGATTGGGAACAGCATCGCGACAGTTTGCAGTACAACATTCCCGTTCTGCTGAAGATGCAAGGTGTAGAGGGATCCACATTGAAAAAGGCTGTGGAACAATGTATCGAAGCCCATGCCTATCTGAAGGTGCGTTTGGTAATGAACGAGGGGAAAGTGATGCAAAAGAGGAGTACTCAGTCGGATAATCCAGAGCAATCGCTGGTGGAAATGGTACAGTTGCCAGAAGACCCCGGCATCGGTTTCTTCCAGCAACAGGTTCGCCCCTTCGACTTGTTGGCAGACTCATTATGCCGTTTTACCGTATATCAGTACAAGGATACTTGCTGGTTGCTGGCCGACATTCATCATGTCATTTTCGATGGAGGATCCGGTAACCTGTTGTTCCAAGAACTTACCTCTTCCCTGCAAGGAAACGGTTTGAAAGCTGAGTCATTCACTGCCTACGACTATTCGCTCATGTACGATGCATGGCAGAAGAGCGAGGAGTTCAAGAGTGCAGAAACGTACTTCGACGACCTGTTGCAAGGTGTCACCACCGCTTCCTTGTCCTCCATAGATATGGAAAGGGGAACTGGTGTGGGGAAGGTAACACGAGAAATAGATCGTACACCTATCCAGACCTTCTGCAGGGAATGTGGAGTGACGGAGAATGCCTATTTCTTGACAGCTGTGATGCAGACACTACATCGGTTGACAAGAGAAAATGACCTCTCGGTGGTAACTGTGTCAAACGGAAGGTCGCTAACTTCGTTGTCTAATGCAATGGGAATGTTTGTGCAGACCTTGCCCTTGGTGAGTCATACGGGAGAACGAACGGTGGTTGAAGCGGTGCAAGCTATGCATAGGCAAGTGGTGGAGACCATATCGAAGGACAAATACCCCTATACCCGTCTGGTTGAGAAATACGGGCTCAAACCACAAATCATGGTGGTTTATCAAGGTGATGTGATAAGCTCGGCTATGGAAATTAATGGTCGTGAGGTGGAAATGACGTATCTGGCATCTGATACGGCCAAATTCCCCATTAGTGTGAACATTACTCCCAAGGGTACTATCACGGAATTGGAGATGGAATATGACAAGGCACTCTATTCTCCCCGCGATATGGCGATGTTTGTTTCTGCTGTCCAAGCGATGGCAGAGCACATGGCCTTGCAGGCAACAACGGGAATGAAGAACGTGCCCTGTGTCTCCGCGGCCGATGCAGCCACACTCTTGGCTACGGGAAGCGGGGAGAGGATGCAGGTGAGGGAAGATGCTACGCTGGTGACACTCTTCCAGGAACATGCACAATCAGGAGAAGACCTTACTGCCGTGGTGGATGAAGAGGGAAGCCTGTCCTATCGTGATATGGATCGCATGACGGACAT
>DCHV01000007.1:16235-25150 GCA_002314945.1 Prevotellaceae bacterium UBA1743
CCCAGGACTCGTCTGTTCCCCATAGCCTTTATGAGTGTCATGAAGAGTGGAGGTGCATACGTACCGATGGATTGCGAGTACCCCATTGATCGTCTGGAATACATGCTTCAGGACTCCGAGGCCAAGGTGTTGCTCACGACCCATTCCATCTATGAGGCGAAACAGAAGGAAGGGACTTTCGAGGTAGATAACGTGCTTTTCCTTGACGATATGGATTTTGGGGAGACCGCCATAGAGCCGATGAACAATGCCTGTCCCCAGAATTTAGCCTACATGATTTATACCTCCGGTACGACCGGAAAGCCCAAGGGTGTGATGATAGAGCACCACTCATTGATGAATATGGTGACTTGGGATATGCAGTTGAAAGGATTGGCTCGGGGCAGTAAGGTAGCGGAGCATGCAAGTTTCAGTTTTGATGCTTCTGTTATCGACCTTATGCCTACCTTTGCTGCAGGAGCTGAGTCGCACATCATTCCGGAAATGTTGCGCAAAGAGCCGGATGCCCTATACAAATATTTAATAGAACACGAGATAGATGGCATGGTCGTCACAACTCAGTTGGGCATGTTGTTACTCAGTTCATACGACCTGAAACTTCGTTATATCATGATGGGTGGCGAGAAATTGTCGGGTAAGTACGATACAGACGTAATGATTGTCAACGGTTACGGCCCTACGGAATTTACCGTAAGTTCTTCCTACTATGTATTGGATCCTAACAATACGCCCGACAACATTCCCATTGGGCGTGCCGTGCCGAATACAGTATCTGCCATCGTGGATAGTGCAGGGAATCTTGTACCCATGGGTGTAGCAGGTGAAGTGGTGTTGATAGGATCACAGATTGCCCGAGGCTATTGGCACAGGGAAGACATTACACGCAAGAAATTCGTGGATTGTCCTTTCATGCCTGGACAGAAGATGTACCTTACAGGTGACCTTGCACGATGGAGTGACGATGGCAACCTGCTCTTCATGGGGCGTATTGACACTCAGGTGAAACTGAGAGGATTCCGCATCGAGTTGGGAGAAGTAGAGAGTGTCATGAAACGTTACGAAGAGGTAACAGGAGCAGTGGCTGTGGTACGTGAATTGGGCGGTTCGCAACACTTATGTGCCTATTACACCTCTTCCGTTGCTATCGACGAAGAGGCGATGAAACAGCATCTGTCCTCCTTCCTTACGGGCTATATGGTGCCAGATGCTGTGATGCGTCTCGACACAATGCCACTCACTCCTAATGGGAAAATAGATACAAAGCGGTTGCCTGAACCAAAATTGGCAGCTGCCGTATCGGATGTCTTTGAGTCTGTGGAGGGCGAGGTAGAGGCCAAGATTGCCGATGCTTTTGCTGCAATCCTGGGTACAGATGACAAAATCGGTCGTAATAGTTCCTTCTTCCTCCTGGGTGGTACATCCCTGATGGTGATGAAACTCATTGTCAAACTCTCGGAAGCAGGTATCAGAGTGACGTATGGTGATGTGTTCAAATATCCCACCCCTCGTACTATGGCTGCCTTTATGGATGGTTTTCAGGCTGGTTGCAGTAGTGTGCAAATCACTGATGCGATTGCCGATGTGGCAGAAGACCAAAGCGAACAGACACTACCCACGACAGGTGCTGACGGATATGACTATTCCACCATCAACAAGATACTCTCAACCAACTCTATCGATTGCATAGGCGATTACGATTCTCTCGAGGATCATTCAGTCGGTGATGTCCTTCTTCTGGGTGCTACAGGTTATTTAGGTGTGCATATTTTGCACAGGTTGCTAACCTCAGCCGAGGGGAAAGTGTATTGTCTTGTGCGCACCAAGGACAACGTCAGTTGCGAGATGCGTCTGAAATCCATGTTGATGTACTACTTCGACACTACGTTCGCATCCCTCATCGGCAATCGTCTGATGATCATTGAGGGCGACATGACGGATGAAGGAATCGTGGATAAGCTCATATCCATAAAGGTTGATACTGTCATCAATTGTGCTGCCAACGTGAAGCATTTTGCAGCTGGCGATGCCATCGAGAAAATCAACCTTGCTGGTGCAGAACGTCTGATTGAATACTGTATGCAGACAGGAGCACGGTTGGTACATACTTCCACACATAGCATTTCTGGTACGTTCAGCCACCAAGCACCCCATATCATGACGGAAAGTGAACTGTTCTTCGGCCAGGATCTCATGACCAAGTATCAGCAGAGCAAATTCATGGCAGAGCGAGCCATCTTGGAAGCTGTAAGTCGTGGGCTCAAGGCAAAAATCATGCGTCTGGGCAACTTGATGCCCCGATTCTCCGATGGAGAGTTTCAGGTCAATCTGGAGAACAATGGTTTCATGGCACGTATGAGAGCGTATGTGTTGCTTGGTTGCATCCCTGCAAGTCACCTCCATGCAGATATCGAGATGGCTCCTATTGATGATACGGCAGAGGCTGTGTTGACACTGGCTCGCACACCGGATAATTTTACGGTATTTCATCCTTTCAACAACCATCGTATCTATATTGATGATATGGTGGCTATCATGCGCCGATGCGGCTTGACAATCCATCTGGTATCAGAACAAGAGTTTCAGCATCGTCTGGAGGAAGCATTGCAAGACAATCACCTGAATCCATACGTCACTACTATGTTGGCCTATGGAGGGCATAGCAACTATGTCATGAATTCTCCCTCG
Source organism: Prevotellaceae bacterium UBA1743 (assembly GCA_002314945.1). Lineage (GTDB taxonomy): Bacteria > Bacteroidota > Bacteroidia > Bacteroidales > Bacteroidaceae > Physcousia. The sequence continues at coordinate 18,921 of DCHV01000007.1, forward strand.
TTGGATTTCACCGTGAACGTTCTCAATGCTATGGATTGGCGTTGGAGCCTGACAGGTGGTAGGTATCTGATAGACATCATTGAGAAACTAAAGGCTCTGTCCTATTTCGATAAATAGATGTAAATGACAATCAACGAAGATCTGAAAAGATACATTTACGAAACGATACTTCCGCGCTATGATACGTTTGATGCAGCACACAATCGTACTCATGTTGAACGTGTCATAGCAGAAAGTATGCTTTTGGCCAATTCATATGGAGTGGATGAAGCGATGGTTTATACTATTGCTGCCTACCATGATGTGGGGTTGGTGAAGGATCGTGCAACCCACCATTTGGTTTCGGCTCAGATCTTACTGAATGATAGCCGGCTCAAGGAATGGTTTACCGCAGATCAATTGCGTATGATGGCAGAAGCCGTCGAGGATCATCGGGCTTCGGCCACTCGCCCTCCACGATCGGAATATGGTAGAATTGTGGCAGAAGCTGATCGTGATATTGATTTTGACATCATCCTCCTGCGTACCTTGCAATATGGTTTTGCGCATTACCCTACTCTTTCAGACGAACAACATGTGGCTCGTTGTATGCAACATCTGCATGAAAAATACGGCAGACAAGGTTATCTGAAATTATGGGTGCCTGGAAGCAAAAATGAGAAAAAACTGCACCAGATTTGGCAACTTATGGATAATGAAAAGGATATGCTTGTGAGGGTGAATAAAGTGTTCAATGAGGTGAAAAAAAACTTCGTGAAGAAGTGATTTTTTTTGCAGGAACATTTGCAGAAATGATTTATTTTGTTGTAACTTTGCCGACGGTAGTTGACCGTTTTGGACAACTTTTCTCCTTATCAAAAATGTTAACATATTGATAATCAGGTAAAGTGTGTTTAGAAATGGAAAACTATGAAAAAAGTAGATTACACAAAATAGAAAACATATAACATGGAAGAGAAGAAATTCACCATTAAAAAGAGAAACGGCGAAGAGGTTCAGTTTTCGCTTGACAAAATCATGAATGCCATCACCAAGGCATTCAATTCAGTGAACGAGAGTATAGACCTTGTCGGCATCTCGAAAATCCTGACTCATCTGAATATCCAGAACGATATTACGGTGGAGGAAATACAGAATCAGGTGGAGGAAGCCTTGATGCGCGAAGGGTATTACAATGTGGCTCGCTCGTTCATCATCTATCGTCACAGTCATAGCGAGGATCGTGACACATTGGAGAAAGTACAGTTCCTGAATGAATATGTCGTTGCCTCGAATGCGGCTACTGGCTCAAAGTTTGATGCCAATGCTAACGTAGAGCATAAAAACATTGCAACTTTGATAGGCGAATTGCCCAAAAAAGGCTTTATCCGACTCAATCGTCGTATGCTGGTAGAGCGTATCAAGAAGATGTATAGCAAGGAGCTGGCAGACCGATACATCGATTTGCTGGAACACCATTTCATTTATAAGAATGACGAGACATCCTTGGCCAACTACTGTGCCTCTATCACCATGTATCCCTGGTTGCTGAATGGAACAACTGGAATAGGCGGAAATTCAACAGCTCCCACCAACTTGAAGAGTTTCTGTGGAGGCTTTGTGAACATGGTATTCATCGTTAGTTCCATGTTGTCGGGTGCCTGTGCCACCCCCGAGTTCCTGATGTATATGAATTATTTCATTGGTAAGGAATATGGTCAGGACTATTGGACACATCCCGAGATGCAAGCAGACAACTCACTCAAGAAACGCACCCTGGACAAGGTGATTACCGATTGTTTTGAGCAGATAGTGTATTCCATCAACCAGCCGACTGGTGCTCGCAATTTCCAGGCTGTGTTCTGGAACGTAGCCTATTATGATAAATACTACTTCGAGTCATTGTTTGACAATTTCTATTTCCCCGATGGTACACAGCCTGATTGGGATGGTTTGAACTGGTTGCAGAAGCGTTTCATGCGTTGGTTCAACCAAGAGCGTACCAAGACAGTGCTGACCTTCCCTGTAGAGACCATGGCCCTGTTGTCGGAGAATGGAGATGTCAAGGATAAGGAATATGGTGACTTTACTGCACAGATGTATGCCGACGGACATAGTTTCTTCACCTATCTTTCTGATAATGCTGATTCTCTGTCCAGCTGTTGCCGTCTGAGAAACGAAATCCAGGATAATGGTTTCTCCTATACGTTGGGCGCAGGTGGTGTGAGCACAGGTAGCAAGAGTGTATTGACCATCAATATCAACCGTTGTGTACAGTATGCTATCAACCACAAGATTGACTATGTGGAATACTTGGAGGGTGTTGTAGATCTCTGTCATAAAGTACAAACCGCATACAATGAGAATCTGAAAGACTTGCAGAAGAACGGAATGCTGCCTCTGTTCGATTCAGGTTATATCAACATGAGCCGCCAATACCTGACCATTGGAGTGAATGGCATTGTAGAAGCAGCTGAGTTCATGGGCTTAAAGATCAATGATAATCCTGAATACCTGAAGTTCGTACAGACTATTTTGGGTGTCGTGGAGAAGAAGAACAAGGAATATCGTACCAAGGAACTGATGTTCAACTGCGAAATGATTCCTGCAGAGAATGTGGGTGTAAAACATGCTAAGTGGGATCGTGAGGACGGCTATTTTGTACCACGTGATTGCTATAACTCATACTTCTATGTAGTGGAGGATGAGTCGTTGAATATCATTGATAAATTTAAGCTGCATGGCGCACCCTATATCCAACATCTGACAGGTGGATCGGCTCTGCACATGAATCTCGAGGAACATTTGTCGCAACAACAATATCGTCAGTTGCTGCGTGTGGCATCAAAGGAAGGATGCAACTACTTTACTTTCAATGTGCCCAATACTATCTGTAATGAATGTGGAACCATCGACAAACGATATTTGCATGAGTGTCCCCATTGTCATTCAAAGAACGTGGATTACCTGACCCGCGTGATTGGTTACCTGAAGCGCGTGAGCAATTTCTCCAGTGCACGTCAGGAGGAAGCACAGCGCAGATATTATGCAGGTAGCCAAAAGTTGAATTGCCAAGAATGAAATACGTCAACGAGGGCATTGTATTTCAGGAAATACCGGACGAAGTGACACTGGCAGTGAACATCAGTAACTGCCCGTGTCGCTGTCCTGGTTGTCATAGCAAATTCCTATGGGGCGATGTGGGCACTGAACTGACTGAAACAGTGCTGGATGCGTTTGTGCAACAATACGGACAGGAGATTACCTGCATTGCCTTTATGGGAGGTGATGCGGAACCTCAGGAAGTATGTCGGTTGTCTGCCTATATTCACAATCGCTATCCGCAGTTGAAAACAGGATGGTACACAGGACGCACTTGTGTAGCCCCAGGGGTAGATAAGAATTTGTTTGATTACATCAAGGTAGGCCCGTATATAGCACATTTAGGTCCCTTGAAAAATCCCACCACCAACCAACGATTGTATCGCAAGGAAGCAGACGGCACGTTTACGGACATTACGTCACGTTTTTGGCGGTAACAGCATCCAATGTCAAATCCAAAAAGAATAATACAGAAAATATGGAAAAAGAGCGAATCGTATTCCTTGATTATGTGAGAGTGATAGCATGTCTGATGGTGATGATCGTGCATTCTTCAGAGAATTTCTATTTGGCTCCTGTAGAGGGCGCACCTGTAGGCGAAATGGTAAGTGTAGTAAGCAAGATCATGACAGAGGATGCCCATTTCTGGGTAGCGTTGCTGGATGGTTTCTGCAGGATGAGTGTGCCCTTGTTCATGATTACCTCGGCTTATCTGCTTTGTCCTATGCGCGAGAACCAGAGTTGGGGCGAGTTTTACAAACGTCGTGCTCTGCGTATTGTGCCTCCTATGGTCTTTTTCATGATATTATATAGTGCGTTACCTCTGCTTTGGGATGGTACTACGACGAGCCAAGCCATAAAGGATTTGCTCTATATTCCCCTGAATTTTCCTGGTGCAGGTGGACATCTGTGGTTCCTCTACCCTCTCCTGAGTCTCTATCTCCTCATTCCAATGATTTCACCCTGGCTGAGGCATTCCACCAAGAAACAGGAACTGTTCTTCCTCAGCCTCTTCCTCTTGAGTACCACTATCTCCTTCTTCGAACGCTTTGTAGGTGATGTGTTCGGCATTGTATTCTGGAATCATTACCATCTGCTGTTTCCCTTTGCCGGTTATGTGGGTTACCTTGTTTTGGGCCACTATATCCGCTTCCATATTCATTGGAGTGACGCCAAGCGTTGGGCAGTGGGATTGCCATGTGTCATTATTGGTGCAATTGTCACGATACTGAGTTTCTATGTTCAGATTGAAGTTGGCACAGTACAGGATGCAAGTATGATGGAGATTGCATGGTGTTTCTGCACTCCCAATGTAGTGCTGCTTACCTTCGGCTTCTTCCTGCTTTGTACCACTATACACAAGCCTTGCCGTGATTATGCATTTGTGAAGGATGCCAGCAGAATCAGCTTTGGCATGTATTTGATGCACATGTTCTTCTTGGTGATGTACTCAGGTATCATAGGCCCAAGAATGTATGTGGGATGGGCCATTCCCTGTATTGCTCTCAGCACTTTTGCCACCTGCTATATTGTCACCAAGATAGTGACTTATATACCAGGCAGCAAATGGATTATCGGCTGAGGTTACTCTACGTAACTTTCCAATAATTTTGCCGTGCCGTCGGGAATCAGTGATACACTGGACATGGCGGCCGGCACTACCAATGACTCTCCGTGATGGAGGAAGATGCCTTGTCCGTCGGGTGAGAGGAAGCAACAAGCGCCTTCCAGACACATATAGACACGGAATGAATCATTGTCGTCGTAGGAACGTACGATGGCATGGTCGAGTTTTATCTCATTTGTGGTGAAGAAGGGACATGCGACAAGCTGCACCACCTCGTTGCGCAATTCAGTATAGCGAATTTTGGGATCGTCGGTAATGTCATTGAAATTGATTGCTTCCAGAGCCAGATCGGTGTGTAATTGGCGGAGGTTTCCTTCGCGATCACGACGTAAGTAATCATAAATTCGGTATGTGACATCACTTGTCTGCTGTATTTCGGCAATCACCATACCAGCTCCTATTCCATGTACACGTCCAGCTGGGATATAGAAGCAGTCACCTGGAAGTACAGGCACCTTGTTCAAGTCATCCTCGATGCTTCCGTCCTGCACCTTACGCGCATAGTCAGAGATGGCAGTCTCACGACGGAAACCTGCAATCAGTTGGCTGCCTCGGTCAGCATTCACCACATACCACATCTCGTTTTTCCCCATCTTTCCATGGCGTTGCTTGCTCAGTACATCATCGGGATGTACCTGGATAGATAAGTCTTGCCGGGCATCAATAAACTTGATGAGCAAAGGAAAGTCGTTGCCGAATCGCTCATAGTTCTTTTCTCCCAAGAAGGATGCACCAAACTCCTTCACTACCTCAGGCAAGGTCAAACCTCGATATTCACCTGATAGAACCACGGATTCTGAACCTTGTACAGCAGATACCACCCACGTTTCCGATCCCCACAAAGTAGGCTTGAAAATAGGATTGAATTTTAGAATCTCCATATATGATTGATAAATGATTTTTTGAAATTACTGCAAATGTAAGGCAAAATGCAGACTCATGGAAATATATTATCCGTTTTTTGTTCAATGCGTGATTAAAAATAAGAGGGGGAGGAAAGATGACCTTCCTATAAAAAGTCGAAAATATTGTTACAACTTTTTTATCCTTAGTAATTCATATAAACATATACAAGCAATCCTATCTGGATGAGTAGTATTGCAGGAACACCAATCATGAATTTCAAGTGTTTGGTCTTGTGCCTCCACATCATCATTCCGATCCATGCACCGATGCTGCCTCCTAATACTGCAAACATGAGTAAGGTAGCTTCAGGTATTCGCCACGATCCCTTCCTCGCCTTCAGTTTGTCAATGCCATACACAATGAATGTGACAATATTGATGGCCAAAAGGTAGTATATGAAAAATTCTATGTAGAACATTATTTCAGGTGTTTATTCCTTAGGATATCCCACAGGGTTGTTCATGATTGGCAGTTGCTTGTCGGTGAAGCCAAGCAGGGAGCAAATGCCCTCTGTGTCATGTGTGGCACGAGGGACGGTAACAAGACCTACCGACTGGCAATACAGGTTGATGTTCTCACTTATGTTGCCAGCATCTACACATCCCATCTGCATAGC
>DCHV01000007.1:25362-46778 GCA_002314945.1 Prevotellaceae bacterium UBA1743
TTCATTGCCGAAGGTGCAGTACGATAATTCCCGTCCCTGGTCACTCCACATGCTGCCCAACACAAGTTGCTCAGTTCCTGGTCAGATAGTGGGGTGGAGGCAAACTCACGTGTACTATGACGCTTTGCCAAAGCATCAATAACGGTTGAGGATTTGGCTTTCATGTCGGGACTTGGCAACTTGATATCCTGTGCCGAAACACCTAATGCACAGATTGACAAGCCTAAAGTTAAAATGCGTGCTTTCATAGATCAAGGCATGTTACATGTTAATTCATTGCAAAGGTACGAATAAATTTCGTATGCAATGGAAAATAATTCTGCAATTCGAAGGAGGATGGTACAATAATTCGGGAAGTAATACGTTCTATTAGTATCAAACAAACAACATATTCGTGTATGCCTATGGATCAAACTTTACACCTTCCCTTTATCCAACCCAGTGCAGCCTTGCTGGCTCGCGTTCGTGAAATGGCTCGTGCCTACATCCCCCAACCACTTTCTGATGCAGAAGGTTATGTTGTCTCCCTCTCTGCTGGCTGCTGATTTCTCTGACTTGAGGTCGGAGATGGAGTGGTTCAACAAGAGTTGTGCTGACTGGCTTCATCTGGATGTGATGGATGGTGTCTTCGTGCCTAATATCTCGTTTGGATTTCCTGTATTGAAAGCGGTTTCGCGTATTTGTCAGAAACCATTGGATGTACATCTGATGATAGTAAAACCTGAGAAATACATCATGGAAGTGAAGGCATTGGGCGCCTACATAATGAATGTGCACTATGAGGCCTGCACCCATCTGCAACGTGTGATACTGGAGATTCATGAAGCGGGTATGAAGGCTGGCGTGACGCTATGCCCCAGTACACCTGTGAGCGTGCTGGAGGAAGTGATTCAGGATGTGGATTTAGTCTTGCTGATGAGTGTCAATCCGGGTTTTGGAGGACAGTTGTTCATTCCTCGAACCCTGGATAAGATTCGCCTTCTGCGTGAGATGATTGAAAGAACGGGCAGCCATGCACTCATCGAGGTGGATGGAGGAATCACACGCGAGAATGCCTCGGAAGTACGTAGGGCAGGAGCGGATGTATTGGTGGCTGGAAGTGCCATCTTCGGACATCCGAACCCCTCGGAAATCTGCGAAGAGCTTCGTTCACTATAGATGATCAGGACTCCCTTGGTATGGGCCTGTCTTTCCTATATCGTCGGCCTGATGATCGGGAGGATGAGTCCCCAGCCGTGGTATGTATTTGGTGCATTGGCTGTATTATTCCTCACTACTGTAGCACGTCACGCACGTGGCAGATGGTATGAGGTAGCTGTTCTTGTCACATGGCTGTTTGTAGGGGCAGCTCGCATCAATTTACAGATAGACTGGGAATCGTTCTTCGCTCCCCTGCGGAGGGCTGCTGAAGGCTATAACGAATCATTGATAGGCCAATTACGACAGGAGGGCCTGAAAGGGGAGGCCCTTGGATTGGTTTCCAGCATTGTATTAGGAAACAAAGTATGGTTAGACTCGGCCACACGCTCGGCATTCCGTATGGTGGGAGGGAGTCATCTGTTGGCATTGAGCGGTATGCATTTGGGAATCCTCTACGGATTGATGTATGCCATCATCGTGCGTTGGGTACGCTATACCTCCTGGCGTTGGTTCTCCTATCCTCCTCTTCTATTGCTGATATGGGGATATGCATGGCTGACAGGCTTCTCTCCATCGTTGGTGAGGGCCAGTATGATGCTGACGGTGATTATGGGTTTTACGCTCTCTTCGCGTTTCTATGCTCTTGTCTCTGACCCGAGCCGTATATCAGCAAGATTGCATATTCTTGCCCTGAGTGCCCTTCTTATGCTATGGATAGACCCTATGAACCTGTATGACATCGGTTTTCAGTTGTCATACATTGCGGTTCTTTCATTGGTGGTATTTGATACTTCCCGCAATCAATCTCCATCTCGTAAGTGGGGGAGAGTCGTAAACTGGGGAGTGGATGTGGTACTCGTGTCCTTTGTGGCACAATTAGGGACACTCCCTCTTTCAGCCTACTATTTCCATGTGGTTCCTCTAACGGGTATCCTGATAAATATATTGCTGATACCTCTCACTATGCTGATTATCTATGTTTCCCTGCCCCTCCTGATTTTTCCTTGTGCACTTGGTGTGTCAGTACTTTCCAAAGTGGTTGGATTTACGTGCAAACTGGTTACTTGGTGGTCCACTTTGCCAGGTATTACGGTGGACAGTATATACCCTCCTGCCTGGGGTGTTGTCCTGTTCTATCTATTCCTACTGTTAGTGGCAATACGAAGGGGTAGCGAGCCTGTCTCAATCCGTAGAGAAGTCGGCCAATAACTGACGGTATTTGGTCAGGATGGAACTTTTGCGGATAAAGCCCACAAACAATCCTTCTGCATCCACTACCGGAAGAGTCCACATGCCTGTCTGATCGAACATACGCACGATATAATCCATGGAATCGTTTACGTTGAGACAAACGATGGGCTTCTTCATCAGTTGTGAAACACGGAATTCCCGATGCAGTTCACTTCGGAATATCAAGTGACGTATGTCATCCAGATAGACAATGCCTACCAGTTGCTGTTGGCCGTTTACTACAGGGAAAACATGGTTCAGGCTGGTACTGACCTGTGAAGCCACATCCGCCAAGGTCATATCGGGATAGAGCACCTTGCCATAGTGCTGGATGACACTATCCATACTCATCAGGGTGAGGATGGAATGGTCTGCATGATGCGTGAGAAGTTCCCCTCGTTGAGCCAATCGCATAGCATAGATACTATGAGGCTCGAACGCCTTGATCGTAAGATAGGCACACACAGCTACAATCATGAGCGGCATGAACAAGCCGTAACCACCTGTCAGTTCCGCAATCAGGAAAATTCCAGTCAGAGGAGCGTGCATAACGCCACTCATCAAGCCACACATACCCAACATGGCAAAGTTATGTTCAGGAACGTAAACTCCCATTACCTCGTTCATATTCCATATCCGGCTGAAGACGAAGCCGCATACACAACCTAAGAACAGACTGGGGGCAAAGATTCCGCCACATCCGCCACCACCATTGGTTGCGGTAGATGCAACAACCTTGAAAAGGATAATCAGAACAAGATAGAGTAGCAACAGGTGGGTGTGACCATAGAAGAACGACCTGTTCATAGCCGTTGCCCATTCTTCCGTCCCATTACCATTCAGCAACAGGTGGATGAGATCATATCCCTCACCATACAGAGGTGGGAAAAGGTAGATAAGGAGGCTGAGCATTGCTCCTCCTATAATGAGTTTGTAATATGGGTCCTTGATCTTGCGAAAGAATCCTTCCAGACGGTTCATTGTGCGGGTGAAATATAAGGCCACCAATCCACAAGCAATGCCTAACAGAATATAGGCTGGTACCCTGCCTATCTGAAATGCATCCTGTAGGTGAAACTCGAAGATGGTGCCAGTACCCGTGAAAGCAAATACGATAGCAGCTGCTGTCACACAACTGACCAGCAAGGGAAGAAGTGCGCTCATCGTAAGGTCGATCATCAATACCTCGAGTACGAATACGAGACCTGCTATAGGAGCCTTGAAAATACCAGCCACAGCACCTGCTGCTCCACATCCCACCAAGACCATCATCTGCTTGCCGGACAGTCGGAAGGTATGTCCCAAATTACTGCCTATGGCTGATCCAGTAAGGACAATAGGGGCCTCGGCTCCTACCGAACCTCCAAAGCCAATGGTAATTGCACTTGCCACGATGGAGGTCCATGTGTTATGAGCTCTGATACGACTTTGCTTTCGTGCAAGGGCGAAGAGGATTTTTGTAACACCATGTCCTATATCATCACGCACGATGTAGCGGATGAAAAGCATGGACAATAAGATGCCTACTACAGGATAGATCAGATAGAGCCAGTTGGCTTGGGTAATGGCAAATTCGTGGGTAAGCAAATGCTCTATCTGCAAGATGAGTTCCTTGAGCAAAAGGCCTGCCAAGGCAGAGAACACGCCCACAATCAGGCTGAGGATGATCATGAGTTGGCTGGAGCTCAGATGACTCCTTCGCCAACGGATAACTGATGCCTGAAGGTCCCGTAGTGTCATTTGCGGATAATCTTCACTTCACCATCAAGCCCGATACGGATAATCTGGCTGGGCTGGGCATTGCCTTTCTCTCCCCTGCGAAAACTGCAGATGTAATCCATCTGGGAAGTAATGGATTCAGGGATGTCGTAGAAGTTTTTGGGGGAGGGTTCTCCGCTGATGTTGGCACTCGTGCTGACGATAGCCTTCTGAAAGCGGTAGCATATCTGGCGGCTGAAATCTTCGTGTGTCACCCGGATTCCCAAACTTCCATCCTCGGCCAATAGATTGGGAGCCACATTGGCAGCCCCATCCAGAATGAGGGTGAGGGGACGATCCGCACAATCCACCAAATCCCAAGCCACATCGGGTACCTTGCGGAAATAGCGTTGCATACGATCTGCACTATCCACCAAGCAAATGAGTGCCTTGGAATCTTCACGTTGCTTAATCTCATAGATGCGTTTTACCGCCTCGGCATTTGTGGCATCACATCCGATACCCCAAATCGTGTCAGTAGGATAGAGGATGATGCCCCCCTTGCGCATACACTCTACCGCATTCTTGATGTCAATGTCGCAGTTCATTAGAATTCACTTGTAAAATGGAAACGGATATGCTCGAAATCCTGTTGAGCCATAGTGAGTACATACCCACTATCGGCCAGGAATACATCGCGACCTTCCCTGTCCTTGGCCATATATTGATATTTTCTCTTCTTGAAGGCTTCCAACTGTGCCACATCATCACTTTCTATCCAGCAAGCCTTGTACAGACTGACGGGTTCCCAGCGGCATTTGGCATTGTATTCGTTTTCCAGACGGTACTGTATGACCTCAAACTGCAACTGGCCAACTGTACCTATAATCTTTCGACCATTAAATTGGTTGACGAAGAGCTGAGCCACACCTTCGTCCATCAGTTGCTCAATTCCTTTTTGCAACTGTTTGGTTTTCATCGGGTCAGCATTCTCGATATACTTAAACATCTCCGGGCTGAAACTTGGAAGTCCACGGAAATGAATCTCTTCTCCTTCGGTGAGGGTGTCACCTATCTTGAAAATACCATTGTCGGGAAGACCAACAATATCCCCAGGCCATGCCTCCTCGATGGTACTCTTGCGTTGGGCCATGAATTGTGTGGGGCTACTGAAGCGGACGGTCTTGCCCTGTCTTACATGTAGATAGGGAGCATTGCGTATGAATTTCCCTGAGCAAACCTTGCAGAAAGCGATACACGAACGATGGTTCGGGTCTATGTTTGCTGTAATCTTGAATACAAAACCGCTGAATTTGTTCTCCTCGGGAGATACCATACGTTCCTCGGCCATGACAGGTCGTGGATGTGGCGCAATCTGCACGAAACAGTCAAGCAGTTCCTGCACACCAAAGTTGTTGAGAGCCGACCCAAAGAAGACAGGTGCCACCTCAGCATCGAGGTAGTTCTGCACATCGAAAGCGGGATAGACCCCATCTACCAGTTCCAAGTCTTCTCTTAGTTTGTCGGCATCTGCTTTTCCTACATGGGATTCCAGTTCTGGCCCATTTATGTCAATGGCCACTTTCTCTGTTACTTTCTGTTTGTTGGGAGTAAAGAGGTTCAATCCTTGCTCGTAGATGTTATACACGCCCTTGAAATGAATTCCTTGGTTGATGGGCCAAGAAAGGGGACGTACCTTGATCTGCAATTCTTCTTCCAGTTCATCCAACAGATCAAAGGGATCACGCCCCTCACGATCCATTTTGTTAATGAAAATGATGACAGGAGTCTTGCGCATTCGGCACACGGTCATCAACTTGCGTGTCTGAGTCTCTACTCCCTTTGCACTATCCACCACGATGATGGCACTATCCACTGCCGTGAGGGTACGGAAAGTATCTTCGGCAAAGTCCTGGTGACCTGGGGTATCAAGAATGTTCACCTTGTAATCCTGGTAATCAAACTCCATGACAGAGGTGGTGACTGAGATTCCACGTTGTTTCTCGATATCCATCCAGTCACTCGTGGCTGTCTTCTTGATTTTATTGCTTTTGACGGCACCTGCGACCTGAATCTGTCCTCCGAAAAGGAGCAGTTTCTCCGTGAGGGTAGTCTTACCGGCATCGGGATGCGAGATGATTGCAAAAGTTCTTCTTCTTTCTATTTCCTGGTTCATGATTCTTGTGTGTACAATTGGCTTAGCATCTCCAATAGGTGGATGATGGGGCGGATGGCAAGCAAGGTTCCTTCCGAAACTTCCTTGCCTTGCATTTTCAATAATGTGATGCCATACAAGGCATCCAGACAGTTCTCTATTTCACTCTTGTCTTTGTTCGTGCCATGTGCGCGCAACTCGACAATGGCAGGTAATGCCTTGTAGTAGGTCGTATTGTAGAATGGTTGTTTGGGATCGTTGAGCAGCTCGGCATGACGATCAGTCAACAAGATAATGGTATTCCTCAGAATTTGCAAGTGCCCTGATTGTGTGACACCCTCTTCCCGCATCATTTGTATCAGATTGGCATACCACTGAGTCACTTCGGCCTGCTGGTCTGTTGTATAATCGAAACGCACGAGATATTCCTGTTTAATCCTTTCCAAGTCCAATCCATAGGCCCTCAATGTGTCTTCAACCTGAAACATATACAGCAAATATCCTGTAATGTTCTGCTTGCGTAATTTTTGGGCGATATACATGGTGCTTCAAAAAAGGGCATACATCAGTCCAATCACCGAGGCAAAGATAACAATAAGTCCGAAGACACGGTTGATGCGACGAATTGTCTCGATATGGAAACGTGTTCTAACTTTATCAATGATAGTTGAAAGGGCAAACCACCAGAGGAGTGCTCCTGCCACTATCGAAAGGAATCCAATAGTCTGGCTGATACGATGCCCATTCTGAATAAAATCGAAACGTGCAAACAAGGCTACAAAAAGGAAAACAATCAGTGGATTGCCAAACGTGACCAGAAAACCAGTAAACATATTGTGGGCCAAAGTGCCTTTGTTGTTACTTGTTGGACGCATAGGAGCAGGTCGCGAGAGATAGGTATATAGCCCGAAGCCAAACAGGAGAATACTTCCTATGACCCTCATGTATAATCGATTTTCCGGGTCCTGAATGAAGTCAATGACAATACTCATTCCCAGTCCTGTCATCAACGCATAGATAAGGTCACTGAGGGCAGCACCTATACCAGTGACAAACCCATACCAGCGTCCCTTGTTCAAAGTACGTTGGACGGTAAGCACTCCCACAGGCCCCATAGGTGCGCTGGCAATGATTCCGACGATTAAACCTTTAATTATAAGGCTAAAAGTAGTAATTGGCTCTAACCACATATTGAAATTGTTTGCAAATTTCGTGTTTTTTTCTGAGTTATCACACATTTTTGTTCAAAATATACGGATTTGTAAATCTAATTTGCTACCTTTGTACATTCGATATTAGTTTTTTATCTATAATAACATTAATAATTCATAAAAATGGACAGAGTAAAACCTTATGTAATTGGTGTGGACCTGGGTGGTACCAACACAGTATTTGGAATCGTGAATGCACGTGGTGAAGTAGTGGCACAAGATTCCATCAAGACTCAACAATATAAGACAGCAGAGGAATTTGTGGAAGCTGGTGTGGCTTGTCTGAAACCCATCGTGGAGCAAGTAGGCGGTATTGATCAGATTCAGGGTATGGGTATCGGTGCGCCCAATGGTAATTATTACAATGGCACCATCGAATTCGCTCCCAACCTTCCATGGGCTCACAGTGGAGTAATTCCCTTGGCTAAAATGTTCTCTGATTTAGTAGGCATTCCTGTAAAATTGACCAATGATGCCAATGCTGCCGCTATGGGAGAAATGGCCTATGGTGCAGCCCGAGGAATGAAGAACTTTATTGTCATCACCCTGGGTACTGGTGTCGGTTCAGGTATTGTCATCAACGGCCAATTGGTATATGGTTGCGACGGCTTTGCCGGTGAGTTGGGCCACGTGATTATGGATCGTTCTGAAAACGGCCGTCTCTGCGGATGTGGTCGCAAAGGTTGTCTGGAGGCTTATTGCTCGGCCACAGGTGTAGCCCGTACCGCTCGTGAGATTCTCGCTACTACGGATCGTCCCTCTTTGTTACGCGACAAACCTGCTGATCAGTTGGAATCCTTGGATGTATCCATTGCAGCTGGCAAAGGTGACGAGGTTGCCAATGAAATATTCCAGTTCACAGGCAAGATGTTGGGCGAGGCTTGTGCAGATTTTGCAGCCTTCTCTTCACCCGAGGCCTTTATTTTCTTTGGTGGTCTGTGTAAGGCAGGTGACCTGATTATGAAGCCTATCGAGGAGGCTTACAACAATAGTGTTCTGAAGATCTTCAAGGGCAAGGCTAAGTTCCTCGTTTCTGGTTTGATGAATGCCAATGCAGCCGTTCTTGGTGCAAGTGCATTGGGCTGGGAATAATCACATTTACAATATGATACATATCCTCACGATGGTCTTCTGTCGCGAGGATGTGTTTTTTTAAGTAGGAGTTACTTTTATAAAACATAGTACACAATGCAAAAACAACACAATGTTTTCAAAGTGGGTGTCGCACTGTCCTTGTCTTTAGCTCTGAGTGGTTGTGTAGATGACAAATATGACCTGAAAGACGTAAATTACACGTTGGGCACGAATGCCGATCTCACTTTTCCCGCCTGCAGTACAGGCGATATCTTGATGAAAAACATCATGGATCTGAAAGAGGATGGAGTGGTACAGGTCGTATATGATTCATCCCTTCGTGATAGCATTTTCTGTGTGAAGCAGAGTGGAAATGCGCATGTAGATCCTGTTAAAATCAAGGAGATTCGTATTACCCAACCAACGGCAACATCCTTTCATACCACGTTGGATGTAATGAATATATTGGATCAAAACGGGAAAAGGATAAGGATGCGTAACAAACAAATCCAGTTCGAATATCAAGGTCAGCAGATTGATTTCACGCTCGTCAACAAGAAATATCTGTATAAGATTGGTGAGAATGACGCCAAATACGACATCAATGTAGCGAAAGCCTCCAATATCTCCAATGATGTGTTGCGTATAGAATCTGTTGAGATTGAGAGCAATAAAATCACCTTGGATCTGGCCGTATCGGGAGTTCCTGCCTACATGAGGTATATGCATGCCGATGGATTGAATCTCAAAGTTCCTTCATTCCTTTCGGTTGACTCTTGTCACTTCCAGGGCAAAGCCGTACCAAGTATAGGAAGTGAGGGTACGATTGAGTTGACCAAAGAAAATGAGACGACTCCCGACGAGAATATGTTTGACGTACAGAAGGGTATGAAGATAGAAATCTATGTAGGAGGCTTAGTGGAAGGTGAGGATTTCCAGTATGATAGGGCAAGCCATTCAGCCATAGTGAAAGGCTCATTCTCTCTCCTTGGTACGATACGTCTCGAAACAGATGATTTCGACATGACATCCCTGCTCAATGAAAAGGAGCGTCTCGTTCAGTTTTATCAGAATGGAAATGACTATACCAAACTCGTCCCCGAGCAGATTGACGTCAATGGTGAGGCAGCCTTTGCAAAGGATATTGTCTTCAAATCCTTTACGGGCGATCTTCAGCATGTGGTAAATAGCCTGGATCCTATCAAGCTCAATGACCTTCCCGACTTCCTGAATGACCCGGAAGTAGTGTTGGATTTGGATAATCCGCTGATCTTCCTCACAGCAAACAACGAGATGGCAAGCGAGGCTAAAACGCAACTTACTCTGACCAGTAAATATTCGGATGCGCCATCAGTCATTCGTGAAACTCAGACATTGACTCTAAAGGCTGCTGGCATCACCTCATACTATCTGGCATCAAAAGAAACATCTGCCAACCGTGGAGCCACCTTCAGCAAAGTAGAGGATCTGGGAGGCCTTATCCGAAAGATACCCAAGCAGATTGATGTGGCAGTAGATACCATCAGGATGCACTGTCAGAAGATGGACTTGCAAAAAAGCTACAATGTGAGTGTGGATTATGATGTATATGCTCCTCTCACTTTCGGCCCAAAATTCCAATTGGTATATCGTGACAGCGAACGCGGATGGGTGGACAATGGCGACCTCAAGGATTTGGAGAAGGTGGATGCAGAATCCCTGACACTGAAAGCCAAGGCTGTAAGCAACTTGCCTGCCGATGTCCTACTGACATTGATTCCTCTGGACAGAGATGGCAATCGCATTCCTCAATTACTGGTCAATGAGGTGACTGTGAATAAGAATACTACGACGGATGTTCAGTTGACAATCAAGCCACAATCCGGATACACAATAAATGATGCGTTTGCAGGAAACAATGGCGTGAAGAAATTGGATGGAATCACCTACGAGGCTCGCGTAAAAGAGGCAAGCACTGGGGAAACCTTGCGTAATTCTGCTGCCATCAAGTTGACAGATGCAAAGATAAGCATCAAGGGAAAAGTAACGTATGATGCCAACTGATAAAATGATATTCGCAATATGAAAATACGTAATTTGATTGCTGCTGCGATGATTGGTGTCGCCAGCGTTTCGAGTGCACAGAATCTCAATGGCGCATATTTCATGGAGGGCTATGCCAATGGCCATGAACTGAACCCGGCCAAGGATTACGATCGTGCAGCTTATTTCGGATTCCCCTTGGGTAACCTGAACGTAGGACTGAAGGGTAATCTGAGTCTCAAGGATATTTTTATGAAAGATCCCACAGGACGTAATGCACTCACTACCTATCTCAATCCTTCCATCAGTAGCAGTGAGGCCTTGAAAGGATTCAGTTCTAAGAATACCCTTTTCCAAGATTTACGTTTTGATCTGGTTAGTTTTGGTTTTCACAAATGGGGCGGTTTCAATACATTCGGCCTCAGTGTCCGCGAGAGTTTCGGAATGAATGTCCCCTATGAACTCTTTGACCTCACCAAAAATCTCACTAATAAGAATTATGAGTTGGGTGATGTTCGTGCAACAGCCAATGCGTGGGCGGAAATCGCTTTCGGGCATAGCAGACAGATAAACGAACAATGGCGTGTTGGCGCAAAGGTGAAGTTCCTTCTGGGTGCTGGCAACGTAGATATGAAGATGGATAACCTGCGGCTTGAACTTGCTTCGGAAAACCAATGGAAAGCTATCGCCAATGCGACCGTCAATGCGAGTGTAAAAGGAATGACATGGGGTCAGACAGAAACCAAGGAGTATAAGAAACAATATCCAGGACACCAGACTTACCAGCAGATTAAATTTAACAATGTGGATGTGCAAGGACCTGGCTTGAATGGATTTGGTACAGCTTTCGACCTTGGTGCAGAGTGGAATATGGAAGAATTGGTGGAAGGTATGAAGTTGAGTGCTTCACTTCTGGACTTAGGCTTCATCAAGTGGGGCAACACGATTGTAGCCCAGAATAAAGGTGACGAATTCATTTTCAATGGTTTCAACAACATAGCTGTAAAGGATGGCCCAGGTACAAAGTTGGAAGACCAGACGGACGATCTCTCTGACCGCTTGTCCGACCTCTATAGTTTGCAGGATGCAGGTACCGCTAACCGTACTACCATGTTGGGTGCTACAATGAACATCGGTGCTGAGTACAAGCTTCCCGCCTATGACAAACTTCGTTTTGGATTCCTCAGCACAACACGTATTCAGGGCAAATATACATGGAACGAGGAACGTCTCAGCGCGAATGTCTCTCCTGTGAAATTCTTTGAGTGTGGAGCGAATTTTGGAGTAGGTACTTTAGGTGCCAGCTTTGGATGGATGATCAATATCCACCCCAAGGGTTTCAACCTCTTCATGGGTATGGATCACACGTTGGGAAAATTGTCCAAACAGTTTATTCCCTTGCGTAGCAATGCTGATTTCACCCTCGGAATCAATTTCCCGCTCGGTGAGTTGACGCAAGCTAACTGACGTATTACAACAAAAAAAATAGGGCATCCCATAAGTGGTGCCCTATTTTTTGCATATCTATTACTACCCGACCAAACTCAATTGATACTGTTGTATCAGACGACGCAAGTTGATAAGTGCATAGCGCATACGTCCCAGAGCTGTGTTGATGCTCACGCCTGTCTTTTCTGCTATCTCCTTGAAGGACAAATCCTCATAATAACGTAAAACGACCACTTCACGTTGGTTTTCAGGGAGATAGTCAAGTAAATCATTGATTGTATCTATTTTCTGTTTCTCTATGATGTCATGTTCCTCGCTTTGCTGGGAATGCTTCAAGGAATTGCTCAGAGTCTGGGGAAACTCGTCATTAGAGCGGAACCTGTTACCACCATCCAATCGTGTTTGATCTATGATGATATTGTGTGCGATGCGTACGAGCCACGCGCCAAATTTACCAGTTGTCTGATAGCGGTGGTTACGCATAGCAGCTATTGCACGAGCAAAAGTCTCCTGGAAGACATCATCTGCATTGTCTTGACTATGTACCAAAAAGAGAATATAAGAGTAAAGATACTCTTGATATCGACTGAGGAGTACGTCAAATGCCTCATTATTGCCATTCTCATACAAAACAACCAACTCGTGGTCGGTCTTCATACTCAATGATTCCATTACGCTCAAAAAAAGTGTTTATTCGGTGTAATGTTTGTTTCTATAGGCAATAATTTTAGATGTTAAACGTTATATTTTCTTCTTTCGTCCGACAAATGTATGGCGTTTTTTTATTGTGTGCAAGAATTAGGGATATTTTTTCATAAGAAATGATAAGTAATTTATAAAAGGACCTATTTTGAAATATATTGACAATGGTGCAATTTTTCATTACGAAGGGATATCGAAGGGATAACGAAGGAATAACGAAGGGTAAAAAAAGAGAAAATAATTTACATCATATATAGGGGAGGGGAGGATGCCCAAATACTCCATCAAAGAACCAAAATGTATGTCTGTTCCTTAATGGAATGTTAAAATAGAGTTAAAATAATAGCTCCAACGCATCAGATTCGGCATTTTTTCGTAATATTGCAGTAAATATTAAAAATATAAGGAATATGAAACATCTCACACTCGCATTTTTAGTGGCTACTGCATTCTGCACACAGTCATTTGCCCAAAAGACCAAGAACCTCTACACCAATTCCCTCAAATTGAATGTGGAAACTTTGGCCAAGTCTTCTGCAGATCAGAGCATAAACATTACCCGCAGCTTTTTGGCTGGTTACAATACGCTCTGTTTGCCCGTAAGCCTTTCAGCCTCGGAGTTGCAGAAATGTGCCAATAATGTTCAATTGGAGAAATTTGTTGCCATTCGTCAGGATGGCGATGTCCTGAATTTGTATTTTCAGGATTGCACCAAGGAAGGTCTCAAGGCTGGTGAACCCTATCTGATTTTTAGTCCTGAGACTCAGATAATGAAGGTAAGCAATGCACAAGAACTTCCCATTTCTTCTGAAATCAAAAAGGTAACGATGACCGACGATGAAGGCAACAAGGTTACTTTCGATAGCAGTTGGGAGGGAATAAGGAAAGCTGGACGTTATGGTATCCCTGCTCAGCAGGAGGCTTATGTATTGGAAAGTGTCCTGATAGAAACAGATACAGACAAGGTGTTCCTACCTACACGCTGTGGATTTACTTGGGATAGCCAATCCGTAATAGCCAAAAGGCTGGAGATTGTACACGTCTCAAGTCTGGAAGGTATCTCTACTGATCTGAAAAGCCTCGAACTGGAAGGTGAGAAGGTAGATGTGTATGCCACAAACGGGACAATCGTAAAGAAAAATGTAACCATCGAGGAAGCACGTCAGTCATTGCCCTCAGGTATCTATGTAATCAAAAATCAGAAGATTGCTTTCCAGTAAAATTTCTGTAGTAAAGTGAAAAAGCAACATATAGAAGGGTTGCTTCTCGGCCTCTTGCTGGTATCCTGCAAGGGAGGGAAGCAACCCTTGGAATATGAATCCTTCTGTTATCAGGATTCGAGTCAATATGCAGTAGTTCACATTCAGGGACAATTGCCTATTGCGAGAGACAAGTCTGAGCAAGCAATGCGAGATACGATGTTGTATCTCATGCAAAGTGATATATGTACAGCCGCAGCATCCTCCGACAGTATTATTTTAGAGCCTTATAACGGCACATGTGATTCAGTCAATCTGTTTGCAAAGCATTATGGCAGACAATTGTATGATACTTTTTATCGTCTGTCGCAGGCTGATTGGAAGGAGCGTGAAAGTATGATTCAGTCAGACAGCACACTTTCCGAAACTGAGAAAATCAGTTTGATAGAAAATGGCCCGCAATGGATGTACTCGTTAGATGTAAAGCATGTCTCAGAGAACAATAGATACCTTGTACTTTCTTTCTGCGATTACATATATCAAGGTGGAGCACATGGTGGTATAAGTGGAGCAGGTGCCGTGACCTTTGCAAAGCAAACGGGTCAGCGAATCAGTAAGTTCCTCATTCCTGACTGTGAAGAAAAAATCCAGCCTCTCCTTGTGACAGGTCTTCTTCTATACTACACTCAGGATGAAGATGAAATAATGACCGAGCCTGAATTGATGGAACGATTGTTGTTGGAAGGGAATACAATCCCTTTACCCAAACAGTACCCACCCTATCCCACCAGCGAAGGACTCGTCTTTACATACGGTCAGTACGAGATTGCCTGCTATGCCGACGGAATGCCTTCTTTCTGCATCCCTTATAGCCAAATAGAGCCATTCCTGTTGCCGGAGGTAAAGCAATTGATTGTAGAATAGCATACACACCAAAACGTAAGATGGAGAAAATACATTCCGACTTGACTGAATTGATAGGCAATACGCCCTTGATAGATCTCGCACGTATTGCACGAATAAAAGGAACTAAGGCACAGGTTGTTGCCAAGGTTGAATACTTCAATCCAGGAGGTAGCGTGAAAGATCGTGTCGCCCTGCACATGATAGAGGATGCAGAGAAATCGGGACGCTTGAAACCCGGCTCTACCATCATTGAACCTACAAGTGGCAACACAGGCGTAGGACTCGCATGGATTAGCCGTGTAAGAGGATACAAGGCAATTATCGTGATGCCCGAAACAATGAGTCTTGAACGTCAACGATTATTACTGGCCGCTGGGGCAGAACTGATTCTGACTCCAGGAGCAGAAGGAATGCAAGGCGCAATTGACAAGGCAATGCAATTGGAGAAGGAGATTCCTTGCTCGCTTGTCATGGGGCAGTTTACAAATCCGGCCAACCCCGAGACACATCGACTCACCACAGGCGAGGAAATATGGGATGATACAGATGGCAAAGTAGATGTTTTTGTAGCAGGCGTAGGTACAGGCGGAACTATTTCCGGAATTGGCCAAGCGCTCAAGTCGCACTCTCAATCCATCGAGATTGTTGCCGTTGAACCCGCTGATAGTGCTGTACTAAGTGGCGGAAAAGGCGGCCCGCACAAGATTCAGGGAATAGGAGCTGGTTTTATTCCCGACACATACGACCTTAAAGTGGTCGATAAGGTGATTGCAGTAGAAAACGAGGATGCAATGTGTATTGGACGAGAATTGGCACAATACGAAGGCCT
This sequence comes from Prevotellaceae bacterium UBA1743, assembly GCA_002314945.1. Lineage (GTDB taxonomy): Bacteria > Bacteroidota > Bacteroidia > Bacteroidales > Bacteroidaceae > Physcousia. The sequence goes on from DCHV01000007.1 coordinate 40,978, forward strand.
ATTGGTGGGAATCTCAAGTGGAGCAGCAGCTTATGCAGCCTTACAACTTGCCCAGCAACCTGAATACGAAGGAAAAAGGATAGTAGTTTTGCTACCTGATACGGGAGAACGGTATCTGAGTACAGAACTTTTTTCCAAGTAATATGAAATAAAAAAAGGAGCGCTCCTCACGGAGAACTCCTTCCAATAATTAATCTAATACCATGAAAAAAAACTACTTCTTTATTTGGTGGTGCAAAGATATGACTATTTTAGTTTTTCGTCAAATAAAAGATAAAATAATTTAATTTTTTAATACTATAATAGCAGAAAATCGTCAAATTCGTTCTAAACAACACAATATATCAAATGTGTATTGCATACTTTTTCAGACAATTGTCATTAGAATATTGCTATTTTGTACGAAATGATCTATATTTGCAAAACAATATGAGATAACAAGAGACTATGATTGAATATTTGAATGGTAAATTAGCAGAACTTACTCCTACCTTGGCGGTGATAGATTGCCATGGAGTAGGGTATGGCGTGAATATCTCCCTCAATACATACGCTGCATTGCAGGGGAAGGAGGAAGCCAAACTGTGGATTTATGAGGCTGTACGAGAAGATGCGTACCAGTTGTGGGGATTTGGAACGAAAGTAGAGCGGGAACTGTTTCTCTTGCTGATTACGGTAAGTGGCATAGGTGCGGGAACAGCGCGCATGGTGCTTTCGGCTATGACACCTTCCGAATTGTGCGGAGTAATCAGCCAGGGCAATGACAAATTATTGAAGCAGGTGAAAGGAATAGGCCCTAAGGCAGCCCAACGTATTATTGTAGATCTGCACGACAAAATAGACGGGTTGGAGGTTGCTGTTGCACCTGCAGCGGCTACTGCACAAGTCCCAAATGTAAACAAGGAAGTACATGACGAGGCAGTAGCAGCCCTCACCATGCTTGGTTTCAGTCCTGCGCCCACGCACAAGGTAGTGATACAAATATTGAATGATGAACCAGATGCCCCTGTGGAACGTGTTATCAAGTTGGCACTGAAAATGTTCTGATGAAACATCTGCTCACACTTCTTCTCTGTTATGTGTCGTTGCTTGTTGCTGCTCAGGATGTACAGCAACGCTTAGGAAAAGACGCGCGCCTACTCCTCTCTGGAGAGGAAGACAGGATGAGAGTGTATGTCAGGGAGAAAGGGCGTGGATTTGCCATCACCAGCAATCTGGAGGGTAAGGAGAAGACAGTGTGCTATTGCGATCGTGGTAATTTCAGGAATGCTTCTAAACATCCGCTATTTCAACAATTCCTGAAGCGTTGCTCCATGGGAGAAAAGACGAAAATTGCTCCATCCCTGACAGATGCCTCTCTGCCAGATGAAGTACCTCCTTTGCTGACTGACCAGTGGCATCAGGGAGCGCCCTACAACTTGTATGCACCTATGGTGGAAGGGGAACATTGCGTGACGGGCTGTGTAGCTCATTCTATGGCCCAAATCATCCGTTATCATCGTTATGCCAAAGGAAATGGCGAACATACCTACACAGATGATATTGGTTGTGGAGAAACGTTGCATGCCTCGTTCCCAGCCGAAGGATATAATTTCGAGGCCATATTGGATACATACCCTTCTGAGGGATATGATACGAAGGCATTGCAACCTCTGGCACAACTCCTATATGATTGCGGAGTAGCCGTAGATATGTGCTATGGGCTACATGCAAGTAGTGCAGATGCAGAAAAACAACCTCGGGCCTTGGTGCAATTTTTCGGCTATGACATAGGCGTACAACAGTATTACCGTGATCATTTCAAATATAGTGAGTGGGAGAATATGCTGAAGACGGAACTTTCCGAGGGACGCCCGATGCTGATGACTGCGCTCTCTCCCTCACTCTCCCATGCCATGTGTTGTGACGGCTATGACGCACAGGGACTTTTCCACCTGAATTTCGGAAATGGAGGGGATGCGGATGGATATTACTATTTGCCCTACCTGACACCCCTGCAACCAGAGTGGTATGATGTGGATAATCCCGAGGGGGGCATGAATCTGATTCAATCTGTCACGACAGGTATTCTCCCTCGTGGAGATAGTAAGGCCATAGGACATCCGCGACCTGTATTTGCCATGGCTGATATTCATCCGCATACCGACTCATCCTCCAGGTATGACTCTCTCACGGTCATCATAGATGATTTAGCTAACATAGGGTGGGATGATTTCTCTGGTCCTGTCTATCTCGCCTTGAAAAATACAGGAAACTCGGACGAAACAGAACCTATTTTTCTTGACTCATTGTCTCACGTGTTCTCTACGAATACGACTTACAGAGATACGATTTCTATAGCCATACCACCCTCTGTAGAAGTAGGTGCGTACCGACTTGTACCGCTCATCCACACAGAAGAAAAATGGGAGGAGGTACATACCAGTGTGGGAATACCCAATTATCTCTTGGCGCAGGTAGAAGATAATGTCGTTACTCTGATGGAGGATCTCCCACATACTGTCTCTCTTCAATTGCAGAGTTTCAATTTTCCAGATACTATTGTGCAGGGAGATTACCCAGAGTTCTCTTTTGACATTCTCAATACGCATACGGAATATTGCGGAAGGTTTTATGTGATTCTGGAACCTGTGGAAAACCCGGGCGTCTATCGCTACATCCAATATCAAGGGCTCTCACTGCAAGCAGGTGAACAGACAAGACGCTATTTCCACCGTTCTAAGGTAAGTGTAGCTCCAGGCGACTATCATCTGCGTGTATGTTACGACCTGAATCTATTCAATGATAGTGTAATTTGGTTCTCGGACGAACCATTGAAGACCCTACATGTAGTTCCACGCATACAGGGAGTGAACACGCCTCTTCATACGTACACCAGGCAATATTTTGATCTGCAAGGACGACACATACCTTATCCGGAAGCATATCATGGTGTATGTATAGAGATAGCAGGTGAACAACGTAGAAAAATAATCAAGTGACATGAACAAGACGAGAAACACTTTACATGGTTTTTTGGCACTGAGTCCCTTGGCCGTATTTCTTCTTCTGTATCTTTTGTCCTCACTCATAGCGGGTGATTTCTACAAAGTACCACTCAGCTCAGCTTTCTTGCTTGCATGTATCTATGGAATAGCCATTTTTAGGTTTCAGCCGAATGTATCAAGCCCACAGCAACCGACCTTTTCCCAGCGTTTGGAAATCTTTGCCCGAGGTGCAGGTCACAAAGATATCATGGTGATGGTATGCATTTTCCTACTTGCAGGAGCCTTTGCAGGCACTGCAAAGTCAATAGGATCCATTGATGCTACTGTAGCAGCCACCTTGCATATCGTACCGCCCAAAGCACTTTTTGCAGGTTTGTTCATCACCGCATGTTTCATATCTATGGCAATAGGAACCAGCGTGGGAACTATAGTTGCCTTAGTGCCACTCGCTTCGGGCATTGCACACGAATGTGAACAGAACGTTCCCTACATGACTGCAATAGTGGTAGGGGGTGCCTTCTTTGGGGATAATCTCTCCTTTATTTCTGATACAACAATTGCTGCCACACGAGCGATGGGAGTACGTATGAAAGATAAATTCCTGGCCAATCTGCGTATTGTGTTTCCTGCGTTTATCATCGTATTATCTTGCTATCTGTGGCAAGGATGGAATCTGCAACTCACGCCACACGTTGAAGAGGCCAATTATTGGCTCATATTACCCTATATGCTGGTTATTGTACTTGCATGTGGTGGAGTGAATGTAATACTCACTCTTTCGTTGGGACTCTTCTCAGGAGCCTTGGGCGGATTTCTTACTGAGGCTTTTGATTGGATGGGGTGGTTATCTTCCATGGGTGAAGGAATTGCCTCAGTTCAGGAACTTGTTATTGTCACCCTGATGGCAGGAGGCTTAATGGAACTTATCAAGGAAAGTGGAGGACTTGAATTTCTGATACGAACCATCTACAGTCATGCCAAGCAAGAACGTGGCGCCTACCTGAGCATAGCGTTGATGGTAAGTGTGGCAAACCTATGTACAGCCAACAATACGATTGCGATTCTTACAACAGGCAAAATTGCACATGATATCAGCGAACGCTTTCATCTCGACCCACGTCGCACGGCAAGTGTCTTGGATACATTCTCATGCTTTGTGCAAGGAATCATTCCATACGGAGCGCAATTGTTGATAGCAGCTGGTTTGGCAAAAATCACTTCTACTGCCATCATTCCCCATCTGTATTATCCTTTCCTATTAGGAATCTCTGCTTTCTTATTTACCCTATTCTTCACTTCACACAATGCCGGAAATGAAGATTGCCAAAATAGCAGCAGGAGAGACAAAACGTACTACAAAGATGAATAATTGAACGCTACGACGCTTCCATTTACTCAGAGGTCGTTCTTCACGATTGTTCATCTCGTCCAATACATCACGAATCGGCATTCTCCAGCCAACAAAGAGCACAATTATCAGACCTGCAAAAGGCATCAGGTAATTTCCTACGGTATAATCAAGGGCATCAAAAAATATCTTACCTCCGAATGTCCAATCTGATAATACGCCAAAGGAGAGTGAACAAAATGCGCCGACTACTAATGCCGAAACAAAGACCCAAAAACAGGCTTTCCTGCGTGAGAATTGCTTCTCCTCAATAAGCCAGGAAACAGGAACCTCGAACAACGACATACTGGAAGTGAGCGCAGCAAGCGCTACTGCAAAAAAGAACACGACTGCTATTACAGAGCCAAACGGCATCTGGGAGAATACAACAGGAAGTGTCTTAAACACAAGGCCTGTGCCTTGTCCTGTAGGCATATCGTAGGCAAATAAAGCTGGGATGATAGCACATCCTGCTATAATCGCAAACAAAAGGTCGGATATAATAGTATATCCTGCTGTAGTACCTAAATTCGTGCGACGGCTAAGGTAGGATGCGTAGGTAATCATAATACCCATTCCGATAGAGAGAGAATAAAATGATTGACCCATAGCAGCCAGACATACTTGAGGCGTAATCTTGCTGAAATCAGGACGGAACAAGAAGATAATCCCTTCTTCTGCTCCAGGAAGTGTCATAGCGCGAACAGCAAGTAAAGCCATAATGACAAATAACAGAGGCATCATCACTTTCGAGCATTTCTCAATACCTTTACGCACACCAAATCGTATGATGATGGCTGTTGCCAAAAGGAAAACAGCGTCCATGACAATTGGTTTGACAGGCATAGTCACCAGATTGGCAAACTCAGACTCAATCGTTTCTGGCGTATTCCCGGAAGAGAACTCGCCTATGCAAGATTGAAAGAGGTATTCCAACGTCCAACCGCCTATGACACAATAATAACATAGGGTAGCAAAAGGAATAAAGACGACCAAACTGCCAAAATATTTCCAGTAACTCTTGTCATCAAGACGCTTTACTGCACAATACGCACTGGAGCGGCTTCTTCTTCCTACCACGAATTCACAAAGCATGATAGGCAAAGATACTATGATGATACATAAAATGTACGTCAGAATGAAAGCGCCCCCTCCATATTCGCTCAACATATAGGGGAAACGCCAAATATTACCCAAGCCCACAGCAGATCCTGCCAGGGCCAAAACGGAACCAAGTTTACTGTTAAATTTCTCTCTACCCATAAATTTTATCCCAACTCACTTACCCACTCCTCAAAATTACGTCCATAGAGACGACGTAGGTAAGATAATAAAATCGGCATAGGGATGCCTGTATCATTCGCTACATCCTTTAATGTCAAATCTGGGTTGGAATATGGTTTGTCTTCACGATTCACCCAATTTCG
>DCHV01000007.1:46913-49695 GCA_002314945.1 Prevotellaceae bacterium UBA1743
AATTTGATGGAGAAAAGAATATACAGCAACGAAACGAATGGAATGGTATAATAGTCGAAGAATAGGCTCGTAGAGAGTGTATCTACAACCACGCAAAGCATATATATCACAGGGAGTACGAGCAAACCAATAGTACGAGCCCTACGATCATCTATCTCCTCCGAAGCATACTCTGGCACCATTCTCTCCACTTTGCGAAGGAACATGGTCAGATTCCATATTGCCAATATGATGAGTGTATCAATATACACATATTGTACGATCTGAAGGCAATAGCTCATACGTGATTGTAGGAAGAGCGAATAATTCTCCGAAGACCAAAAATTCGCATTTTCAGGCAGGGAAAAACCATACAAGAAGGGATGTAACAAAATCAATGCATAGGCAATATAAGATATCGTATTGAATTGACGATGTGAATATACCGATACGCCCAAATAGTACATGAAAATGTAAATGGCCAAAATAACCTGTATTAGCGACAACGAAGGAGATAAATAGGGATCCAAAATATGCAAATCGACTCCCTGCAATATCATCGACAGCCCTATTATATCCATTATAAGGTTGGAAAGACACCCTATCGCGAATAGCCTGTGTATTTTTATTACAATCCTATTCTCCCGTGTATTATTTATTCTCGTCAGGAGAAACAACAAGGTCAATGTAAGGCTGACTCCAGCATTGAAAATGTATGGAATCATCATACTCATAGTGTAATCCATCATTTTTGTCCTCCTTCCTTCCTATAATCCCTGGGTGTCATACCCATGGTTCTTCTGAACACGCGACTGAACACGCACGGGTCAGAAAAACCGCTTTTATCAGAAACCTCGGACATAGGCATTTTGGGAAACTCCAGCATAAGACGCATGGACTCCTTTATACGTAGTGAATTCACCCATCCATTGAAATTCGTGTCGAGGACCATATTCAGGTATGTACTCAACATATAGGGAGTTATTTGTAATTCATCAGCCAATTGCTTCACGGTGAGACTAAGCTGCAGGAAGGGCTTGTCACTTCGTTCTGCCCAATTTTTCAATTGTTGGGCAATCTGTACATTATTTATCTCATCAGATTCCAGTATTGGATTCTCCACCAGAAAAGTTGTCTTTTCAATGCGTTGTTCTACATTTATATTTCGCTCTTCACGAATCTGCTTCCTCAACTTGTCTATCGTCTCTCCAAACAATTTATTTTCAGCTTCTGTAGGCACATCATTTTCCGATAATACGGGGTATAATTGTGCCTGAATCGCATAAATCTCACGCCCAATAACCCAGATCGCGATTTGGAAAACAGCCAAAAGAGAGAAAATCCACAATTCGTAATGTGACATACTGCTATGCTTCAGTACCAATGTCAGATACTCCATCAGTATGAGTACAATAATACATGAGAAAATACGCGAGAGGTGCACATAGTTTGTATTTTTCAGATAGGCATAAAAATTACCCAATTGTGAACGAAATTGCCGTTTTTTCCTCTCGGTAATCAAAGCCACCCAAAACAATTGTACAAGAAGAAACGAGTAGAAAAGGTTTGTGTTGACAAAACGCCACCATTCGGAAAAGTTGCTCGGGATTACGAATTGAGAGGAGTTCCACCCTTTCATTATGTCAGATGCTTGTTGTAGGTCACCTGCAAAGAACAGTAACACAAGATTCGTCAGCGGCACCAACAAAGCCGTAGCAAAAAGAATGTGTTTATGTCGTATTCGTTTGCGAACTGAAAGTGAGTTGAAAAGCAAATATACAACAGGTGCAATCAAAAGGCTGGTAAAACGATCTATGGTATTTAGGATTACATAGGTTATATCCTTTTCGGGATGGAGGTAGCGAAATCCAAGAAAGAAAGCAGAAACGCCCAATAAGAGAACGAACATGGCATAATCATATACCATGTCCTTACTCAGAACCTCTTTTTTCCTCAAAACATGGCACCAATATCCTGCCGTGAGGAAAGGAGATAACATCAGTATTCCTATCAGGACCTCCATTTACCAGATATCCTCAGGCTCGTTAGGATTGTCGAATACTTCCTTGGGACAATACTCCAGATAATCCATGTAGAACTCTTTGCGGTCACTATCCAATACGGATTTCATCTTCAGGTAGTATGTTTTGTCTGGATCCATTGTACCACGCCACATGATGCGTCGTACATTCTCGCGGTTTGCATAGTCGCGCTCACTATCATTCGCTTGACCGTTGTCGGTTACGCTCTTTGCTCCCTTCATGAAACCATTGTTACGCATACGCTTATCGACCTCTGCATTGTAGTCCATATCTTCTCCATCGTCTTCCCAACCCGTGCGTGGGTCATCAGAACGCATCGTGATATCCAGAGGAATACCCGCAGCAGGCAGGTTGTTGGGGTCTGGGCCGAAATACACCTGTGCAATACCACGATTTCCGTTGGCCAATACTTCATAACGGAATTCGTAGGTAGTCCTGCGTGGAACGGGAGGTAGGGTAAACAAGAACTCGTAACGACCTACTGCCTTCATCTCATCTGCATTCAGGTTGCACCAGTTGTAGTCATGCGCATTGTAATATACGAAATTGGCATCTTCGTTGATGTAGAAGTCCTTGAAGTACGGATAAACCGTAGATTTGGGAATATAGACATGCTGGTAACGCTCGTCGAAAGCCGCTTTTTTGCGGATATCGTTGTTCATTGCCTCGGGGAACAAACTCATACCATCAAAACGGATTCTCTGCTTAGCCAGATTGTCACGTACCTCATCATTGTAACTCAGGGGAGCATCAATGGGATA
>DCHV01000007.1:49767-61657 GCA_002314945.1 Prevotellaceae bacterium UBA1743
CAGCCTACTTTGTCAGGATCGCAGGAAATCTCGTGCCCGGTACCCTTGCGGCCATTGTCCAACTTCGGGAAACGATTGATATACACTCCATTGCTCTCCTTGCTTTCGTACAACTTGAAGAGGCGACGCTTGCCGAACGAAGAATAGAACTCATATACGGGAATACCCAAACTTGTGGGGTTGGTACGGGAATAACCACTTTCGTTGTGATGAATCACCAGTTTGCCAGTAGGAATCTTCATGGGCAGAATATGGTATGTCACCCATTGATAGAGAAGATTGTCGGGGCTCTTGTAGTTATTATCCGTGGTGAATTTATCGGAATTGGAATATTGGTGCTCATCCTGAATCCATTGCACCAATTTTGCCAGCAGATCAGGACTTTTAGGATCTAATCCCTGCGATTCCCAGTAATCATCCGTTTCGGCAAAGATGGTAAAACCGTATTTGCGATGCTTCGGAGCATATCCCACGCTTCCTTCGGCAAATCCGTAATTTGTCATACCATTCAAATTGGCGATTTTACCTGTCTGATACATCATTTCATACACCTCGTCACGTACGGCTTCCAGTGTATCCATGAGCCCACATGCCTGAATCACACGTGCCATCACCAAATACGGACCTTTCTGGTTGTTCAGGATATTCTGCAGATAGACAGCTCCCGTCATTTCCTGTGGAGCAATTACCTTCTCTATCTGATGAATTACACCGTTGATAGTGAGTATATCGCGGTTCTTGCTGTTGATGGGGCAGTCCCCATTGATATAGATACTATCTGGATCCGACACGTAGTACACAGACAACTTGTTGTCGTTCAGATTGGCAATAGCAAACTCCTGTCCCGTCTGAGTGGGGAAGCCGTAGGTTTCATAGTAGCTGTCTTCATCTCCGCTATCGATAATACTGTTATATACAATCACTTTGCGGATTGAATCGAGTATCATGCTGTCTTTAAACGATTCCCAACTTGGTTCTTCGATGATGCTATCCTGTACAAGTTTTTCCAGGTATTTGTCGATTGCCTCGTTGGTGGGTGCAAATACCGTATAATGGCCACGTGCCGACATCAACTGGAAGACGGTGGAACTGCTCATTTTGCTTACAGGCACCTTCTGGCAAAGGTCGATGTAGGTACTATACACGTTGGAATATTTCTGAAGATACCCCAGGATGGTTTGTTCAGAAAACACATAGCGCGCTGACGTATCCACATTTTCAGTGCAACTAAAAAACATTACTGCCAGTGCAGAGAGTACAACCGCATATTTCCCAAAGAAATGAAGTTTCATAAGTTATATATTGTTACGTTTTTATACAAAATTCGCACAAAATTAGAGAAATTCTTTTGAACGACAAACAATTATTCGTAATTTTGTGGCATATTTGAAAATAAACGCTTTTTTCGAGTAAAAACACAACACTAAAATAAACAAAAAAGATGAAAAAAATTGTATCATTAGGCTTGATAGCCTTGTCTATGATGGCTTCTTGTCAACAAAAGGTGTCACAGGAAGTAGAACAACCCACACAATCTGGTTTGTTGCGTAGTAATTTCCAGTCTGAACGCGATGGTAAGCAGACGGATCTGTTCGTGCTGAAAAATGCAAACGGCATGGAAGTATGTTTCACCAATTTCGGAGGCCGAATCGTAAGTATCATGGTACCAGACAAGGACGGAGCCATGAAGGACGTTTGCCTGGGTCATGACTCCATTGCCGACTATGTACGTTACGGCTTTGAGGGATGCAACTTCGGTGCATTGATCGGACGCTATGGCAATCGTATCGGAAATTCCAAATTTACGTTGAACGACAAGGAATACCAGTTGATAGCCAACGACCACGCAAACAGTTTGCATGGAGGTGGTGACGTAGCTTTCCACAACCGTATGTGGGATGCTGAGCAGTTGGATAGCGTAAATCTCGTATTTACTACAGTCAGCCCAGATGGCGAAGATGGTTATCCCGGCAACGTCAATGTAAAGGTCACCTATAGTCTGACTGAGGACAATGCACTAAGGATCAACTATCAGGCAACTACCGATATGCCTACTGTATTGAATCTGACCAACCATTGCTATTTCTGCCTGAGTGGCGATCCCAGCAAAGATATGATGAAGGAAATCCTCTATCTCAATTCCAACGAATACACCCCTGTGAACAGCGATGTGTTGCCTACAGGAGAAATTGCAAGTGTGGAGAACACTCCCTTTGATTTCCGTCAGCCCACCTGTATCGGCGACCGCATCAACGATACGACCTGCGAACAGATTGTAAACGGAAATGGGTACGACCATAACTGGCTTCTGGCTACCAATGGCGACATCAATGCCGTAGCAGGTACATTGTACGATCCCGAGACTGGAATTCAGATGGATATGTACACCGATCAACCAGGTATGCAGTTCTATGCCGGTAATTTCCTCGATGGCTCATTCCTCGGCAAGGGTGGCATCAAGCATCCCCAGCGTAGTGCCCTCTGCTTCGAGACACAGCACTATCCCGATTCTCCAAATCATCCCGAGTTCCCCACGACCGTGCTGAATCCAGGTGAGGAATACAATACGACCACAATCTATAAATTTAGCGTGAAATGAAGAAAGTGCTGAAAAGACTGGTTGTATCTTGTTTCGCAGTAGTGGCATGTACCTCTACTCTGCAAGCACAGAATTACCAACCGACCGAGAAGAATCTCGAGAATCGTGCCAACTTTGAGAAAGAGCGCTTAGGCATCTTCCTGCATTGGGGTTTCTATTCCATGTTTGGCAGAGGCGAATGGGTGCTGGAGCAACAGAGTCTGAATAAAGACGAATATGCATGTGCCGCAGCTGGCTTTTATCCAAGCAAGTTCAGCGCCTCGGAATGGGTGAAGGCATTCAAGGATGCGGGTGCTAAATACATGTGTATCACCAGCCGTCATCATGATGGATTCTCCATGTTCGATAGTAAGGCTACCGATTTTGACATCATGGATGCCACTCCTTTCAAGAGAGACATCATCGGAGAGTTGTCCAAGGCTTGTGACGAAGAGGGAATCGCATTCCATCTGTATTACTCGCTTCTCGACTGGACACGCGAAGACTATCCTGTATGCAACACCGGCAAAAATACAGGGCGCAAGGGTGATCAGCAGAACTATGATTCCTATTTCAACTTCATGAAGGCTCAGATGAAGGAATTGCTCACCCAGTACAACACACGTGCGCTTTGGTTTGACGGTTTCTGGGATCAGTCGAAGGAATTTGATTGGCGGATGGATGAATTCTACAAATACATCCACGGCATCAAACCTGAGTGCCTGATTGGCAACAACCATCATCTTGCTCCCATCGATGGAGAAGATTTCCAGATGTTCGAACGTGATCTTCCTGGCGAAAATACTGCAGGATTCTCCGCAGGGGCTACCATTGGCAAGCTTCCCTTGGAGATGTGCCAGACAATGCCTACAGGCACTTGGGGTTACAGCGTCAACGATATGAGTTTCCGTTCTGTGGAGGAATTGATTCGTCTATTGGTGAAAGCCGTTTCCAAGAATTCCAATCTTCTGATCAACATCGGCCCTCGTGCAGATGGCACCTTGCCTGATTTGGCACTCGACCGTTTGAAAGGCATGGGTGAATGGATGAGGAAATATGGTGATACCATCTATGGAAATGGGGCTGGCTCTCTGCCAGAACAATCTTGGGGCGTATCGACAAGTTGCGGGAATACCGAGTATCTGCACTTGTTCACCTACGACAACACCACTTTGGAAATTCCTTTCACAGGAAAGGTAAAGAAGGTAAACCTCTTCGACGGCCATCAACCACTCAAATACAAGTTGAACAAGAAGGCCAAAACCCTGACCATAGAATTAGGACAAGTGCCAAGTGGAATAGATACGATTATAGAAATCGTCCGTCCATAATAGCGTTACATCCACAATCAAACATTCAGCGTATATGAGTTCCCATCTGAAACAATTTGTCCTCTGTCTCATTGTGATAGTATCCTGTACCTTTACAATAGAAGCACAAACATACCAGCCCACAGAGAAGAACCTCCAGAACCGTGCTGATTTCGAAAAGGAACGTTTTGGCATCTTTCTACATTGGGGATTCTATTCTATGTTTGGTCAGGGCGAATGGGTGCTGGAACATCAGAAACTGAACAAAGACGAATACGCCTGTGCTGCCCGTGGCTTCTATCCGAGTAAGTTCAATGCCTCGGAATGGGTGAAGGCATTTCTGGATGCTGGAGCAAAATACATGTGTATCACCTGCCGCCATCATGACGGATTCTCCATGTTCGACAGCAAAGCCACCGACTTTGACATCATCGATGCAACTCCTTTCAAACGGGACATCATCGGAGAATTGTCCAAAGCCTGCGACGAGCAGGGTATGGCTCTACACCTATACTATTCGCTGACAGACTGGACGCGTGAGGATTATCCAATTGGAAACACGGGCAAGTATAACGGGCGAGACGGGAGTCGTGCAGATTACAATTCCTACTTCAATTTCATGAAGGCCCAGATGAAGGAACTCCTCACGCAGTATAGCACACGTGCACTATGGTTTGATGGAATCCCCGATCATCCGAGTGATTTCAACTGGCGCATAGATGAATTTTATGATTACATCCACAGCATCAAACCTGAGTGCTTGATTGGCAACAATCACCACACCGCACCACATGAAGGAGAGGATTTCCAGATGTTCGAGCGTGACTTGCCTGGTGAAAACAAGGCAGGATATTCTGGAGGAGCCACGATTGGTAAGCTTCCCTTGGAGATGTGCCAGACAATGCCTACAGGCAGTTGGGGATATAGCGTCGATGATTTGAGTTTCCGTTCTGTGGAGGAATTGATTCGTCTATTGGTGAAAGCCGTTTCCAAGAATTCCAATCTCCTGATCAACATCGGTCCTCGTGCAGATGGCACCTTGCCTGATTTGGCACTCGACCGCTTGAAAGGCATGGGTGAATGGATGAGAAAATATGGTGATACCATCTATGGAAATGGGGCTGGTTCTCTGCCAGAACAACCTTGGGGCGTAACGACAAGTTGTGGGAATACCGAGTATCTGCACTTGTTCACCTACGACAGCGCCACTTTGGAAATTCCTTTCACAGGGAAGGTAAAGAAGGTAAACCTCTTCGATGGCCATCAACCACTCAAATACAAGTTGAACAAGAAGGCCAAAACCTTGACCATCGAATTGGGACAAGTGCCAAGTGGAATAGATACGATAGTTGAGATTGTTCGTCCGTAATTGAACAAACTATGTCATAGCAAGGGAGGCAGATTGATTCTGCCTCCCTTGATTTATCATCATGATAATCAGCGTGTTTCAGGTGTTGATGCGCTGTTTTTCACGCCATGTTGAAAATTGGGTCTCGGAATCCAAAAATTTTCACCTCGGAAAAAATATTTTTTCTCCTCGGAAAATTATTTTTTTCACCTCGGAAAAAAAATATTTCTACCGTGGAGTTTTTTTGGGGTATTCTATTTTTGGATGGAAGTCTTTGTGCACCCTTCCAATCTAAAGGAATCCTCGGATTTAGTGCCTTTGATGGTGTTCCCCTGGAAAATCAGACCTTGAGTGGATTTTGCATACATAACAGGATTGCCCCATGTCTCGAAATAGTTGTCGAGAATGCGGATATTACGATGAACTGGGAGTTTCTTATCCACAACCGTATTGCTTGGTTCAAGAGAAATTACGGCATTACCATGACCTCCGTTGTATGTGCAGTCGATGAAGCGGTTGTTCTGGATAAGAACATCACATACAGGCCCTGACTCGTACCAATCACGTGCGTCTGCTGCAATCAGGATGGCACTCATGCCTGTCTTGTAGTAGGTATTGTTCAGTACCTGTACTTTTCGAGGTGTGGTAAGGAGCGTACCTCTCGTGTTGGTATGCGTAAAATGGCAGCAAGAGATTTCCACTTCGGGCGTCCATGTGTAGTTTTCCACAGCATCTGAATCCCACACAATTTCTTTGGGTATGGTACGGTCGATACTCAGTACCACTTCACGGTCGGAGATTCTCTTCACATCGGTAACAACAGCTTTGCTATATCGTTGTAGCGTGGTGGAGTGTATGAATGCCACCGTATCACCTGGCCAATATGCTTGCATACCATACGTTTGATGATGCATAAATCGTAATCGCAACGACTTTTCACCTTCTGCGCTAATGGCTCTCAAATTGGTGCCATGAACGTTGATGGGGTCATCATGTGCACCACTGAAACGACAGGAAGTAACTCGTACCTTGCCACGGCAACCGCTGAAATGCATGAAATCTGCCGATGATGCAAGGACGCGGCCGCTTCCCTCGCGTGGAGCACATTCCACATGATCCATGGTGACATCGGTACAAAATTGACTCACAATGCCGAGGCCATGCATATAATGGACGAACACATTTTGATAGGTCACTTGCGAACTTTCCAAATTCAGTATTCCCACTTGCGATCTGATACGGTCGCGTATAGTAAGCGTATTACCCACTTCCGGTTTGAAATCTGCAGGTGTATCAAAGCGCACTACACCAGGTTCTACTTCGTGCGCCTTGGATTTGCTGAGTTTATCCCATCCATCGGAATATGTGAAATGGTCATTCTTGGGATTAAACTCGATACAATGTGCAAAGATAGTGCGCCATCCCTCGCCAATCAAGTCGAGATGTCCCTCTTTGTTGATGGCATATTTCGAATCTGGATGAAAGCGCACAATGGTGCCTTCTCCATCCACTTTCTGATAAGTGACTTCGGAACCCCCGGGACGTTCACAATCGATATGAAGATTCTTTAGTGTAATACCTGTGGAATGAATGATGGAAATCATCGTCTGTAAGCCATGGAACATCAGAGTGGCACCTTGGCCATCGATGGTAAGCCCTTGCTGATCCTCAATAAGGATGCCCAATGTCTTGTCTTTCGAGGGACACTCCTCTTCGCTACTGGTGTTGCTGATGAAAATATCGCGATGTATGGCTCCTTCTGTCCAAATATCGTATCTTCCCTCGTCGAATTGTAACACCTTGATTTTCTTCTCACGGCAAATGCGGAATGCCTCCTGTAGTTTAGCAGTACAACTCTCGTACGTGTCAGGGTTGATTCCTATGTCGCTTACTCTAAGCGTGTCACTCTGCTGCCCCCACATCAAACTGGAGGAGAGGCACAAAGATACTGATACAAATAGATTTCTCATTATTGTTGTTTTATGATTCATCATTCTTTAGGATAACTGCTTCTTTATGAAGTCCGTCCACCTTGATAAGAAGAGGCAGGCGCACATGGCGGATATATTCCGTTTCCTCCTCAGCGGGAAGGGCATCAAGTGAATCAATCTGATAGATGCCGTCACCTCGGAAGTCATCAATAGTCAGATAGCAAACGCCAAGACTGGTTAGGTTCTGGAAGAAATGCGTGCCTTGGCTCGGATCTACTTGATAAGAGGCAAGGCCAGCTTCGACAATTACTTGTGCATGGCTGATGTGTGGCCATTTTACAGGAATACCGAGCCAGGGGTCGCTAGTTCCCCATCTGCCTGGCCCTATCAACAAGTAGGGACGACCTTCCATCTGCCTGTTCATCCGCTCTATCTGCTCTGCTACCAGTTCGTTGCTGTTAGGATTGAAACTTTGTGGCTTGACATAGATGATATCCTCTATCTCACGATATATTCCATGGCCAATGGCATTATGGCTACGCAAAAGGCACTCCTCATCGTGATACAATGTCAAGTCCTCTTCCAATGCCATACGATTGTCCACCATAGGCCGTATCTGGAGCAAATAGAATTCCCCTGAGCGGTCTTCTTTCAGGTTGACAGCAAATTCTATCTCCACGGGACGTTGCATTTCTGCGGAACCATATTCCAGTACTTTTTGCATGATTTCAGGCAAAGGAAAGACCCCATTTTGCAAGACTCCACAGAAAGAGAGGATCTTGCGGTTCCGACCTTCGTAATAACCTGGGTATATGCGTTGGTCAATAGGATCAAACGTACTGCACACCCATTGCAGGGTCCCGTCTTGTTCCACATCGCGGATGCTCCATCGGCGAAGATTGAAACCATCATCCTTGGAGAAAGAGATTTCTTCCTCGCCTTGCTTTATTTCCAGAGCGAGAAAATGTGTCTGTGTCTCCCGTAAGGCAATTTCCATCTCGCTTGTCTGTAGCACATGCTGGGGATGATAGGGGGAGAGACGCAGGCTAAGTCCTCCATCGACAATGTATTTGCCCAATCCGAAGGCGAGATTTACGACACCCTCCTCTGCTTTCTCGTCTCCCAGAGGATAGTAGTTGATACTGCGTGCCACACCGCTGATGGTAGGATAAAAGCGTGTCTCATGCTGCTGCCCAGCCACTTCCTGTAGAATGACTGCCATCTTCTCCTGATCAATGACATTGCTGGTGGCTGTCATGTAATCCTTGCTGCTACGATAGAACACACTTGCATAGACAGCTTTGATGGCATTGCCCAACATGGCAAGACGTTCGTATTTATCTTCCGTGTATGGAATCATGTAGGTGCTATACACACCGGCGAAAGGTTGATAGTGAGAATCTTCGAGAAGACTGCTGCTGCGAATGGCCAAGGGAGAAGGAACTACCTGCAAGAAAGCCTCAAGGTCGGATAACAAGTGCATGGGCAGCCTCGCCCTAAGAAAAATCTCAAGTATCTCTTCATCGGGGAGGTCACTCAAAGCTGGATGATAGAGCTTGTTTGTGTCCATGAACTCGTCGAAGATGTCCGTACACAGAACGACCGTCTTGGGAATACGTACTTGCGCATTCTCAAAGTCATTGAGGTCAGTATGGCGTTTCAGCATCCGGTCAATGAAAGCAAGGCCACGGCCTTTTCCTCCGAGGCTACCCTCACCGATACGTGCAAAATTGCTGTATTGATCAAATCGTTCCCTTTGAAAGACTGCCACCACACCTTGGTTCTTCATTCTTCGATAAGCCACGATAGCATCAAAGATAATCTGGCGATGAGCTTCCACATCCGTGAGTTTCTCCCATGTGATAGTCCTCAGGAACTCCGAGATGGGGAAGAGCGCTCTGCTGGCCAACCAACGGCTGACGTTGTTCTGTGAGACATGCAGCAGGAGACTGTCTGAGGGAATCGTGAGGATATTATCCTGCAATTCTTTCAGATTGCGGACACGTACCAATACTTCATTGGTTTTTGGATCACGAAACAGGAAATCACCAAAACCGAAATATTTGAGCACATGAATACGCAAGTCATTTTCGAAGGTTTTGGAGTCTTTGCGAATGAAATGCGCACCACATTTGTTGGCAAGGTGGATGGCATCCTCCTCGCTTGATTCCATAATCAGAGGAATATATGGGTCGTGACATCGGATGGCACTAAGCAGTTTGTAACCTGCTTCCTCATCTACTACGCCCTCGTGAGGGAAACGGCAGTCACTGATGACTCCCAATGTATTCTCGCTGAATCGCTCGTACAATTCCCATGCCTCCTCGTAACTGCGTGCAAGCACAATCTTGGGGCGGCCACGCATACGTAACATTTCCAGGGACATATTGAGAGCCTCGGTGGCAAAGGCAAGACTCTGCTGTAACACAAAGCGGTACAACTGAGGGAGAATACTACTGTAGAAACGGATATTGTCCTCGATGAGAAGAATCATCTGTACACCTGCACTTCGGATGTCATGTTCCAGATTCATCTTATCTTCGATAAGCTTGATGATAGAGAGAAGGAGCTCTGTATTGCCCAACCAACAAAATACATACTCGAACACACTCAGATCCTCGTTCTGCATTCTTCGAGTGATGCCATGACTAAAGGGGGTGAGCACTACGAGTGGGATGGAAGGATTGCTTTGCTTGATACTATGAGCTATATCGAACACATCACTACTGCGGGCAGCTGGCATACAAATAACCAGGTCAATGTTGCCAGTCGCCATCTGCACCTCAGCTTCTTCCTGAGTAGCTACCTGGATGAAGCGAGGGGGGAAGCGAAGTCCCAAACGAGCATATTCTGAGAAGATCTTTTCATCGACACGACCGTCGTCTTCGAGCATGAAGGCATCGTAGGGATTAGCCAGGATGAGAACGTTGCATACACGTCTCAACATGAGATCCACGAAAGAAGTATCTTTTAGCTGCATATCAGAATTCCTTTCCTTCGAAGACGGCATCTTCTGTCAGTTCGGACCGTCCCCCCTTTTCTTTTACTTTTGTATTGAAATAGTAACTGACAGAGAGCGTTATATTGGGGAACTTGGGACGCACCCACGTCTCGGAAGAGAGGTCGGCTGTGTGACGCCAGTTGCTGTAGCGGGCTGTATGAAAAACATCATGTGCTACCAATCCAAGATTCAATTTGTCGGAGAGCATTCTGTGGCGGAGAGCCAAATCAAAATAGCAATAGGCTTTCTCCCTACCTTGAGTTAAATGATGAGGACCTACCACATGGCTATCAAACTGCAGGCCGATGGCATAAGGTAGTTTGAATTGGTTGACCCAACCTATCTCATAACATAATCCGTCTGTATCCGTGCAACCTTGATAGGTGGCAGTAAAGCGATAGTGATTGAGGTGGCCATTTAGCGTAGAAGTCCATCTTTTGGCGGGTTGAATCACCACACTTCCCTCCATTCCCTGTACGATACGATTTCCTGCATTGATGATAGAGTCGAGGGTAATACCGGGCTCGTACGCACGACGGATGATATCCACCACATCAGAATGCCAGCGGTTGTATGCAGCCAGGTTGAGGGAATGTCCTCCCTTCCACGTCTTGTTGTAGGACAATTCGATGGATTGGATATACTCAGGACGAATATCTGGGTTGCCGATGATTTTCGTGTAATAATCCTCGTATGTGATATACGGTTCCAATTTCCAGATACCCGGGCGATTGACACGTCGTGCATAGCCCAAGGTGAAAGTGCCGGCATTCGTGGTGCGGTATGCTGCATGTGCCGAGGGATAGAATTCTGTGCGACGAATGTCTCTACTGGCATTTTTCACTGTGATATCCATACGATCGAGCACTCTGTCCATCCTCAAGCCCGCATTCAGCTCCAGGGGCCCGAAATGATCAGTAGCCGCAGCATACAACGAATGTGTCTGTCTGCGGTAGTCAAAGGGTGCATGGAGGTCATCCTGCCATTCAAACTGTTGCAATGGACGATTCCAATATTTGATATTATAATCACCTGTCTCGCTGTAGGTCACATATTGATAACCTGTCTCCAGTTTACCCGAGGGACGATATTGTAGCGTATAGTCGAACTGTTCATCGCAATCCCAATGATACTCTTTTTCGTATCCTCGCGTGCCTTCGTAGCGGATGAGTTCTCCTGTCGATTTGTCGAACAGGTTGCTCTCGGTATATTCCAATGAATACCAGTCGTGCCGATTACGACTCTTTACGGAGAAAAGGTCTCCCCGTTCGTTGACATGCCAGGTGTAGTCGGCTGCCAATTGGATAAGGCGTTTCGTGAGCGAATAGCGGTCATGCGCATCGTAGTCATTGTGAACAGAGTCTGAAGAACCAATGGTTCGGTCTTCGAGATAATCCATATCACCACCTCTGCTGTTCTGTGTTTCACCCGATTGCAGATCTACATTCAGCAGGTGTTTGTCGGAGAAGGCATGTTGCCATCCTAATGTTCCGATATAGTTGTGCTGAGTGCGAAAACGAGTTCCGTCACTCTGACTTGTGGTGACATAATCGTCCACGATAGTCGTCTTGTTCTGCTTGAAGTCGCTGCATCCTCTGTAGCGGTCAGCTTGCATATTGGCCCACCACCGATTCTTTCCTTTCTGCCATTCCAAACGTCCGTTTCCTCCCCAGGAACCGAGGGTGCTTCCTTTGGCATCAAGTGTACCACTCAAGCCTTCGG
>DCHV01000007.1:61881-66929 GCA_002314945.1 Prevotellaceae bacterium UBA1743
TGGTTCGCCAGAATATCCACAGCAGTACCTCCCATGGCTGTTACGGCCTGTTGCGCATCTATTTTCTTGCGGTCCATCCGATATACCACCTGACGACGAGAGGCTGAGACAGCCACCTCCTTCATCTCTTTTGTCTTCACTTTTGTGGTGTCAACCTGTTGTTGAGCCAGCATCACGCCAGTACAGAAGGGTAGCATCACGGCACAAAGAAAACTTCTCATTCTCATCATTCTCCTGTTATTGAGACAATCTTTTTGTTTTGGCGGACCTATTTTTCCTTCTGCAGTCGATCCATCGTTCCTTCGAGCGATTCCCATTCGCAAAGCTTAACCTTGTGTTTCTTTGCCAATGTGACCAGTTCTTCCCATGTGCCATCAGCCTTGCTTTCCTCCACTTTGCGTGAAGCCTTCAGATAGAGGGTTTGCAGGCGAAGATAGTCAATACGGTCTCTCATCTCGTCGCTCTTGGCCTTTTGGCGTGCCTTGTCGAGCAGAGCCATGCCTTCCTCTACAAACTTGTCGGTGTAGATGGGGGTGCGATGGTTGATGTAGATGCCGAAATGCTCATTGGGTACTGCCAATTCCTGGGACATGAGATAGTACTTCCATACCAGGGGCGCACACTCTCCGTAGAATCCATAGATAAAGTCCTTTGCCAGAGGAGTGACATCCTGGTCGGGGTTCCACAGCAGATGGGCGATGACCCATGCACGAAGCTCGGCAAACTCACCTGCGTTGCTCATGTATTGCGACTCCTCGAAGATACCGATGGAGTGGTTGTCGCGCAACGTACGGATGTTTGGAGCCAAAACCTTGAAGTTGGGGAAAGGAGCCACGAGCTGGAGGTAATTGATGATATAGTCCCAGATAAAGAGATGGGGTGCGATGGATGCCCATTGCTTCAGGTCATCGACAAAAGCCTTGTTCTGTTCGCAGTTGGGGTCGTCCATGGGATGCGAATAGCAACATTCGATACTGCACAGGCGGATGACCACGTTGTCGCGTGGCACGATGCCTACAGGCGGTTTACGACTGTACAAGTAGGCAAAGGTGCCGATGAATTTGTCGGGAAACTCTTCCTTGACGTAGTCGGCCACCTGATTGACAAACCATACGATGATGCCCGAATGTGTACCGCCATATTGAGCCTCGATGGCCTTGCATTCATCACATTCGCAGAACTTCCAGTTGTCGTCCTGCGACAGGCTATATACGATAAAGTCGGGTTCCTCGCGCATCTTCTGTAGCATACCCTTCTTGCAGAGTTCCAACACGTCTGGGTTGGACAGACAGAGCTGCCCGTGATTCTCGCGCTTCCCTTCGCGGAAGCAGAAATACTCGGGATGCTCGGCAAAGTACTTGTCGTAGGGTACGAAACTCGGCATGGTGTGGCAACCCCTGTATGCCTCCATGCCACCATACTCATTGTGGGCGGGGGACCATGCCATGTTCATGAGGTTGTGCGCACTCCATTCAGGTTTGGTCTTGATGTGGAAATAATCATTCTGACGCAATTTGACCGTAGGATGTTCGCTGTGGGAGAGTGTGTCGAAACCCCACTTCTTCATCTTGGGTACTTTCGTGTAGTCGGGCGTGTACCAGCGTATGCCCAATTCCCTCTCCAGGAAGGAGAACACGCCATACATCGTGCCACGATTGCTTCCTCCGTAGATATAAATGTTGCTGCCACGGCTTTCGTAGGTAAAATCCTCGTTGTCGGCTGCTATGGCTTTTGCACCTGCTTCAGGTTGAAAGCCGACAGCTATCTGATTCTCCCCGTTGCGGTTCAGATCGTGTCGTATTGGAAGCGTCACACCTCCGCTTATCTGCTTGATGTACATCTGCAACTCGGTTGCTGCCTTTTGCTCCGAGGTGCTTGCATCGTGGGATACTACAATTGTGTAGGATGATTTTCCGTTCTTGAAAAGGAAATTCTTTCCTTGTGTAGTGGCACATGCCAACAGGCAAAGTACCACGAGAATAGATTTCAGAAGTCTCATTATCTATGTCGTTTTAGTTATTCGTCGTACATTCTCTGGATACCTTTTTCCAAGGGTTCCCCCTCACGCATCATGGCATTGTATTTGCGGGCAAGGGTAATCAACTCTTCTGTAGTGCCATCTGCCTTGCTCTCTTCACCATGACGTGCAGATTTCAGATACAGAATCTGCAAGCGCACCTGATCCACACGATCCCTCATCTCGTCACTCTTTGCCATCTGTCGTGCATTATTCAGGACTTGCATTCCCTCTTCCAGGAAGGAGTCGGGGAAGGTAGGATTAAATTCATCAATATAGATTCCGAAGTGCCTATCTGGAGTAACGAGCGCCTGACACATCTGATAGTACTTCCATATTTCACCTGCACATTCTCCATAATAGCCATCAATAAAATCCTTCACCAAAGGCTCTACTTCCTGATCGGGATTCCATAGCAGGCGTGCCGAAACCCACAGTCGCAGATCCTGAAAGTCAGCACCATTGGATTGGTACTGTGCTTCGTCGAAGATACCGATGGCATGATTGTCGCGCAAGGTGCGGATGTTGGGGGCAAGTACGTTGAAGTTGGGGAAAGGAGCCATGTACTGCATGTAATTGACGATATAGTCCCAGATGAATAGATGGGGCGCGATGGATGCCCATTGATTCAGGTCATCGACAAAAGCTTTGTTCTGCTCGCAATTGGGATCGTCCATGGCATGAGCGTAACAACACTCGATGCTACACAGGCGGATGACCACATTGTCTCTCGGAACAATACCTACAGGAGGTTTGCGACCATATTGATAGGCAAAGGTACCTATGAATTTGTCGGGGAACTCTTCCTTGATGTAATCTGCCACCTGATTGACGAACCATACGATGATGCCTGAGTGCTGATATCCGTATTGTGCCTCGATAGCCTTGCATTCATCACATTCGCAGAAATCAAAATTGTCTGCCTGAGAGAGGCTGTAGATTCTAAAGTGAGGATTGCGCCGGATGTGTGCAAGCATACCCTCCTTGCATCGTTTCAGCACCTCGGGATTGGACAGGCACAATTGTCCGTCTTTCTTCCTTTCGCCATTGCGCATACAGAAGAACTCCGGATGCTCATCAAACAGGTCGAAAGATACAAAAATGGGCATCGTATGGCATCCCCAATATACTTCCGTACCCCCATATTTCTCATCAGAGAGGCCGAAAGTCATGTTGATTTTATTGTGCGCGTTCCATACATTGCCATTCTCCCGGGCGGTAGTGTAATAATTGCATTGACGCATGTTCACAGTGGGATGCTCGCTGTGGGAGAGTTTGTCGAAACCCCACTTTTTCTTCTGAGGCACCACGGTACATTTGGGTGTGTACCAGCGTATGCCCAATTCATTCTCCAGAAAGGTGAACACGCCATACATCGTACCACGCTTGCCATTACCATAAATGTAGATATTGCTGCCCTGACTCTCGTAGGTGAGATCCTCGCACAAGGAATTCTTGTCGATAGCGTCATCATTGGGTGAAACCCCGATAACTATTTGGTTCTTACCGTTCTTCTTCAGTTCTGTACTGATAGGCAGAGTCACGCCTCCGCTTATCTGACGAATATATTCCTGCAACTCCGATGCTGCTGTCTTCTCCGTAGCATCTGCGGTAGGTCGTAAGATAATCGAGTAAGAGGATTTACCGTTCTTGAAGAGGAAATGCTTTCCCTGTGCCATCAGACAGCCCATAAGGCAGATTGCCACTAATAGTGTCCTGTGGATGCTGAAATGTCTCATATTGTATATGTAATGTGATTTATTCGTGCAAAGTTACATAAATTATGCCACTTTCAGACGGAATGAAAAGGAAAAAGTCCATTTTTTGTACAAAAAAGGCCTCCTCATATTCTCTTCTGTTCAGATTCTTGTGGGTGTGGATGTATGTTGAGAGCGCTTCAGTCGTCTTATGGCAGTTGTCATAGCACGCACTCACACTCCTATTGGTTCTGTAGATAACACATTGTATTGCCTCACCGATAAATTATCTCAAAAGATAATCTTCAATCAACCAACCACATTGGTTAACGGTCACGCGAAAATAACGTCCATTCATAATTCGGTAATCTGTAGTGAAATATGGTTTGAACGTCTTATCTGGTAGATTTTCGACAAATGACTTCAAATCCTGGAATAATCGTTGAACATCTTTTTCTGGACTTTCTGGTTCCAGCAACTCCAGTGTATAACACCCTCCTTGATCTTTGTTCCCAATATGTCGCGATGTCTGATACAGTAGAACTGAAAATGTACATTCTAGTTTTTCATTTAGGGGGAGATACTCCAAATTACACATAGCTCCCATTAGACGTGCTCCGGATTGAAGTTTCCGATCCCAATGACCGCCAAAGCCAATAGATGTAACTTCAGCATGCGAAAAGAAATCAGGACTATTGGTAGATGTATTTACATTGGCCAGCAGTTTCCCCTGGTCATAGATTGCCCAATACAAACATGGTGATACAACAAATCCCATGTACGAGCGAGGTTCCTCTAACAGAAGTATTTCACCATCTAACCACTGCCTGTTCTTGCTCCTATTCAACTTTTCAACGAGCTTAGATTGCGACATGCCATTCTCATCTACAAGGTCAACAAGTTTTAGAAACGGATAGGACCACACACCTCGGCATTTCCTTACTTGACTATCAGAATGGTGCTTTAAGGGAGACACTAACATAATACTACTACCATGGCCTTCCATGGGAAAACTCAGCGAATCATATCCCTCATATAGGGAATTATCGCATGTTACATTACTGTACCGTAGAAAAGCGTCCTTCATTTCCTCAACGCTCACCGTGTCATGATAATACCTTCTATGCAAAAATGTAATATCTTCTTTAGAGGTCCTCTGGAAATCGTCCCATCTATCTTCCCAGAAATTATCATACCTTTGACCATACATATTTGAGGCCAAGATTATAAAAATTATGAGAATCTGTCGATTTAAGTGTACCATGTACATTTATGACTTTATAATTAAACACGACTTAATTTAATGCCTGGTAAGCGTGTCCGCGATGTCGCCT
>DCHV01000058.1:0-561 GCA_002314945.1 Prevotellaceae bacterium UBA1743
TAGTCGTATTACTGATGACGGCTGTCATTCTCCACAAGATGAAGTTACTCACCCGCACCCGCTCCATACTTGACAATCTCAGGGACGGATTGCTTTCCGTGCGTCATGTGGATAGTCCTTCATGGTTCATAGTCTATTCTGTCGGAATATGGGCCTCCTATTTTCTGCATTTCTATCTGACGTTCTTCTGCTTTGATTTCACCAAGGAATTAGGCATCTCTGTCGCGATGGTCACTTTTGTGATAAGTTGTTTCGCAGTAATCGTACCCACTCCCAATGGAGCAGGTCCTTGGCATTTCGCAGTAAAGACCATTCTTATGCTTTACGGAATAGACGCCATAGACGGAGCCCTCTTTGCCCTGATTGTTCATTCATTACAGACATTATTGGTAGTTTTGTTGGGGTTGTTTTCCATTGTTTCCCTCTTGTTGACCCGACCACTCAAAAAATCCATCTGAAGGTAGCTACATTGGGAAAAGGGTAAATTCTTCGTTTTTCTTCCTTAATCCTTATGTAATAAAAGAAAAAAGGTTTACCTTTGTGGAAATTTGTTGTAAAAAA
>DCHV01000058.1:632-5060 GCA_002314945.1 Prevotellaceae bacterium UBA1743
TTGTTTTTCTGCGGATGTTCACAAGAGATTGACGTATCTAACCGATACGTGTTTGTAGAGCATACCATTGCGAAATATCTTTCTGAACATGAACAGTTCAGCGAGTACGTACGTCTGCTGAAGGAAACAGAAATAAGTGACATGTCCAATACAGATGTCTTTCATCGACTCACCGCGTATGGTTCATTCACATGTTTTGCTCCCACCAATGAAGCCATCCAACTCTATCTCGACAGTCTTGTTATCAAGGGGGTAATTCCACAAGCCACCTGGGATGCTATGCCATCTGATAAAATCCGGGACAGCCTGCGCAACGTAGTGGTGATGAACAGCCTTTTGGACGGAACGGAAATTGACAAGGTCTTCCAGGTGAGTGAGTTTCCTCAGAACAACGAGGAATTCAACGTCACCACCATGGCCGACCGCAAAATCAGTGTTGTCTTCTCGAAAGAGAATGCCGACAGTTGCTGGATAGATGGAAATTGTCCCGTTTCTACGAAAAACCGCGACATTCTGTGTCTCAACGGCTGCATCCACGAAATCGGATACGTCATCAACCCAAGCAACGAGACTTTGGGAGGTACCATGCACAAGTTTGCAAACAACTCCGAAAGTGGCCTGTGTGTGATGGGCAAGTTGATTGAAGCCTGTCATTTGGTAGATACCTTGTCGCAAGTACGTGACGACATCTATGAAAAGCTCATCAAGACGGGAGTCATCAACACCTCGTTTGATGCAGCAGCCAGTCATTTCCACGGCGTGCCTGTACCGACCCATCGCAAGTTCGGATTCACCCTCTTTGCCGAGACTGACGATTTTTGGGCCAAGATGTTACACAAGGATATCCCAGACATCACAGTACAAGATGTCAAGGAATGGGTTATCAGTCAAGAGTTCTACCCAGAAGCCAAGGATAATGGTGACTATACAGACGTGGAGAATGTCCTCAACCAATTTGTCACTTATCACCTCCTTCCCTACCGATTAGCCCCCGACAAATTGGTTATCCACTACAACGAGAAGGGATACAACTACCGCACCAGTAAAAGTCCCACTATACCAGTATGGGCACACTATCCCTCCATGGGCAAACGACGTCTGGTACGTCTTTGGGAAAGCAAGGAAAGCAATGGAGTCTATGTCAACCGTTTCCCCGTATTGGACAACGGTAGGCATGGCAACTATCACGAAACTTCATGTTCCATGGAGAACGAAGGTATTTACCTCAACACGACGGCTGATTCCAAAATGCTCAAATTGGTCAACGCTATCATCTACCCTATCGATAAAGTGATGGCGTATGACAATCACACACGTACTGAACTGAAGAAATGTCGCATCCGCTACGACATCCTTGACTTCACACAGGAAATGATGAACAACGATATGCGCAACATGGGTTACAACACTTGGTTCCACTATCCCAGCGACGAAGAGTACCGCTATTTCGACAACCTCTATGTCAACACACGCGACACCTATTTCTATGTATTGAACGGATGGGGAAGCGACTGGCCTAACTATCAGGCAGACGAGGTATGTACCGAAGGAAACTACGACTGCACCTGGCTTGTACCTCCAGTACCTATGGATGGAACATACGAAATTCGTATGGGTGTATCTACCGAGAGTAGTTGGCGAGGCATCTGCCAAATCTATTTTGGCACCGACCGCAGCAATCTCGTACCTCAGGGAATCCCTGTAGATATGGCTTTGGGAGGACTCTACCGCAACTTGGATGGTACGGTCTATAAGAGCGATATCGGATGGCAGGCTGAAGCGGCCGACGATGACTACAATGCCGAGGTGGACAAGAAAATGCGTAACAAGGGATTCATGAAGGGACCTGAATACATCGTGGAGAATCCGGGTTCTTCAGAGACCAACCGTATGCAGGAGAAATCCACGCGCCGTATCATCGTACGCCAGCACATGAAAGCCAACGAAAACTACTACCTACGTTTCAAGACGGTGCAGGATCTTCTTTCGAAGCAACTTTTCATCGACTACATAGAATGGTGTCCCAAGGAAATCTATGACAATCCCAATGAACCAGAAGACATCTGGTAATTGAATAATTGTTGATATATCTAACAAAAAAGAAGGATGAGTTTGCTCCATCCTTTTTTTTGTTGTACTTTTGCCGCCTCAAAAATTTACATGAAATATGGAATGGCTCATTAACCTTTTTACGACGACCGATAGCGTTGCGCACATCATGTTACTATATGCAATCGTTATTTCCATTGGATTATGGCTCGGTCACATGAAGATTTTCGGGATTTCCCTGGGTGTCACATTTGTCCTCTTCGCAGGAATTGTAGCAGGACATTTCGGTTTCACTGGCTCACTCAACGTACTGAACTACGTGCAGGATTTTGGCCTCATTCTATTTGTCTATTGTATCGGTTTGCAGGTAGGACCAGGCTTCTTTGCAAGCCTGAAGGAAGGAGGTATCAAACTCAACATCCTGGCTTCACTTCTCGTCCTGCTCAATGTGGTAATGTGCGTCTCGCTTTTCTATCTTGTCCTGTATCGGCAGATGAACTCTCCCGAGGAGAATGCACGGAATCTGGCAATGATGGTGGGCGTACTTTGTGGCGCAGTCACCAATACACCTGGTTTGGGAGCAGCTTCTGAAGCCTGCACACAAATTTTCGGAACTAATGCACCAGCACTTGCCAATGGATACGCCTGTGCCTATCCATTAGGAGTCGTGGGAATCATCCTCTCCACCATTGCAATCCGCTTCATCTGCCGTATCAACCTGAAACAGGAATCCGAGCAATTGGAAAGGGAACGCGCTGAGAATCCACATGTCAAGCCACACAAGATGACACTTCATGCCACCAATCAGGCTCTCTCTGGGCGCTCTATGATGCAGGTACGACAATTCTTAGCACGCGATTTCGTCTGTTCGAGACTTTTGCACGAAGGGCATGTGACCATCCCCAACCGTGATACCATCATTCATCAAGGAGACAAAATGTATATCGTATGTGCCGAAGACGATGCTGAAGCCATCATTGCATTCATAGGTCCCGAGGAACATGTAGAATGGGAAGAACAGGACGTGCCCATGGTGAGCAAACACATCCTCGTCACCCAACCAAGCATGAACGGAAAAACATTCGGCGAAATGCATTTCAGTTCTATGTACGGAGTCAACGTCACCCGCATACGTCGTGCTGGTATGAATCTCTACGCCGACCGCAGCCTACGTATGCAAATTGGCGACAAGATTGTGGTCGTAGGCCCCGAAGATGGTGTGGATCGTGTAGCCAATCTGATGGGTAATAGCGTAAAGAAACTGGAGCACCCCAACCTCGGAGTCATCTTCGTGGGCATTGTACTGGGTATCATCTTTGGTTCTTTGCCCCTGGCTGTGCCCGGAATTCCTACTCCCGTAAAATTAGGTTTGGCTGGAGGCCCGCTTATTGTTGCCATTTTGATGGGCAGATACGGCTACAAGATCAAGATGGTAGCCTACACAACTACCAGTGCCAACCTGATGTTACGCGAAACAGGTCTTGCCCTCTTCTTGGCCAGCGTAGGTATCAAGGCAGGTGCCACATTCGTCAATACCGTAGTGCAAGGTGATGGTCTCATCTATGTATGGTGCGGTTTTCTCATCACCATTATCCCCATCTTGATAGTCGGTGTGATTGCACGTCTGAAATACAAGTTGAATTATTTTACGTTGATGGGACTTATCGCAGGCGGCACGACAGATCCTCCTGCACTCGCCTTTGCAAATCAGACAGCAGGAAACGATGCACCAGCTGTAGGTTACAGTACAGTCTATCCGTTGTGCATGTTCCTGCGCATTCTCACGGCACAACTTGTCATTCTTCTTCTCTGCACTTTCTGACACAGGTTACCGAGAAATAAAAAAAATCACCGAAGTGGAAACTCCGGTGATTTTTTTGTGTTTTTTGTGAAAGAACTTTAATCTTCCTTGAGAGCCTGACGCTTCTCTGCGATACGTGCTTTCTTACCAGTCAGATTACGCAGGTAATACAACTTGGCGCGACGTACCTTACCAATCTTGTTGACAGTGATACTGTCGATGTTGGGACTTTCGATGGGGAAGATACGCTCTACACCCACGGTACCAGACATCTTACGAACAGTAAAGCGCTTCTTGTCTCCATGACCGGAAATCTTGATGCAGACACCACGGTACAACTGGATACGCTCCTTGTTACCTTCGACGATTTTGTAAGCTACGGTCAGGGTGTCACCAGCCTTGAAGGTAGGATGACTTTTGCCTGTAGCAAATGCTTCTTCAGCAATTTTAATTAAATCAGCCATTTTCTTTTTGATTTTTGTTAAATTGTTTGTCGATCGCACGCGGGCATAACCAAGTCACTCTATCATCTTGTCAGCGACCCGCGGGAAAGCTGTTGGGCTACCCGGATTCGAACC
>DCHV01000022.1 GCA_002314945.1 Prevotellaceae bacterium UBA1743
GCTCCTACGGTATATAACGCTTATTACAACGTAAAGCAGTTCTGGAATGGACGTGCTGCCGACCTGCAGATGCAGGCTGCTGGTCCTCCAGCCAATCCCATTGAGATGGGTGATCAGACATGGGAACAGATTGTAGAGCGACTCTCCCAGGATGCCGCCCTGGTAGCTGAGTTTAATGCAATCTATCCAGAAGGATTGACTGAGGGTACCGTAACCAATGCAATTGCAGAATACGAGAAAACATTGACGAACCCCAATACGAAGTTGGACAAGTACCTCAAGGGAGATGCCAACGCATTCAATGACAATGAAAAAGCTGGTTATCAGGCATTCCTGGACAACAGTTGCCAGACCTGTCACGTGGGTAAGACTCTTGGCGGACAATCGTTTGAGTTTTTAGGTATCTTTGAAGATTATTTCGCAGCTCGTGATTCTGAGATTGCGTACAATGCAGATGATGATGGCTTGAAAGGCTTTACCGGCAACGAAGGCGACTTGCATCGCTTCAAGGTTCCCAACCTCCGTCTTATTAGCAAGACAGCGCCCTATTTCCACGATGGAAGCATGGCTACTGTAGAAGATGCTGTACGCGCTATGTTCCGTTTCCAGTATGGTAAAACTGCCGACGAAACCACGGTGAATAACATTTCCGAATTCCTAAAATCCGGATTGGAATAAAACATACCCAGAATACTATAACGACAGATGCGTGGTAATGGTTCTTTCATCACCACGCATCTGTTTTTTTGTTTACTACTAACTAATATTCTACTTTTTGTCATATTTTTACTTTACAACAAATATAAATAAAGATATTTTTTAGTACCTTTGGATGAAGAATTAGGAAATTTTTACAAAAATGAAACTGAAAAACATTATTTTTTCGTGTTTGATGTGCCTTTCTACAACGCTTATGGCAGAGGAGTGGAAAGCAAAGTTCCTTACTTTGGAACATTCCCAAAGCCGGCCATGCACATGGGCTATCTGGAAGAAAAATGCCACATTGGAGAAAGTACCGCAATCACTCAAGGCACGTATTGTTACCGATACCAAATACTGGTTATGGATCAATGACCAAATGGTAGTCTTCGAGGGTGGTTTGAAACGAGGACCCGCTCCTCTTGCCACTTATTACGATGAAGTGGAGATTGCATCTTATCTGAAGCAGGGCGAGAATACCATTTCGGTCCTCACATGGCATTACGGACTGAATGGTTTCAGTCATGTCAATAGTGGTTCGATGGGGCTTGTCTTCCAGGCCATAGGAGAAGGAGTGGAGATTTGTACCGACATTTCCTGGAGAGGAGATGTATATGAGGCGTATTCCGAGACAGGAGCCCCGAGACCCAACTACCGCATTTCGGAAAACAACATCCGCTTTGATGCCAGAGAGGCACTTGACGGATGGTACAAAAGCGACTATGATGGACATATCGGAGATGTGCTGGCTATGGATGTATGCCAATCTCCATGGGGAGAATTGGTAAAACGTCCCATACCTCAATGGAAAGATTCGGGTCTTCGGGATTATGTGAGTACCGAAATGAAGGGAGACACCTTGTATTGCTATCTGCCCTATAACTGCCAACTGACCCCTTACATCAAGTTGCGTTCACAGGAAGAAGGGTTGACTGTCAAAATTCAGACCGATGTACACATGATATCCGATTCACATACCATACGATGTGAATACGTAACACGCGAAGGCGAACAGGAATACGAAAACTATGCGTGGATGAACGGTCATCAGGTTTGGTACATCCTGCCCAAGGGGGTTGAGGTCCTGGATGTAAAGTTCCGCGAGTCAGGATATGGAGCAGATTTTGTGGAACCTTTCCGTTGTAATGACGAGCTCCTTACCGAACTATGGAAGAGGGCGCAACGCACGCTCTACATCACTATGCGTGACAACTATATGGATTGTCCCGACCGCGAGAGAGGACAATGGTGGGGTGATGCCGTCAACGAGATAGGGGAGACCTTCTATTGCCTTACCACGCCTGCACAACAATTGGCAGCAAAGGGATTGCAGGAACTTTTCGGTTGGCAGAGGGAGAATGGCGAGCTCTTTGCACCCTGTCCGGCAGGCAACTGGAACAGGGAATTGCCGTCTCAGATTCTGGCCGCGACAGGCTTCTATGGCATCTACCTGCAATGTTACTATAGCGATGATTTCTCCGTAGCAGAACGTAATTTCGACCGTCTCCACAAGTATCTGCATGAAACATGGCAAAGGGATGCCGAGGGATTTACTATCTTGCGTAATGGAGGTTGGCTATGGGGCGATTGGGGTTCTGAAATAGACCAGTATCTTTTACAGAACGAATGGCACTATCTCGCAATCAAGGGAGAGAGCCTCATCGCACGTCGGATAGGTCGTACCGAGGTAGCTGAGGAGGATGAAAGAATAATGGCTCAATTCAAGGATAATTTCGATAAGAAGTTCTGGACTGGTACCTGTTATCGTTCGCCGGATTACGAGGGAGAGACGGACGATCGCGTGAACGCCCTTGCTGTTGTGTCAGGACTTGCCTCGGCAGACAAGTACAAGTCGCTCATCGAAACGCTAACCACGGAATATCATGCCAGTCCCTATATGGAGAAGTATGTGCTTGAAGCACTCTTTGTGATGAATGCCAACACCCAGGCTTTGCAACGTATTCGCAAGCGCTATGGTGCGATGATCGCCATGAAGGAAGTTACTACCTTGCCCGAGAACTGGATGGAGCAAGGTCGTCCTATCCAACCCGGCGAACCTATTGTCAATGCATTTTTTGGTACCTATAACCACGGATGGACAGGAGGACCCTTGACACTCCTCAGCCAGAAGGTGTGCGGTATAGAACCTACTTCTCCTGGTTTCCGTACCTTCCGTATCCGTCCTCAGATGGGAGACCTGAAAGAGGCTTCCTGTACGGTAGAGAGCGTATGTGGAAAGATTGGTGTCCAGATAGTCAAAAAGGGAAGAAAACTCACCATATCTGCCCAAGTTCCCCTTGGCACGCAGGCAGAAGTTGTCTTTCCTTCCGGAAAAACCGTATTACTGGAGGCTGGTGACCATATAATCACGAAATAAATAAATGTAAACATAAATCAAGATGAACCGATTATTTTGCACCTGTTGTCTGATGTTGTTGTGCGCAACCGCACCTGCGTCCCTGACAGCACAAAATCAGACCACGGTACAGAATCCCCTTATCTTTGCAGATGTACCCGACGTGGATGTAATATGCGTAGGCGAGGATTACTACATGGCAAGTACTACTTTCCAGTATGCCCCGGGCGTACCCATCATGCACTCACGCGACATGAAACATTGGAGTGTCATTTCATACGTCATAGACAGATTGAATGATGGCCCATGGAACAACCTGGAACCCGGAAAAGGCAACACCTACGGACGTGGTCAATGGGCTCCCTGCATCCGCTACCACGAGGGTAAATATTATGTATTCTTTGGCACAAGTGTTCATTCTTATCTTTACGAGACTGAAGATCCCCGGGGACCATGGAAGCTACGTACGAAGTTCGAGGAGTATATCCATGATGCTTCGATGCTCTTCGACGACGACGGACGTGTCTATCTCGTCTATGGAGCTGCCAAGATACGACTCAGGGAGTTGAAGCCCGACCTGAGTGGATTCAAGGAAGGTGGTATCGACCAGGTATTGGAGAGCATACCCATGGAAGATATCAACGAGGGAAGTCATGTCTATAAGATAAATGGAAAGTACTACATTACCACTATCTCTTGGACACCAGGCTCCATACGTACCCAGCTCTGCTATCGTAGTGACAAGATTACAGGTCCTTACGAGAAACAGGTTGTCATGCAGGACGATTTCGGTTTCTCCAACCATGGCGTGGCACAAGGTGCCTTCTGGAAAGCCTCCAATAACGAATGGTATGCCATGCTCTTCCAGGATCACGAAGGGGTAGGGCGTATTCCCTTCCTGATGCCTGTCACATGGAAGGATGGATGGCCTATGATGGGTGATGAACAGGGAAAGATACCTCACGAGTTTGTCATACCGAACATTCCCGAGCAAGGGAAATCCTACGTGATAGGTAGTGATGATTTCTCGGGCAAGGAGTTGTCCCTTCTGTGGCAATGGAACCACAATCCCGACAACAGCCTCTGGAGCCTTACCGAGCGAAAGGGGTGGCTGAGACTGAAGACTGGCCAGATTTGTTCAGGGATTATGGAGGCACGCAACACGATTACCCAACGTACCGAGGGACCCTATTGTTCAGGTACTGTCAAGATGGATGTCCGTCACATGAAAGTAGGAGATAAGGCAGGCCTCATGTCATTCTGTAGCGAACCGGGCGGTCTTACCGTGGAACGTCGCGAGGATGGTTACTACCTGCTCATGACCGATCGTGATAAGACCTGTGCCACCTTGCCCATGGGTAAGCTGAAGAAAATCCATCTGCGTATGGAGTGTGATTTCATTACCGATACTGCTCATTTCCTGTATAGCCTCAATGGTCGTACATTCAAGCCCTTAGGCGAAGGATTCCACATGGTGTTCAATCTGGCACATTTCATCGGCAACAAGTTTGCCATCTTCAACTATGCCACCCAGGAAGGTGGTGGCTACGTGGATGTTGATTCCTTCATTTACACACACGATACAAACAAATAATTATTAAATACATACTTTTATGAAACTATTCAAGACATTGTTGGCGGGCACGCTACTGTTGGCTGCCCCTGCATCCTACGCACAAGTGAACATTACGGTTGATGCCAAAGATAAGGGCCCCAAGGTGTCACCAACGTTGTATGGTATCTTCTTCGAGGATATCAATCATGCAGCTGATGGCGGTTTGTATGCCGAATTGATTCGCAACCGTTCTCTCGAAGACAATGCACACACACCCGAGGCATGGTCCTCTGTAAACCTGGGAGAAGGCTCCTCCATGCTCGAAGTGACAGCCGAAGACCCGATGAACGATGTACACCAGCGATCCTTGCGAGTGATTGTGAAAAAGGCTGACAAAGCCAATATGACGGGTGTCTCCAATACCGGTTTCTGGGGTATCAATACGGTCAAGGGGACCACTTACAAACTCTCTTTCTGGGCAAAGAGCGACAAATTCTACAAGGGTTCCTTCAAGGCACGTCTGCGCAACAAGGATGAAAAGACTTCTTCTCTCGGAGAGACGGAGATAAAGGTTGAGCTGTCACCCGAATGGCAGAAGTTTACGGCTACGATCCAGGCAACCGGCTCTGATCCTGCTGCCGTCTTCGACCTTTTGGCTGATGCTCAGGGCGTATTCCAGTTGGATATGGTATCTCTCTTCCCCCCGACGTACAAGGATCGCGAGAACGGACTTCGTCCCGACCTGGCACAGATGCTGGCCGACTTGCATCCCAAGTTCATGCGTTTCCCTGGAGGTTGCTTCGTGGAAGGTTCGCAGACACCCGACGATGCCTTCCGTTGGGAACGTACCATCGGTCCTCTTGAACATCGCGTGGGACACAACAACTTGTGGGGTTATCGCACCTCCGATGGAATGGGTTATCACGAGTTTCTCCAACTGGCCGAGGATATAGGTGCCAAGCCACTCTATGTGTGCAACGTGGGTATCTGGCATGGTGGTTACACTCCTCTGGAGGATATGCAGCAATGGGTGGATGAATGCCTCAACGCCCTGGAGTATGCCAATGGTGATGTGAATACAAAATATGGTGCTATGCGTGCCAAGAACGGTCATCCCGAACCTTTCAACATCGAGTACTTGGAGATTGGAAATGAGAACTATCAGGCTGACACGAAGACAAACAATTCAAGTTCTATCGAATACCCTCAGCGCTATCGTCTCATCTACGATGCGGTAAAGGCTAAGTATCCCAAGATGCAGGTTGTAGGCAACGTAGAGGCATGGGGTACAGATACACCCAGCTGGCGCAACGAACATCCCGTACAGTTGCTCGATGAACATTACTACCGTACTCCACAATGGTTTGCCAACAATTTCCACCACTACGACTCCTACGATCGCAAGGGAGCAAAAGTGTATGTGGGCGAATATGCTGTCACCAGCGGTTGCGGCAAGATGGGCAACCTGAATGCCGCGCTCGGCGAGGCCATCTACATGATGGGCATGGAGAACAATTCGGACGTGGTCGCTCTCTGTTCCTATGCACCCATCTTCGTCAACCAGAATGACGTGAGATGGAACCCCGACATGATCCGCTTCAACTCCAGCATGTCGATGGGCACACCCTCCTACTATGTGCAACAGCTCATGCCTGCCTACATCGGCACACAGGTGCTGAACACGGAATGGACGGCCGATCTGCCAGAGAAGGACGAGACGCAGCAAAAGACACCTATCGCACGGGTAGGCTTGGGCACATGGGGTACCAACGCTACCTACAAGGATGCCAAATACATCGTCGAGGGTACGGAAATTTCCCTGGAGGACTTCTCGAAATGGGAAACCACCAAGGGAAAATGGAACGTGCAAGGGGATGAGGTCACACAGACCTCGAATGAGGATGGAGCCATCCTGCTGAGCCCCGAAAAATACCAACACAAGAAATACACCTTCACGGTACGTGCCAAGAAAAATAGTGGCAACGAGGGCTTCCTCATCGTGTTCGGTTATGAGGATGGACAGAACTACAACTGGCTGAACGTGGGTGGCTGGGGCAATTCCCAAACCAACGTGGAGCATTTCTACAATGGTGGCGGATCAAAGACAGGCAACGACGTAGCCCTGAAAGTGGAGGAAGGACGATGGTATGACATACGCATCGACGTGGACGGCACCAAGGTGACGTGTCAGATTGACGGTAAGACCATCCAGGAAGGCTACCTCAAGAAGGACGAGATGAAGGGTGTCTATGCCACCACCACCATCGACACGGCCAAGAAGGAGATGTATGTCAAGGTGGTCAATTCGGGCTACGGACCTACCCAGGGCACCCTGAACCTGAAGCACGCACGCGCAATCGAGGCATCGGTTGTACGCCTCTCTTCCGCCAACGGAGAGGATGAGAACACCATGGAGAACCCCAAGGCTATCGTGCCAAAGGAGGCAAAGGCTAGCGTGGATGAGAAGGGCGACAAGATCCACTTCGATGTTCCTTCCTACTCGCTGAATATCATTAAAGTGAAGTTGAAATAGAGTATAGAACACACCCGTAGTTTATGAACAATATGAATAAAAGCAGCGAATTTGAATTCAGGGGAGGTTCTTTGAATGGCTTCCTGATGATTCTCATCGACATCCTTTTGTGGGCTTTCACCATCTATGTGTTTGTCGTAGCCATCCAGCTGACCGATACACCCGAATCGAAGGATTGGTTGTTTGCGGTAGGATGTGTATGCTTACTTGCTGGTATCATCTTCTCTTGTGGCTTCTCGATGCTTGAGCCCAACGAGGCAAAGGTGATGACGTTCTTTGGTCGTTACGTGGGTACATTCCGCAAGAATGGATTCTATTGGCTCAACCCCCTGATGGGTGTGAAAAACGTGAGTCTCCGAGCACGCAACCTGAATGCTGAACCCATCAAGGTAAATGACAAGACGGGAAATCCTATACTGATTGGATTGGTTGTCGTATGGCGTCTGAAAGATACGTACAAGGCCATCTTCGATATAGATACCGATGTGAGCAATTCCAATCAGATAGGCAATAGTGCCGTGGCCAGAATGAATATGTTCGAGAAATTCGTGTCGATACAGAGCGATTCTGCACTACGCGAAGTGGCTGGAATGTATGCCTATGATCAGGAGGGTGATGAGTCGCAAATCACCCTCCGCGACGGCTCTTCCGAGATTAACGAAGTGCTTACCGCCAAACTGAACGAGCGCTTGGAGATGGCTGGTTTGGAAGTGCTCGAGGCACGCATCAACTATCTGGCATATGCACCCGAGATAGCCGCTGTGATGCTTCGCAGACAGCAGGCAGCTGCCATCATCACGGCACGTGAGAAAATCGTAGAGGGAGCTGTCTCAATGGTGAAAATGGCACTCGACAAACTCTCCTCCGAGTCTATCGTAGAACTGGATGCTGAGCGAAAGGCTGCCATGGTGAGCAATCTCCTTGTCGTTCTTTGCGCGGACGAACCGGCTCAACCTATCATCAATAGTGGTGCAATCTCTTAACAAGGTACACACGTATGGAAAAGGATAGACTTATGAGAAGGAAGGCAGAATGCCCATGTTGCGCGAGAAGGAATTTCCTCAAGCAGTTTGGCCTTCTTCTCGGAGCCGCCTCGCTCTCTCAGTCCATGGATGCTGCGGTTCCCTCCGCCATGGGCAGCTTTACGGACAAAAGTAGTGCCGTCAAGGTCAGACTGGTGTTTTCTATCTGGGATGATGTACAGGAGCGCAAGACGTGGCCTAATGTAGGTTTCGACTTTCGCGCCTTGATGCGCAGAATTACAGACATCCTCAATTCCAGGGTGGATGGCGTGGAGTTCATTCCTGGGAAAGCATACGACATCGCAACCGTCAGCAAGATTCTCTCCGAGGATGAAGCTGCAGGCGATATCGCAGGCTACATGGTCATTCAGATGAACAGTTGGCCCGATGCAGCAAATAATCTTGCCAAGATGACCGACAAACCGCTTCTCTTCTGCAGTTACCCTTATTCCGGTATTGGTGGATGGGATGTGACCAATTCGGCCATCCTGCATAGCAAACGCCCCAACTACGCCTTCATGTCCTCCTTGCGTTTCGACGACATCGTAGGTGTGGCTGGAGCATTCTCCGCACTTGGGGATGGGAATGGCGATGATTTTGTGAAAAAGGCAGAAGCGTACCGTTTGTCCCATACGCCCGAACCATCCCAGATCATAGTGAAGGCTGGTCCGACGAAATGTCTTACTCCAGATGAGACGCTTGCCAAGATCAAGGGAATGAAGATTCTGTCCGTCGAAAATGACGATAAGAATATATTTAGGCAGATTAGCGATGATTTTGGGATAGAGGTCGAGGCGGTCAAGTTCGTGGAGGTGAACGACTATGCCAAGCGTGCTGACGGAAAGAAAGCCGCCCGACTTGCCCGCAAATGGAAAGAGGAAGCCCAATACGTCGAAACTGTTACCGACGACACACTCCTGGGATGTGCAAAGCTCTATTACGGGATGAAGCAGATACTTGCCGACAAAGGGGCACAGGCCATCACTATCAACTGCCTGGGTGGATGTTATTCGGGTTTGCTCGACTCCTATCCCTGCCTTGGCTTCATGCAGCTTCAGGACGAAGGACTCTTTGGCGTATGCGAGAACGACCTGTGTTCCACGGTTGCCATGATGGTTTTCTCCGTCATGACAAAGGGACTGATGGGTTATTTGTCTGACCCTGCCATAGATTCCTCCAAGAGGGCCATTGTGTATGCCCATTGTGTATCGACAAGGCGTTTCTTCGGTCCCAAGGGAAAGGAATACCCTTACGAGATCTTGACGCATTCCGAGGATAGAATGGGTGCTTCGGTCAGGACGATTGCTCCCGCAGGTTATCCTGTCACTACCGTCGCCTTCAATTTCTCCACCCGTAAGATGGCCCTTCATACAGCCATCGTGACAGGCAACGATCCCGATGACCGAGCTTGTAGGACGAAGATTGTAGCCGAGGTGACAGGCGATTTCGAGAAGATATACAACGAATGGGACACATTCGGTTGGCATAGGGTCTCCTTCTTGGGTGATTTCTCCAAAGACGCAGAGGCGATGGCTGCACGATTGGGCTATACCGTCGTTCGGGAGTCGTAGAGGTGCGTAGGGTAGATGGAGAGCTGAAGGTGGATTGCAAGAGTGAACACTCGGGCCTGGAAGATTTGTGTGGAACCCTAAAAACGAAGTTGCATATTAGGTAAGATTCTATCTACCATAGTTTTAGGTACGTCACATTCCTTTGCGATATCGGGCCAAATGGAACAGGTATCACAGACCTCGTCTATAATATGCGAAGCATTTCGGATATTGTTGCGAGCACCCAGTTCCAGCAGGTCTTTGCGGTTAATTTCGTCAAACTTACCGTTAACAGACATCTGATGCGCAGAAGTCCAGTCGCCATTGGGGTTATAGGCATATCCCAGATCGTATGCAGGTGATAGTCGCCATTTCCCATGCTTATCCATCAAGAATGAAATATTCTTTGTATGGTCATCCTGATTTCTTACAACAACATTGAATACAACTCTGCGGAACATTTCCTGCGCCTCTTGATATGACAGTCTCAGACCTCTCATCACGTTGAAGGCCTGTTCGTACGAATATCCTCGAAGCAAACGATAGTCATAATGTGCTATACCACATAGTGTCTGCATGTGAATCTTCTCGCCATCGGCTCTGTCAAAGCGTTTCGTTAGGAAGTGGGCTCTGCCGTTTTCCTCAATTAGAGAACATTCTGTCATTTCTATTCCGCAGGCTCTGACTAATTTGGCAAACGAAAACTCCAAACGTCCGTAGTTCTCTGTTTCACGGAATCCTGCAGTTGCTGATACACCATCCAGTTTTATGAGGTAATAGTCAAATCCTTCTGGTGCTTCTACCTGTCCGGAGCGAACCTCTCCAGTCCTCTTGTTGTAAGCTATAATCGCTTTTGCTCTTTGTCCACCGGCAGAAGTTCCAAGACGCAAGATTTCTGCTATGGCCGTTTTCTTATCATCTTCCAGATTTGTCTGGAAACTATCCTTTTCAGCTAAAGCTTCTCGTGCGACGGAAACAAGGTTATCCAACTCTATGAGTTGCTGGGAGTTGAATGCACCTTCTATTGCCGGTTCATACTCTAAAGCTCCCATGCATCGCTTTCCCATGAAGCATAGCGACTCGATGGCATTGCTGCTCGTCCTTCCCGTCAATGCCAGCCACTTGTCAAACAAGGCACGACCATACGAATCAGGTAACGAATCAGCCAACATTCCAGGGAGTCCCTTGAAGGTTTCCTGATTCAACTCTCCAAAACTGTATATGCGTCCTTCTCTCGTCGGCATCAAGATAGGTGAAGGCTGTATTCCACTTCTTATGAAATCTTCGTCATACTCAAAACGTGCAATGCCATACTGTGGATTCCAGCTAACAGCTCCTACGGTCTTGCCAAACATTCTTACTTGTGCTACATCTACCATTCAGACTCCTCCTGTTCTTTGTTGTTGCTGTTACTCCTTGATGCACGCTTACGTTGATTCCTTTTTGCCGACTGCACCATCTTGTAGTATTCGTTAGGACTTATTTCCTCTTCCTGTAGCATCGGCATGAATATATCAATCTTGCCTAACGATCGCATGATGCGCAGGAAGGATTCAAAAGACTTTATCTCGCCATCCTCCATTCGAGCTATGGAAGAAACGGACACACCGGAACTGTCTGCCATCTCCTGACGGGAAATGTTCTGCTTTAGTCGGATTTCCTTTATCTTTGCAGAAATTCTGTTGGTTATTTCTGCATCTGAAAGCATGTAAATATTCTCCATACAAGTCAATATTGATATTTTACGATGCAAAAATACAAAGTATAATTCAATATTGATATATTATAAGTCGAGAAAATACGAAAAGAATTTAATTATTAAGAGTTTTTTGTGTTTTTTGGGGGTGTAACGGCACAAATTACTAAAAACGTGATTTCCACCAGAGTCTGAGGAGAATAGCGACGAGGAGGGTGACGACGATGCCGAGGCTGGCACGATAGATCCAGGGCGTGTAGCGTTCGGTCTTGACGATCTCCACCTCACGGATCACGGGGATGGAGTCACGCTCTGCCACACGGACCGTATCGCGTAGGATTCGGTAGCGGTACTCGATGGTGGTTTCCTTCACGACGAGGGTGTCGGAGGCGGAAGGTTTCTGCGGGTTCTGGGGATTCAGGTGGTACTCGCTCGAAAGGCTGTGGTCGATGTAGATGCTATCGTACTGGATATGGTTGGCATATAGGCTGTCGGTTCTGGTAGCTACCGGTATGGACTCCGCGGATAGGTTCCTGGCCGAGCGACAGCCCGTCAGCAGCAGGACGAGGATGAGAAGGATGATGATTCTTGTCTTCATAATGTATGATATTCGTTGATGGCATCAAAGCAGGGACAGGCTTTGTTGGCAAAGGTATTATGCCCCACGATGAGTGCGCGAGGGTATTTCTTCTTGAGCTGAGAAAGTAAAGAGAGTAAGGCACGTTTCTGTGCTGGCGTGCGTGTGTCAGCTGGCTTGCCGTTGATGTCCAGTCCTCCCACATAGCACACTCCTATAGAGTGCTGATTGTGGTTCAGGCAATGGGCACCGACCATCTCCTCCGGTCGCCCTTGCTGGATGGTTCCGTCCAGTAGTATCAGGTAGTGATAGCCTATCATCTTCCATCCTCTGGCGCGATGCCATGCATCCACATCCTCCACGGTATAATGCTTTCCCTCGATGGTAGCAGTACAATGACAGATTATTAGTGTG
The DNA here is from genome assembly GCA_002314945.1 of Prevotellaceae bacterium UBA1743. GTDB lineage: Bacteria > Bacteroidota > Bacteroidia > Bacteroidales > Bacteroidaceae > Physcousia. The sequence goes on from DCHV01000022.1 coordinate 12,403, forward strand.
ATTGTTCTCATATTGATTTATTGAAGTTTATCTCGATGTCGGTAGTCGATACCAATGACAGCACCAGCAAAGGTGAGGATCTCTCCGAAGGCGGTCAGGACGGACGGGTCGATGACACCGGTAGGAGGAACGATGAACGCAGCTATGATGAGCGCCACGCCGAAGGCTACAAGCACGACAGCCAGTCCTATTTGAATGTTGTTTTTTCGTTTCATATTCGATAGTGAAAAGATATTTGTGTGTGTGATATTTGACAAAAACCTAAAAAACACTCTGAAAGGTTGCAGGTCTCAGCGATACCTTGATGTCTTGAATGCTTGAAAATCCTTGTGAGTAAACTCCCAGATATTTTCAACCACT
>DCHV01000048.1 GCA_002314945.1 Prevotellaceae bacterium UBA1743
TGTAACGTTGTACATTTTGAATTTATGGACACGAACACGTCCCCAGCATAGAGTGACTCACCTCATCATGAGTCATTCCATGCTCGAGGACACCATGGTCTTTGCCAGCACAGGTATCCCCGCGCTATGGATACTCAGCACCCGCCCCCTCTTCGCCCTGGTGCTCGTCTGGGGCAGAAAATTACTCCGCAGATTTGTCAGCGCTTGAGGAAGAATCTTCTGCTTGTCTTTTTCCACGAGCCGCTATCCAGTAGTTTCATCACGCTCATGTCCGAGCATGGCGCAAGCATGAAGTACTTCTGCTCATGGGCGATTCCGCGTGTTTGCTGCTTCAGAGCATCTATCTGATCCTGTGTCAGCTCGAAGGTCATCACATGGACCATCTGCTCACGTATCAGGTAGCCGTTACTCTCCTCTTCGATCTCGAATTCGCCAAAGTAAGGATTCTTTCCCTGGGTAATCGGAATCTGGGTAGAGCCCAGGCGCGTAATGACATTGTACTTCGTCCTGTTCTCCAGGGGATAGCAGTTACTGAACATATTTACATACACCCGGTACGTACCGGGAATGAGGTAATCAGCCTTCAGCACAATATTCTCGTTATTGAGGCTGTCGATGGAACATCCCGCATTGCTGTCATGGTCGAGGCCGTTGCCTTCTGCATAGGATTGTTTATACAACTGCCCATAGAACTCCTCCAGTGCCAAATAATACTCCTGAGCCCTGTTCGCATAGTCCTCATCGTAATTCTCGGGATAAATAACATTTCCGTATTCGTCCACCTCCAGATTGTATTGTTGCTTCAATTCCTGTACTTTCTGCTGGATCTGCTGTTCGATGTTTGCGTAGAAGATAGAATCCACATTAGCGTAGGACCGGTTCCCGAAGTAGATTTCCGTACTATCGGGCATCACCAGGTGCAAGTCAACATCCTTCAGCTGGTCGAAAGTCAAGTTGATCCTCAGATCGCCCTCATCACTTTCCACAAAAGTGATTTCCTGCGTGAGAATAGATGCCACCTTGCCCTCGTCCGTCTCAGCATTGACGTTGATGGTAATATTCTCCGACAATCCAGTTCCATAGGAAAGATTCAGCTCATACTCATAATTCTCATCCGATGTAGCACGGGTGGCGTGATTTTTCTGTATGGCAGGCACCTCGGTGTAGCCATCCATGTTTGAGACCTTTACATAGAAGGTCTTCAACTTAACGGGACTGTTTATGGTGATGATGTTACCACCGCCAGCCAACGCCGAACTATTGCCACTTACCATAATCCCCAGTGTCTTACCCGTCACCTCAGCGGCAGGCAGTTCACCTGTTTTTTGCGTACCTCCCTCAATGATGGTAGCATTATCATTTTGTGGTACGGGCGTGATCTGAACATCATCGTTTTTTCCACAAGCGACAAAAAACGAGCTTACTACACACAGAGCGAGTACGAGAAGCGAATACAATGATTTTCTCATAAGTTTAATTGATGAATATTAGTAATATGATTTTAGCGAAAATTTATTTGTGCACAAAGGTACGATAATTTGTCGAAAGAAGAGCGGAATTCCTCCCAATAGTTACAGTTACTCGTTAGTATCGTCAAGGGGAGTAGAAGATATGTAGTTGTGGCAGATGCAAAAAAAGTACTCAAGCGCTGACAATTCTGCGGAGGAGCTTCCTGCCCCAGACAAGTGCCAGGGCGAAGAGGAGGCGGGTGCTGAGTATCCATAGCGCGGGGATGCCTGTACTGGCAAAGACCATGGTGTCCTCGAGCATGGAATGACTCATGATGAGGTGATAGTTGACTTCGTCGGCTTCCTGGCGTGTGATCTGCCCGCATTCTTCGAGGGATAGCATCATGGCGGAACCATAGCTGATGCCCAATACGTTGCCTACAAGCCAGAGATAGGCGGAATTGTCGGGGAGCCCGAAGAAGCGCATGAGGGGGCGGAGGGGGCGTACCAGACGATACATGATGCCGTAGTCGTCCATGAGACGCTGCAGGAACATGAGTCCGAGCAAGATGAGGCATATCATCACGGACATACGCACGGAGTCCTCGCACCATTGCAGTAACAGGGGAATGAGGGGGAGTGCTGCTTCGCTGACGGGATGTGCCACGTATGCTTCGGACATGGGGGGGAGCACCCAGTTGAGCCACAGGGCGGCAAGGAAGGCGGCGACGATACGGATGACGGCCATCTTCCAGGGGTTGCTGCCCACCTTCTTCACTACGGCACTTTCGAGCGGAAGGGCATGGCAGATAAGGGCCATGACGGCGAGGATGGTGGCCTGGCGCATGGTGAGGGTCATGCTGAGCATGACGGCAAGTCCTGCATAGGTGGTGACGGAGGCTGCGGTGAGGAAGGCTATGGCTGAGGCTCCTGGCAATCCGATGTGCTGGAACAGGGGATGGAGATACTGTGCCAGCCAACTGATTATCCCGTAGTGCTGCATCAATGTGACGATGAGCGAAATAGGGAGCATGATGCGCAGCAGCCAAAAAGCGGTCTTCAACGCGGGGCGTACGGCATGGCGCGCGCAGGTGTAGATGATACGAAAGAATGACACTGCGGAGGATGTATCAGCCAATGAATCTTTTGCTCAGCTCCCACAGGCGTTCCACCAATGGATCCTGGACATATCTCCGGGCGATGGGACGTGCTCCCTTGCCTACGAAATAGTGCATCCGCAAATCAGTCTGCAAAGCTGCTATGGCAGGGCGTGCCCCCTTTTCTCCCGAACTGGTGAAGGGACGGAAGAAAAGATCGGCCAATGGATCGAACCAGCGCCCCATACTGATCATGTTGCTGTTGACTACTCCGGGGTCTGCCACGTTGATGACGAACTGCGGATAATGCTTTGCCAAAGCGATGGTGTAGTAGAGGAGGGCTTTCTTGGAACTGGCGTATGTACCGAGCTGACTGAAATGGTCTTCGTCCCACGTGGGCCATGACTGATCGATGTGGGCAAAGTGAACGGTGAGGGACACCATATTGACGATGTGTGCCCCGGGTATGAAGAGCGGAATCATCAGATGGGTGAGAATCATGGGGCCTATGTAATTGACGGCCATGGTGTGCTCCATATCTTCGTCGTTGGTGCGAAACTGGCGATTGATGATACCTGCATTGTTGAAGAGTGCATCGATGGTTCGTCCTCCAAGGGATTCCACAAAGGCATGGATGGATTGACGAGACTCCAGATCGAGCGTGAGGCATTCGACAGAGGCCTGGGGCATTCCATTGAGAATTTCCCGGCGCACCTCTTCCGCCTTGCGGGGATTGCGGCAAGCCATGATGACGTGCCATCCCAGGGAGGCCATAGCTGCTGTGGCAGCTCGTCCTACACTGCCCGTGGCTCCTGTGATGACGACTACTTTAGTTTCCTGAGTTCTTTCCATATACATTCGGGTACGTCATTGCAGTTGTGGCAACATACCATGCGATCGGAGTACATGCGTGCGATGCAGTACATGCGATGATCGCATCCGCTGCGTGTATCCATGTCACCTGCATGAAGCTTGTTGACAAATTCGGGATCGTTGACGAGGGCACGAGCCATCTGTACGAGTTCAAACCCTTCGTCCAGCACACGCTCGATACCTTCCCTGGAGATGAGTCCTCCCACATAGATGAGTGGCATCTGGAGTTCCTTGCGGAATTTGCGTGCGTTCTCGAGGAAGAAGCATTCCTCGTAGTCGTATTGCTTGATCATCCAATTGCCAAACATACGGATGACGAGTTTCTGGGGCAGAGACTTCATGGGCATGTAGTAGGCCATGGCACCCGTAGGAATACGTCCGCGCATGACGGCCATGGGTGCCTTGGAGACAAAACCGGAGGAGAGGACGATGGCGTGCAGGCCGTGTCGTTCTATCTGCTTGGCCACTTCGATGGACTCTGGTATCTCGAGTCCCCCCTTGAAGCCGTCCTCCATGTTGTGCTTGGCTACTACGGCCATCCTGTAGCGGGTGGCTTGTTCCATCACCTCGTCGAGACACATGTCCATGAATCGCATACGGTTCTGGAGGGAGCCTCCAAACTCGTCGTGACGGTGGTTGGTGTAGGGCGACAGAAACTGGGAAATCAGGTAGCCGTGACCTACATGAACCTCTACCTCGTCGAAACCTGCCTCGTGTGCAACCCTGACTGCATCGCCAAAGTCGCGTGCTATCTCGCGGCACTCCTTCTTGCGCAATCCTCGTACGAAGGTGGGGGAATAGAGGTTGAAGCCCGTGGATGCTCCAACGGGAAACTTTCCAGCCGTGAACCAATGCGTCATGTTGCCGCAATGGCCTATCTGAATACCTACGGCAGCTCCCTCGGCATGAATGGCGTCGGTGATGTCGCGCAGGGGATCTATGATGGCATCTCTGAGCCACAACTGGGAATTGAAGGAGATACCTCCCCGATTCACAGCTGCGTATGCAAGGGTGGTCATACCCACGCCTCCCCGTGCTACGCTGACATGGTAGTCCTTCAGCGCTTGGGTGGGGCCAAAATCCTTCCCCATTGACTCGAAGGCAGCCGAACGGATGGTGCGGTTGCGCAGGGTGAGGGGACCCAGTTGGAAGGGTGTGAATAAGATGGAATCTTTCATTATCGGAATTTGTTATAGTCTTTCTTCGTTTCGGCCTCCCATATCTCCATAGCGTCATCGTATGTTTCGGGGGGCGTATAAAGTTTGTCTTCACTCTTCTGACGTAGCGTCATGGCTTTCTTGGGACAGGTAGATACACAGAGTCCGCAGCCCAGACATTTCTCTTGGTCGATGACTACACGCCCTGTCTTCTTGTCTTTCTTGATGTAGTGGAAGGGGCATCGTTTGACGCAGCGTCCGCAGGATATACATGCGTCGTAATCTATTTCACAGTAATGGTTGCTCCACAGGGCGTTGGCGGGCCCCGGGAACATGCTCCGCATCTTCAGCATACCGCAGCCACAGCCGCAGCAGGAGCAGAAGTTCTCGCCCTCCTGTGAATTGGTGGCCTGGATGATGCGTCCATCCTTCTCTCCCTCGCGCAGGATGGCCAAGGCTTCTTCCTTGGTAATCTCGCGTCCGATGCCTGTCTCGATGAAGAACGTGGCGTAATCGTCGGTTTCTATACAGGTCTCGATGGGGTGGGTGCATTTGTTGCCCGGCATCATGCGGTTCATCATGCGGCATACACAATGTCCCACGGCGAAACGGTGGTGCTTGTCGAGCAAGGCTTCCACGTTGTCGTAGGAACGGATGACACTCCCCTCCACCATCTCGGGGTGCTGAGGCAGTGTGCGATAGAAGGGCCGCGTCTGCGTCATGCGCTTTCCCCACGTGGAGGTGGCCATGTACAACGAGGTGTAGTACAACCACGATTTCCCCGAACCGGAGCGTGCTCCCTGCCATTCGAGGAATCCCATCACAAAGGGGAATGTCCCGTATTCGTCCCCCTCAGGGCGACGGCGACGGAAGATGAGGCCGCGATTGGCCATCCTCTCCAATTTCTGGAGGGCTACCTCGGCGGTAAACCCATTTGCTTCGGCATACTGCGCTGCTGTCTGATAGCGTTTCTTCATCAGGAGGAAATCGCGTGCATCCTCTTCTGAGAATATTTTCTTGATGAGCAGGATATCGGCACCCACTACGGATTTGGGAAATCCGTAACTCAGTTCGTCAATCCTTTTCAGTAAATCTCTGTACAGGCCCATATTCAATATTTCTTGTTTTCGATTTTACCCTGCAGCCATGTGCAGAAGGATTCCATCCCATCGCCTGTCTTGGCTGAGACATGAAAAATATCGAGTTTGTCGTTGAGACGGCGTGCGTTGTCGTGCAGTGCCTCGAAATCGAAATCAAAGAGAGATACTGCATCTGTCTTGGTGACGATGAGTGCCTTCACTACCGAGAACATCAAGGGATATTTCAGCGCCTTGTCGTCGCCCTCGGGCACGCTGAGCAACATGGAAGGAAGGTCGGCACCCAAGTCAAATTCGGCAGGGCATACCAGGTTGCCTATATTCTCGATGATGACGAGGTCGAGTTCGTCGAGAGGAAGTGCCTGAAGTGCCTTGCGTATCATGGCAGCATCCAGATGACAGTCGCCTCCAGTACGCAGTTGTACAGTGGAGACGCCCATCTGTTGCATCTTCCGGGCATCGACCATGCTCTCTATGTCTCCCTCGATGACTCCTATGCGCAAGGTGTCCTTCATGCGTCGGATGACATCGAGTATGAAGGTCGTTTTCCCCGCTCCGGGTGATGACATGATGTTCCAAAGGAAAAATTTCTTTTCGCGAGCGAGAGTCCTCACCTCGTCGGCAAGATGCTCGTTATCCTCCAGTATGCACTGTTTCAAGTCGATATAGGCTATGTCTTTCATCTTTCTTCTGTATTTTCTGTTTGCGTATGATTTCGTTCTATTTCGATTCCCGCTATCCTAAGCTCGTTGCCAGCCAACAAAGTTCCCCAAGCGTAGCCGCACGAGGGGCATCGCGGATCCTGTATCTGTTCCCTCCCCACATCGTATTCTTGTCCGCATTGTCCGCAAGCGACTCTGGCATCCAATTCCCTGATTTCAATCTTTGCTCCCTTGGCAATACCATCCACTGCGATATAGTCCCAGTATTTCTGCACTATCTCGGGGATGAAATCGCGTAGGATGCCGATTTCCAGCACAACCCTGTTGACGGCTACGGCATCCACTGCCTCGGCCCTGCGCAGGACAGTCTTGTAGATGCTTTTTGTCATTGGGAGTTCGTGCATGAGGGAAACAATTCGTCGTATCGGTTGTTTATCTTCTCGTAGGTCTCGATATAGCATTCGAAGAAGCCTTTGGTGTCCTTCGTGATATAGGGATGGTCGAGCTGTATCTGTTCTATTTTCCTGAAGTCGTAACCTCCGTTCACCTTCCATCCCCAGTCGTCGAGGAACCCGATGTAGAAGGCATCCGCAGGACAGAAGAAGGAGCAACGCATACACATCAGGCAGTTGTGATGGAATCCCATCTCGCCATTCTTCTTGCGATAGATGTTGTGGGTGGGGCAACGCTTGATGCACAGTCCGCACTGGGTGCATTTGTCCTTATCCACCCGATACAGGAAGGAGTTGACATCTCCACCGATGTATTGCGGCCGCGATACGACCGAGGCCACAAACCGTGGCCACATTTTGTAGGGCTTGAGGTTGGGGATGCGATGCACCAATTCATAGACCATAATCTCCAGCAACTTGCGGTCCATCTCCAACATCTCGCGTACCAGATAATCGTCGAACCGGAAATGAATGTTGTAGGGCATCAGGAAGTGGTATTCGTTCTGCACGTCGGCCTTGTCATGTCTCAGCTTGCGCAGGAGATACTTCGAGGAAGCATCGTTGGCATGATACGTTTCCCCTGAGTTCTTGTAGATAAACACCCTCTGCCCCCTGGGGAATTTCTGTTTGCGCACAAAACGGAGCTGGGCGTAGGGTGCACAAAAGCCATAGATGGGTCCTCCCAAGCCCACAATGTCGTAGGGAGTCAGATCCAATCGCTCGGTGCGGAGAGGGTCAATTTCGTAGGTATCCACCTCCCATCCCTCCTGCTGCAGTCGGTCGCGAACCTTGTTTGTGACGTATCGAGTGTTGAAGGTGCCAGTAAAATAAATCAGTAGGCACTTCATTGTTTTTTCCGCTTAAACAGATCCAGAAATGTAGTCTTCCCCAACGTGAGAAGGTTGACAAGTCCTCGCAGCTCGAAGTATTCATAGCAGCGAGTATAGCCGATGGAGGAAATCAGCCAGGTCTCACCCTCCTTGGTATAAGTGACATCATAGATGGCTGCTCCGTGTAACCTGACAAGGTAACGACGATGGAGCAGATAGTCTTCCAGATACCATTTTGCATGAGCCTGAGTGGAGGAGTCGATGTCTATCTCCCCACCATGGATGAGGTGGGTAGAAGGCATGTCGGCTGTCATCACACGGCGCAGAAACGTCATCACTTCTTCTCGTCCGCGGTAGCTCATCGTTCCGTTTCCGTAGGCTGAAACCACCTCCTGATGGAAACAGCTCTCCAATCCCCCGAAGTCCCTCGTATCGAGACAACGCTGGTATTTGGCTTGCAAACAGCGAATAGCCTCAATATCCTCCAGACGTGTGATGCGTTCCTCGATGGTCATCATACGGCCTTCTTGTTGATAATGACTTTACCTGTATTGCCGTCGATGGTGATGAGGTCGCCAGTATGGATGAGCTGCATCACATTGCTGGCATTCACTACGGTGGGCAACGCATATTCGCGTGCTACTACCACACCATGTGAGAGGGCTGAACCGATTTCGGTGACCATGCCCGAGATAATATTGTAGAATGGTGTCCATCCAATGTCGGTACAGGTGGAAACCATGATTTCACCTGGTTGCAAAAGGGCGGCATCCTGCTCGTTGCGTACTACACGAGCAAAACCTTGGGCAGTGCCACGTGACACAGGCGTTCCCTGGAACATAGTGGTGTTCGTATCACTTTGGGTGGCCTCTATCGGCTGTGGAATGCCCAATTGCGCGAAATGGAATTTCATCTCCTGCTGCTGAGGGAAGATACGTCGGCGTGCCATGGCTTTCTTTACCAAGGATCGTTCGCCATCGAGCAGACGGCCCACCTCTTCCTGCAACAGGAAATAGATACACTCCGTATCGGGCAATATCTCGGCCTCTACCATCAGTTCTGCCAATTTGCGGTAAGCTTGCTTGAATTGATCCAGTACATAGATCGTCTTGGCTTTGGTGTATTCGCGGAAGCAAACGCCTCGGCGCGCTTTCTCTATCAGACCCATGATGAACTTTCGTTTCACTCCCTTGTACTGAGACAGCAATTCCTCGGCATAACTGGTCCAGGGCTTCTCTTCGCGCTCCACTCCCTTGCCTACCGAAGCCAAAACACTACGGAGGCTGATGAAGAACGATTCGGGATTGTCGCGCCATGGCAGACTCATGATTTCAGGCTCACGCAATCCTCTGAAGCCGTGACGGCTCATGAAATCCAGATAGGTCTGTTTGACTTTGGCACAGGCATTGTGGCATATATATTCTTCCAACTGTGTGCTGTCCATCTCTGCAGCCTTGGGCTTGTCCTTGATAATTTCCTCGGCCAGTACACGCATCATTCTGAGCACATTGGCGCTTTCAAATCCTTCGTTCTGGGTCATGCAACCAGCTACCAATGCTTTGAAAGCATCCTTGTCCGCGAAGTCCTTGTCCAATGAATTCAGCATAGCACTTTGACCTCCTGAATAATAAGAGGCCCTGTAGTGATAGTATTGTGCCCATTTTAGTGCATCGAATTTATCGATAATCTGCTTGTAGATACCATTCATGTCCTGCGTGAGGTCGAAATGCAGATGCTTCACTACATGATCCATACCTCGCTTGGCTTTCTTGCCCCCGAACACGAGATCGGCAAACACGATGGTGTTCTTGATACGTCTCCATGCCGGCAGATCCTTCATGTCGATACCTGGAAGCCCCTCCAATACCTTTCCGCAGATGGAGGTGTCTGAACTCTCCTTGGAGGTTCCATAGCAGGCATGGTTGACACGGTAGATGTTCGTCATGTTGAAGAACATGTGGTTGTAGTACGAAGCCAGGAATGAGTAGGGGGGGATGTTCTTGTTGCAGCATCCTATCTCGATGTAGGTCTGCTTCACACCCCAATCCAGCGCGTACATATTGGTAGAGAGGTTCAGGGGAGTGACAGCACCCGGCATCACTTCACCGATGTTGCCTGTCGTATAGACGAAATTGGTGGCATCGAGGTCGCAATCCAACTCGTTCATCGTCACCGATTCGCTGATGGTGATAGGTCGTGCCTGCAGCCATTGGATTTCTCCATTCTTGTCGATGGCCCATTCCAAGTCCATCGGCATTCCGAAGAGTTCCTCTGCACGTTTGCCGGCTTGTCCCAATTGAATGGCTTCCCTACGACTGAGGATGGGATGATCAGGCATATTCTCAACTGAAGTACCTCGTACCCTGTATTGTTGTGCCGACATCTTGCCCGAAACCAGATTCTCTCCCAGTCCTGGCACAGCCTCTACGAGTACAAATCCGGGACGCATCGGAGCGCGTGAGAAGATGACACCTGCGCATCGAGCATTGACCATCTTCTGTACGATGACAGTCATCTTGCTCTCTGCCGATTGCAGGAACGTACTGGCATAGCGGCGGGCCGACTCGTTGTTGAGCGAATCCACGCATCCACGAGCTGCTTTTTTTATCTCTTCTCCTCCCTTTACGCTCAGGAACGTGGAGAATTGTCCGGCTGCGGAGAAATCCACGCCATCCTCCAAGGTAGCAGAGGAACGTACCGATACTTCGTTGAAGCCTCTTTCCTCGTAGTGCTTCACGGCACTGTCGAATGTTTCGTCCTTGTCGATATCGGTGATGATGAATGCATCGGGTACTTTGTAGCCGAAACGGATGAGTTTGTTCAGACCCCGAGCTTTGCCTCCCACGGAGGCAAATAACTCTTCGTTGATGTCCTGTATGTCGATTATCTTAGTCATGCTTGTTTTAGTCTTTTTGGAAAGTGCCCCAACGACTACTGTCGCGGTTGAAGCCGTATTCAATACTGCCACGGGCCTGTACACCGCCTATGTCGAAGGTGCCCACCCCTTCCTGAAAATAGAAATTACCCCCGTCGAAGGGCGTGAGAAGGTTGTCTGTCCTACGTGAGGTGACACGTACCGTCTTTCCATTGGCGAAGGTACAATCCACCACCATCGTATCTGTCCCCATTCCATCCTGATGATCGAAGGAGATGATGTTGTAGTCGGTCAGACAATAGTTGCGGTCTTCCCCGATGTTGGAGTACCCGCAGAAGATACGTTTTACATGAGGGTAGTTGACGATGCTGAAGTTCATCACCTCTCCCTGGTCCGTCATAGCCAGAAGCCAGATGTGGGCGTTCATGAAGTTCCAATCACGCTTGCCGAAAGAATGGTCGCGCGCTGCCGTCATGGAGATGCGTGTCTCGTTCCCCTCCAAGCATAGTATCCCTTCGAAGCGTCCTGTCTGCTCGTAGTGCAACTGGGGGAATTTCTTCTTGTCTGCCCCTACTCCTGTGTCGGCTGTGAGCGTCTTGAAGAAATCCTTGTTCCACTTCTCCCGTGCAAAGGCTTCGGCCATACCCCGGAAATCGGAATGGTGGAGTGCAGAGAAGGGAGGAAGTGTGGCGGTGTAATCCACCTCGAACGTGCAGGGGCACATTCTGCCGTCTGCTTCGTCCCTGAGTATGCCATCGAAACTCAGGTGCCACTCTTTGCCTGGTGTGGTACAAGTTACCTTCAGAGGGGATTCCTCGGTGGGATACTCCTGTTTCTCGATGGTCAGGAAACGTCCTTCCACGGTGCGGTAGATGACAAAAATCTCTATCATCCCTGTGTTGCGGAAGGCAATGCGCATGATGAGGCTCTCTCCCTGCAATGTGTTTCCACCGAAATAATAACTATTATTGATGAGGGGACCTGCCTCGGACGGCAATTGTTGCAAGTCCTGTTCTGCAGCGTCAAATGGCTTTTTGCTACGCTCCATCAGATACTGCATCACCTTCTTCTTCAGTTGAAATTTCAAGTTCATTTTCTTAGGCTGTGTGTATTAAAACCATCCCCATTTGCGTATCAGTCTCAGCATCCACGTAGGGATGAGATGAGGAAGCAGGTTCAGAAGTTGCGTGAAGAAACCTGGCGTGATTTCACTCTTCCCCCGGAAGAGGGCCTTCAGCCCCTTTTCTGCCAAACATTCGGGCGTATAGATGGCACCAACCATCATCCCAGCCTTCAGTTGTTTCTCTTTGAGATTATACAGAGGAGTAGCCACAGCACCAGGACGCACGCAGGTCACGTGAACCCCTTTCCCACTCAGTTCCACATGGAGGGAACGTGACAACAAACGCAGAAATCCCTTGGTACTGGAATAGGTGGACAGACGGGGGAAACCATAATTGGATGTAACCGAACTCATATTGAGAATGTAGCCTTTGCCGCGTGCCGCCATGTCCTTACCAAAATAGTAACACAACATAGCAGGCGTGTGAACGTGCAGATTCAGAATGAGCTCGGTGAATCCTTCCGAATCGTCCAGGAAATCGCGATCGTGATAGACCCCGGCATTGTTGACGAGTACCTCCACCATCAAATTGTTCTCCTGACACCATTCATACAGTTCCCTGGCTGAATCCTGTTTGCCCAAGTCCTGCATACGGGGGATGATATCGATGTCGCCATAGTTTTCCCGAATGCAACGTGCCTTCTCCACGATGGCCTCAGCCTCGTTGCTAACCATCAACAGGTTGTAACCACGCTTGGCCAATGCCACAGCGTAGGCGTATCCTATACCAGAACTGGCACCCGTCACCAGTGCGTATGTATCCTTTTTTGTTGTCATAAATGCCTATAAAGCGTGCAAAAATACACATTTATTAACATATAACCAAATTCTGCCTAATAAAATAGGGAAACAATGCATGTTTCCCTATTTATATAAACGTGATTTGTGGCGTGTGTCATGGATTCAGAAACATCATCCGAGACCCACGCATTACATGCCGAATGGCTTTATGTCAATATACGCACGCTTGATCTTTCCACCAAAGAGGTTGGGCGATTTGTAGTCGTCGGTGAAGGACACGCCATAGCAACGTCCAATCTGAAGCTGAGGACCGAGAATAGACATGAAGCTTGTCACGGCACCCTTGCCAATAGAACCTTCTCCCACCTTTTCATTGTTGATGTAAAGGACTATGTCGCAGTCGTATGTCTGCAGATTGAAGTTGAAATCCATCTTCACGTTCGACTTGCCTTCCGGAACCTGTCTGTCAGCCTTGACCTTCTGCAATGCCATGGGGAAATTGGGAAGATCGAAATAGCGTTTGAAACAGTATGTCGGCACACCATCTTTGAGGTAGAAGCTGAAACTGTTGGCATTGCCATTGATGGAGAAAAGAACGCCATTGGTGCTTGGGGTGGCCTCAATGTCGGCAGAGAGGCTGAAAGAATGTCCATCCATACCAATCAGGTAGGGATATTCTGCGTATCCCTTGGGACCGATGAAAATTTCGATGTGCGAACGGTCATTCTTGAAAACACGCTGTGCATCGGTCTCATTCGTAAAGAGAGGATAAACTCCATACTTCCATGCATCCTTCTCAAACTCAGCAATCAGTTCTGCCACCTTCTCGGGATATTTCTCTGCCAGATCCTTGCTCTCGTTGAAGTCCTCCTTGAGGTTGTAGAGGTGAGGAATGCTATCGAATTCTTGATTGCGCTGACGCTGTGCTGCAACCTTGTCGTTGGGGAATTGCACTTTCCATCCGTCTTTGTAGTAAGCAAATGTACCGAGCAATTCGTAATATTGAGATGTGTGGCTTTCTTCGACGTTATTGTCGGCAGAAAGAACAGAGGGAGCAAAACTGATACCTTCCACAGGATTCTGCTTATATCCGCTTATGACTTCAGGAACCTTTGTACCTGTAAGTTCCACTGTCGTGGGATACACATCGATACAATGGGTATATTGGGTGCGGATGCCGCCCTTCTCCTTGATTCCCTTTGGATAGAATGCAATGAGGCCATTGTGTGTACCACCTTCGTAATCGGCAAACATCTTGTAGTAACGGAAAGGTGTATTGCAGGCTGCACCCCAAGCCTCGTTGTAGAACGGATATGTATCGGCAGCACCCAACTTTTCGAGGTTCATACCTTCCACGCGTAGTGCGATATCCTTTTTCCAGCGTTCAGGCTTGATCTTTCCGAACTTGCCGCCTTCGCTCGTAGCTCCGTTGTCACCGATAGCAAGCATGATGATGGTATTGTCGAGCTGACCTATTTCACGTATGAAGTCCACGATACGACCAATCTCATAGTCGGCCTGAGCAAGGAAACCTGCATAAACCTCCATCTGTCGGGCATATATCTTGCGTTCTTCATTCGTGATGTTTTCCCACTCTTCCATATCCTTGTTGCGGATAGGAAGTTTGGTGCCCTTTGGAACGATGCCCATCTTGATCTGGTTGTCGAGTACCTTTTTGGAGTATTCATCCCATCCCATGTCGAACTTGCCCTTGAACTTGTCTGCCCATTCCGGGGTTGTTTGATGAGGATAATGGGCAGTGCCTGGTGCGAAGTAGAGGAAGAACGGTTTCTCCGGAGCAGCCGTCTTCTGATCTGCGATGTATTGAATGGCCTCATTCGTGAATCGTGTGATAGCAAGGAGCCCGAGTGAATCATCTGGCTCACGCTGGGTGTCACGATACAGGAAAGGATGCCACTGATCATCACAAGCAGCAGCTGGGTTGTAACCGAAGAAATGGTCGAAGCCACGGCTTGTTGGCCAACGATTGAAAGGACCTGCAGCACCTGCATCTGCCACATTGGTGGCATTGTACTTACCTACTGCAAATGTGGAATATCCGTTTTCCTGCAATACTTCAGCGATATTGCCATTCTCGCATGGAACGTATGAATCATAGCCTGGGGCACCTTCTGTGGTGATGTTGAAAAGACCTGTGTGACTCGAGTGGTGATTGCGGCCAGTGAGAAGTGCAGCACGTGTCGGTGCGGAGATACTCGTAGTGTGGAAATTGTTGAAACGAAGACCGTTCTGGGCAAGATAATCGAATGTCGGTGTCTCAATCAGACCACCAAAGGGAGAGGTGGCGCCGAAACCGACATCATCCAGCAGAATCCATACCACATTGGGAGAACCCGGAGCAGCCACGGGATTGTGCTGTGGGTAAGCGATTTGTGACTCTGAGACAGTCTTTCCCATTTTGCCGGGGTATTCCGGAGTGGGACTATATTGTGCCATTCCAGGTGTTGCAGCCATTACTGCACCGACAGACAGAAAACATTTTTGAAATTTCTCGTAATCCATAATTGTACTTTTTTATTGATTATTTCATGTTTCTTTTAGCAAATTCTATCACATTGGCAGGATCTCTGTTGGCCTTCAATTCAGCTGCCATGAAATCCATATAGGGCCTCACGTGATGAAAAAATTTCTTGTACCCTTTGCATAGGAAGTTCAGGCCGTCCTCTCCATCAGAGGTTTTCAGAAACCTGTTCTTCGGACACTCACCGTTGCAAGCAAATCTCACATCACACTGTTTGCATTGCGTGGGGAGTGATTCGCTCTTCTGCCGACCGAATGCTTTTTGGCGATCGGAGTACAGCATCTCCGTAAACGTATTCTCGCGGATGTTTCCCAACCGATATTCAGGGAAGACGAAATGGTCGCAACTATATACGTCGCCATTCCATTCCATAGCGCCTGCGTGACCGCATTCGGGCGCAAGGGAACATACCCCAGGTGCTTCTCCCATCCAATTGGCCAATGTGGCATCGAATGTCTGAACGAACATCTCTCCCACATCTTTTTTCAGCCATTCGTCGAACATCTGGCAGAGAAAACTGCCCCACTGATCGGCATCGACAGAGAAATCCGTCACCTTTCCTTCGGCATCACGCTCTACGATAGGCGTAAACTGAAGGTATCTGCATTTCAGCTCGTCACGGAAGAATCGGTAGAACTCGACTGGGTAGTCTGCATTGAAATCGTTCACCACGGCCATTGCATTCCATTCGACTCCGTATTTATTCAGGAGTTTGATGCCGTTTACTACCTTTTGCCAGGTTGGTGCACCCGCCTTGTTTGTCCGGTATTCATCATGGAAATCCTGAGGTCCGTCAATGGACACTCCTACGAGGAAGTGGTTCTTGGCAAAGAACTCACACCATCGGTCGTTCAGTAATGTTCCATTTGTCTGAATACAGTTTACAATTCGTCTGCCTTGAGCATATTTCTGTTGAAGAACCAATGCTTTTTGGAAAAACTCAACAGTTCGCATCAGAGGTTCACCTCCATGCCATGTGAAGTTTACCTCCATCATGGTCTGCAAGCCGATGTAACTTCTTACAAATTCCTCCAGCAATTCGTCGCTCATCATTCGTGATGCCTCCCGAGGATAAAGCTGTTGCTTTTCCAAGTAGTAACAGTACTTGCAATTCAGGTTGCAGGTAGCTCCAGCGGGTTTTGCCAACACGTAGAGAGGTCGAGCGAATGGGGATGCCACCATTTTGTTATGGGATAATTAGAATTTGTAGGATAATTTAGCTGAACCAAAGGTGGTGATGCGTGCATCTCTGCGGTCGATAAGTTCTGAGCCGGATGCATTCATGATATTGTTCATGAAAGCAATCGAACCACCGCCTGAGACCAATAATGCCAGACGCTTGCTTACGTCCCATCTGAAAGACATTCCAGGATTGAGCATGGTCTGTGTGTCCATCAACACTTGATCGGCAGGCTTATACCAGAAACGCTCAAAACCGAATCCGTATGAAGCGGTAAGATGCAATTTTGGATTGAAGTGATAGGTAAAGTCTGACATCCAAGTCATGAAGTTGATACTCCAGTGCTTACCCCAATCTCTTTTCCAGAGAAAAATGGGAAGGCCGATCATTCGCTGTGGGTGATTGCAAAGCCAAACGAAACCTACACCACGTGTGTCGGTAGCCTTCATATTGAAAAGGAAAATGGAAGAAAGAACTCCATCAAAACGATGCAAGCCATACTGTGAGCCTTCGGCATAGAGATTGGCTGTAACACTGATACCACGGGTATATCCGGGAAGCATAAATACATTCATGCCATTCAAGCCAACACGGAAATAGTGGTTGCCCTTTCCATTGCCTACTCCATTGTTTGACATGTGATGTGCCTCAACACCCAACTTTGTCGTTGGGGCGAAAATGAAATTATGCCATAAACCCTCATGGGTGTAAATACTACCTTCTGGATTACCATAGTTGTTGTATTCCTTGAGACCTCTGCTGTTGCCTGCAATTGGCGTTCCACCACGATATTCTACATTGGCTTCAAATTTGTTCTTCGCATCATTTACCGTCATCAGCTGAGCGTATGTGGTGGCAGATGTCACAGCGAGAACAAGTGTCAAAATTATCTTTTTCATAATGCCTTACTTCTTATTATTTTTTCTTTCCTGTGTTAAACTTCCATCCAAAGCCCAACTGACCATAAATATTGAAAATATCCATCTTCATGCCATAGTCGGTGCCATCCCATTGATTTACGAGACCCCAGTTGAAGTCAAACACCATGTAAAGTTTACTCCACAATTGTCGTGTGCAGCCGAAACTCACACCACAGTCCCATTCACTTACCTTCTTGGAGTTGTCCGTCTGCGAGTGGTCAACTGGGATAAGGGGAGAGAATACAGACTGGCGGATATAGCCTCTGTCGGATTCACCATGACGGTTTCTTGAGAACTGCCATGAGAAATAAGGACCAAATTGGATAGACCACTTCTGACTGGGCTGATACATTGCATAAAGTGGCAAAGTAAGGGCATAGACATCATGATGACCCTGACTGCGTCCTGTATAGTAACCCTGTGTCTCCTCCGTGGCACCATCGAAGTGTACCTTGGTATAATAGTTCTCCATATAGACGTTGGAATTTCCACCTTTACGTTCTACTCTGAGTCCCGACATCATACCCCAATTCTTACAGAATCGCTTGCTTGTAAGGAAACCTACTGCAAAGTTGAAATTATATGGAGCAACGCTGATGGAACGTGTCTCGCGTGGAACACCAATTGATGTGGTCATACCTAAGTTGAGGCCAGCGTATGGGATAAATTCAAACGAGCCCGCATCCTTGTTTGGCGCACTCTTTGCAGTCGCACCTGCGCCTGCAGCTGCCTGAGGCGTACCAGTCTGCTGTGCAGCCTGAGCTTCTTTGGCTTTCTCTGCCTGTTGTGCAGCCATAATCTTGAGGGCCTGTTCCAGAGTCATTCCTTCTGGAAGGTTGGCAATGACCATCTCGACTGTAACTCCCTGTGGCAACTGTGCCTGAATCTTGTCATACTGCTCCTGAGTCATTCCCTGGGGCAATGTCTTCTGTGCAACGGCTGGCGTAATGGCAACCAGAGCACAAACGATTAAAATAAGTATCTTTTTCATATCTATTACTTACACTTGATTTCCATTTCGTCAATATATAACTGAGTACCCATCTGAGAAGAGAGGAGTTGCATCATCTGTCCATACATCTCCATCTGAGATATTACACCAGCGTTCACTTTTGCGTTCAGCTCCTGAAGTTTCATGATCTGATTGCTCATGTTCGCGCCACAAATGAAGCGGAAGCCATCATAGCTGGAAGCAAAATAAATAGCGAGGTTATACTTCCATTTTGCAAGGTCTTCTTCCACTACCTGATGTACCGTTACGAATGGAACTTCCTGATATGTATATACACTCTCGTCATAATCCTTGTTCTCTCCTGGAACGAAATCAGCGTATGCTATAATATCTTCGTTCTGCAGATTACGGATTGACTCACCATTTAGCCATTCGTGATCTCCATCCGCACGATAGAGGACGGCGCGAATGAAACCTTTGTCCTTTTTACCTACATAATCGCTTATTCCAGGTACAGTGAAAGAATATCCGAATGGATTGGCGTTGGGCTCCTCGATAGTCATAGGGAGATACTTGTACCAGAAGCAAAGTTTCTCAGGCATCTGATTGAATGGCAAACCTACATGTGTACATGTAAGTGCACCCGTATCCGAGCCATCAAACTCACCGATAAAGCAGCAACCAGCAAGGAACGGACGATTTCCCGTATTGGTGTATCTGATATCATTGGATGTAAGCAAGAGGGCACTTTTGTTCTCGCCGTCACGTACTGGAGCTACATCCGTGGTAGCACGCGAGCCATACATTACCAGCGGCATGGTCTTTGCCATCAGCGCAATAGAGGCATTGGTCGATGACCAAATATTCGTTGTAATCATTTTGCCATTATTGTCGGCTATGAGTTCGTAGGGCTGCTGAAATTCAGTACCCGCAATATTTGCCCAATTATCAAAGGGAAGCGTGGTGGGAATACCTGCGGGGAGCAAGTTGATCGACCATATTTTATATAGGTGCGCTCCTTCTACATATTCCTTGGTACGCTGCCCGTCCTTCTCCCAACCAATGAACATGGAATTCTGGGAATTGATAATCTGTTGTGTCAAGTGGTCATCCTCATGGATACCTTCTCTCGCACATACAACCTTTATGTAGCGTGTCTTCGTGAAATCATGGGGTGTCGCGATTTCACCAATGACAGTCGTGTCAATTGGGCACTGGCCTGGAACAAATAATTTCTGTCCTTGATAATCAATGAATGTGGAATCCATCTTCACATCCACGAAACTCCAGGTTGCTCCTTTCGATACGGTTATCTCCAAATCCAGATTTGTGGGATCTGCGTTAGCCATGTCGGCATACAGGGAAACACCGTTCTCTTGTATCGTAGTCTTCACAATGCCGTTTCCACTTGCGCCTACTACAGAACTGATACCCGTTACATCGACGTTAATGTCTGGCAATTCTTCTCTGATGCACGAAGTTATCGTGCTTGTGGCAAAAAAAGCAATGCCCACGTATTTTGCCAACGTAAGAAAATTTCTACTCATTTTGTTGTGTAGTTGTTAATGTTAAATTTTCAAAATATATTCTATTTCAACCAAAATCGGCGACAAAGTTACAATAATACATACTAATCTGCAAGTATTATCGACCAAGCTATGAGCAATAAATACCAATATTGACCTGTTTTTTGCCTAAAATTTAGACGAATTGTGGCACATTCTTCGCATTTTCTTTCGCATGTCATGAAAAAGATGTATTTTTGTGGTCAAAACCACATATTTACAAATGAAAGCGCAAAATGATTATTTTTCGCTCTCTTTCGAGACACTTCGACAACTTCCTGATGCTGTTGCGTTAGAAGAGGGCCTTATTATCATTGACAATACTCAGACTCCGCATATCACTCATCTGACTACGGCATGGCAGGGGGTACCTGTCAAACTGGATGCCATTCTCATTATTTTTTGTACTCAAGGTGAGATGGAAGTGCGTGTGGGATTGGATACATATCGTGTGCAGGAGAATTCCATCTGTTTTGGTTATACTGGCAACATCGTGGAGGTGCTCTCGGTGTCTCAGTCCTTCCATTGCATCATGATGATGATGACCAAGGATTACATCAATCTCGAGCATAGTCATACGCTCCAGATGCTTCAACTCTTCAAGCACATTCAGCGCAAACCTTGTTTTACACTTACGGGAGAGTATGCATCCCGCTACAAAGAGACATTTATCGAAGCTTACAAAACTATTCGATGGGTGGAAAATCCCCTGCGTGCAACGATGATGCAGTCATACGTATTTCTGCTCTATTGCTGCCTGATTCCTATTCTCGAGAATGACGAGGCGGATTATGGAAGCCGAAATGCAATGTCGAGTCACAAGGGATTGTATTTCAGATTTATGGAGATTCTGCAGGATGAATACCGGGAACATCATGATGTGACCTACTATGCCACGCGATTGGGAGTGACGGCAAAGCACCTGTCGCGTGTCATCAATGAAGAGACAGGTCAGCCAGCTCTCAAATGGATTGAGAATCTGCTTATCCTTGAGGCAAAGGCTTTGCTCAGGCAACGCGAAATGAATGTGCAGATGGTCTCCGTGCTACTCAATTTCCCCGATCAGAGTAGTTTTGGAAAGTTCTTCCGTCGCAATGTGGGGCTTTCGCCCAAGGAATATCGGGAAACAAAATAATACTTCCCACGTTTTCCCGAGGAACCGCCTCGTGAAATTTGTTTTTTGACAGTGAGAAATTTGAAACCCCTCTCCAACATACTTCTGAAAAAGAGTGGGATGGAGAGGGGTTAGTCGAATAATCAGTCGCTTATACGCAGCTATACCAGGTGCTTGATGATTTCCTCGCGATCACCTGACAAATAGTCGATGACGGGAATCTCTATCATCGTGTAGGCTCCAGGTTGCTGACGCATGGTGGCACGTGCTACATTTACCAGGACCTGAGCTGTGAGGGCGGGGTTGTTGATCTTCATGTTGAACTCGAACAACTGGTTGTGTGTCTGCCCGCTTACTCCCTTACGAACTAAGTTTACACCATGACCTACGTCATTCACGTCGGCAACACAGGGTACTTGGTTGACATGCGTCTCATCGTTCACGAAATAGGGATCCGCCTTGATGGCTGCCTCTACTTTCTTGAAATCGGCACCTTCTTCCAACTCTACATACACCATACGACGATGTATGCCCGTGCCTAAGGGAATGGTTACACTCAGTGCGTCCCTTACTCCTTCGATGGCGCGTACTGCCACACTATGTCCCATGCTGCGACCAGGACCGAAGTTGGTATAACTGATTCCTTTGGGAGCAAGACTTTCCATCAGAGTGCGTACCACGCTGTCTGAACCTGGATCCCAGCCTGCGCTGATCACACTCACACGGCCTGCCTTCTTGGCGGCAGCATCCAGTGTACGACGCAATTCGGGAATCAGGGTGTGAATATCGAAACTATCTACCGTGTTGATGCCTAATGCGAGGGTCTCCAGTGCGTATTTCTCTACACTACGGGTAGGCACGGCCAGAATGGCTACATCCACCTTGCCCAGTTCCTTGATATCTTTTACTACCTTGTAGTTCGTCAGTTCGGCAGGCTTGTTCTCTGCACCCTGACGACGTACGATGCCGGCGATTTCCATATCGGGGGCTGCTTCCAATGCCTGCAATGTGTAGCGGCCTATGTTGCCATATCCTACAATTGCTACGCTAATCTTATCCATTTTCTTTTTACCTTAATATTATATATATGATTTGTCGTGTGAATAGGAACACACGTTTATCGTTCTTCTGCAAACATGGGATCCCATGCTGGCAACTTGATTGGTTTCTTCTTCAGAAGATCTGTCACTTGCGAGGAACAGTATTTACGGTTGATGACAACCCTGAACATGTATTCGTTGAACCATTCGTCGGTCATAATCATGTAGCCGCTGGCTCCTGAAGCCGCGCCCCAACTGTTCTCCACCTTCCATTTCGTGGGATTACCTTCCTTGTCCAGATCTACGGCCATCAATGTCATGGCGTGGCTGCTTCCACTGTCGAAGGAGAGGATGCGTTGACTCTTTGTCATGCCAAACGTGGTACCAAGCAAACTTTCGTAGTCGTAGTTCTTCAGGTCGAGCCATCCTGTCTCGCGATTGAGGCATTTACCTACATCACAACTGAAATACATCTGGCATGAGTCTTTCAGAGAGGCGATGGCAAGGGGTTTGAGATCCTGGAGATCCAGGTTGACATACAACCAGTTGTGTCCATCGTAGAGATGGCGGTCGTAGTCTATCTCATATACCTGATTGTAGGGGCGGCTGGGATCGTTCATCAGCATCACATAGTCGCCATACAGGTCTTCCTCGCTGCCACACACTTCCTTGTAGAATTCCAGGGGGGTGTATTCCTTGGGCTCGTGGAGTGTTTTCCCATCTTTCTTGGGTGCCCATGTGAATGAAAGGGGAGGCTGTCCGTATGCCAATACCAGCATGTGATAAATCGTCTTCAGCTGTTCCACCTTCATACTGGTAAGTTCCTTCTCACTCTTCCCGCTCTGACTTTCCTCGCGCAACTGCACGCCGAATTCACGCAGCTTGCGTTTCAGGTGGCTGTCTATTTCGGTTGTCTTGTTGCTGTTGTACGTCTCGGCCATCACATCCTGAGGCACCAATCCGTATTTGTTCACCAAATCGGCTACTCCGGCGTAAGTACCTCCATCGCTGAGAGGATTCTGAAACAGCCAACGTACCATCTGATCGTCCCAGTCCTGCTTGCGCGTATCGATGATTCCCTGTAGAAACAGGTTGCTCTTCTCCAATTGGTCGTAGAAGAAGAGATATACCTGGCTGAAGAAGAAATCATTGATGCCCAACTTCTTCATGGCTTTGTTGCGCAACACATTGGTACCAGTGAAGAGCCAGCAACGACCGCTGCTTTGCTGATTACTGATACCTGTGTTCTTCACTTCCACCTCGAAGTGGGTGTCCTTGGCTTGCGTATTCTCCTGATTCAAAGCAATGCTCTGGATGCCACCATTGCTGATGGCATTCCGGAGCGCTTTTTCTGCAGGAGTAGCGGAATAACTGCCTTGGAGGCTCTGCAACACTTCGGGAGTGATTCCCGACTGAGCCGAGACCCATGTGCTTGTCGCCAAGGCCAGTATGGTCCAAAATCCTCTGTTCATTCTATTACAATTGTGTCAACTGGAAATTACGCCAGAGTACGCGGATATCGCATCCGTCGTGCATCTGAAGCATCAGACGACCTGGGGTGTTGCCGATCAACTCGTCCTCGATGTCGGACATGGGCTCACCATTCAGCCATGTCTGCACATGGTTGCCCTCTACGCGCAGGCGCAGGGTGTTCCAGTCATCGACTTTCAGAATCTCTTCCTTCTCATCAGGTATCTGCTGCAACCATCCACGTCCGTAGGATTCGTAGATACCACCTGTATCGTTGCCCTTGGGAGCTACTTCGCACTGCCATCCGTGAACCGTGTTGAATCCCTCGATGAAGGAATGGAAGAACAGACCACTGTTGCCGTTGGATTCTTCCTTGAATTCTACGGTCAGGTCGAAATCCTTGTAATACTTGCGTGTACACAAGTAGCCATACTGACGGTTTTCGCCGTTCTGTGTCACGAGGTTACCATCCTCTACAAACCAGTTGCCATCGCCAAAGGGTTCCCAACCTGTCAAATCCTTACCATTGAAGAGTGATTCCACCTGTCCGCCTTTGTGAGGCAGCTGCTTGATCTTGATATTCTTGAAGGAAGCGGGATCACCATGATCCTGAAGACAGATCAGACCGCTGTTGGCCAAGCCGTATTCGGGAGCATTGGCCCACTTGCCACTGCCCTTCAGTGCAAACCAATCATCGGTCCAGCACTCAAACTCTAAGATCTTCTCGCCGTTCAACCAATGTTCTACATGACCATTGTCGAAGACGATGCGAGAGGTGTTCCACTCGCCTACGGGATTGACGTGCATCTTGCTGGCATCAGGCAGGTGCATGGCATAATCTACGCCTAACTTCTGCCATTCCTCCAACTTCTGGGGAGCATTCACTTCTTCCCATCCTTCGTTGTCGATGAGCTGATATTCAGGACCTGTTACGTAAGGTACCTGGAATACCGAACCTTCCTGTACATGGTAGAGCATTCCGCTGTTGCCTCCGTGAGTCAGTTTCCAGTCCCAGGTCAGTTCGAAGTCTGCGAATTTACGCTTTGTCACAATGTAGCCGCTTGCATCACCACCTTCTCCGCTGGCTTGGATGCAACCATCTACTACACTCCATCCGTTGGAGAGGATGGTATCATTGAAATTCTTCCATTCCGACAGATCCTGACCATTGAAGAGCAGTTCCCATCCGTCAGCTATTTCAGCCTCGGACAGCGTGTTGTCTTTCTGCTGGCAAGCGCAGAATGTACCTCCCATCAATGTGGCAGACAGGAGAAGCAGATTGATTTTCTTCATTTTTTTCTTATTGAATATTGTTCTTTCTTAGAGTTCGAGTTTATAGCCATCACGATACTGGTAATGCATCATCTTGGTAGCCTCTTCGTCGTTCATGAACTTCTGTACGATGGGGTTCCATTTTACGGGACGGTTCAGTTCATTGGCGATGTTGGCAATGTTGCAAACGGTGCAGGATGAATGTCCTGTTTCTACGGGCACATTGGGATCGATACGGGAACGCATGGAGTTGATGAACATCTGGTAGTGTCCGATCTTCAGTTCCTCGGGAGTCTCAGCATCGCTCCAGTCTCTCATCTCGAATTTCTTGTTGTTCGTGGTGAATGAGCCGCGATGAACCTCGATCCAGCCTTCTTCGCTGAATACTTTCACGCCAGCTCCTCCGTTCATGTCACCCTCCGTCATGGTGATGCCCGTGTCATACTTGAAGGTGAGTTCCTTGTTGTAGTTGTACCCTGCTGGAATCACTTCTACTGGACCACTTCCGTCCTTGCCCATCATCCATTGTGCTACGTCGAACATGTGTGCACCCCAGTCCGTCATCATGCCGCCTCCGCATACCTTGTAGTAGCGCCATGCAGCCCACATGTGTTCACCCTGTGTGTCGGATACAGTGGGGCAGATATCGTGGTGATAATATACTGATTCGGGAAGAGGGCCGAGCCACTTGTCCCAGTTCAGACCTGCGGGTACCTCTTCGTGAGGCAGGTTGCAGGCAATGGGTGAACCTGTTGTGTTGTAGGTACGTCCCACATGAGTCTGGATGTGGTAGATCTTGCCCAGTTTCCCTTCGCGGCACAGGGATGAAGCGTGCAGGAATTCCTTCCATGAGCGCTGCATACTACCCACCTGCAGAATGCGGCTGTACTTGCGAACTGCCTTGCACAGCATCTGTCCCTCGTAGATGGTCAGTGTAAGGGGTTTCTCCAGATACACATCCTTACCTGCTTTGCAAGCAGCCATAGCGATGATGGCATGTTGATGGTCGGGAGTAGCGATTACCACACCGTCGATGTCTTCGCGTGCCAGCATATCCTGGTAGTCCTCGTACATATCCACCTTCACTTTCTTCTCGCCTTTGCCAGTGTAGTATTCCTTTACTTGCTTCTCGAAGCGGTCGCGCTTTGTGTCAAACACGTCGCATCCGGCTACTACTCTTACGCCTTCCAACTCGATAAAGCAGTGCATCAGGTAGATGTTCTGCTGTCCCAGACCGATGAAGCCCAAATTGATTGTATCATTGGCTTCAGTCTTCTTTTTCTTTGCGGGAGCAGGTGCCACATTGGCAAATGCACTGGGTGTAGCCATCACGCCTGCAAGTCCCAAACCTGTTGTTCTCAGGAAATTTCTTCTCGATACCATTTCGCTTACTTTTTTATTGTTATACAGTATAAAATTCACCAAAAATACCTAATATTATTGCAAAGGTACGATTAAGCGAATGATTTGCCAAATTTATTTGGACAAATCTGAGCGTGAGTACCTTCGAACGCCAGTTCAGAGGTACGATTAATCGAGAGAAATATCCCCCACAATGAGCCATCCGTTTGCCAGAACTGTCCCATTTTCAACGGCAAGATTGATACCCACTTTGTTATCCTGTGTCTTATCCACGACACCTATAGCAAGGCGGTATTTCCCTTTTGGAGCATGGAATCTGGCATTGAATACATAGTTCGTATCCTGCTCCTTCAACCACTCCGAGGGATCAGCTTGTTCATCGACGACAATTTCTTCTGGGATGTCAGAACCCAGAGGAATCAAGGCAAATGCCACCTTGTATTTGTAGTTCCAATGCGTGTTGTTATTAGGACACACCCCCCATCCTGAGTTTCTCCATGTGTGGGTAATCGTAGATTCCTCGTCCCGCTTGATGTTCTTGGTGTAGTTCACTTCTACGGGAGTGAGCCGGTAGCCGGCTTTCTGATTGAAGGAGTCGACCAAGTCTTTCGCCTGTTTCATCCATAGCGTGGAAGCCTCTGGTACATTTCTCAGGTCCAGGATATTGGCTCTGATTCTCTCTGCTTCCTGATACGTGAAATCCATCACCTCACGCCAGTCGCGAAACTCCTCGTTGGTATAGAGTGTCGTGTTGGGCCCTTGTGAAAGCCACCACATCGATTCGGCTATCGTGAAGTGATGAGGAAAGTAATCCATCATCAGTTGGCTTTGAGAGGGTTCAAACCACACACGGCTTCCTATGGCATCGTGGCGGAACACGATATCATCTTCGTCGGCAAGTGTTTTCAACTGAGGGTTTCCTATATCGCTGTGCGCATTGATGGCCACAATCACCTTGTCGAAATGTCGTGCGTATGATCGTGCCACCTTGTACAGTACATCGTTCTTGTTTCCCTTGTCTTTATAGACGGCGTTGAATCCTTCTCCCCATGTACCCAAACCGCAACCATCTACATAGTCGGTTATTTCCGGGTCGTTGAACTCCTTGCCCATCGCTTCCAGAAACTTGTCCAGTTTCTCCAGGAAAACAGGGTCGTCTGCGTAGGGTGTCCATAAACCTGTGTTCGACTGATATCCCTCTGCGCCAGCCTCTATCAGATAGCGTGGAGATATGGGGATTCGATAATCCTTGTTGTCGTAATACACGCGGAAAGCGAGTTTGATGTTCCTGTCCTTGGCACCCTGTATCAGTTTCCGGAATTCCTCGTTGCAGTTCCATGCATACTTCCCTTCTTCCGGTTCGAGCAAGGCCCATGGCATTCTGATGTACAGGCTGTTTGCGTAGGCCAGGGCACCGCATTGCTTCATTTCCTCGTAATACCGGTCTGCCGATGCGGGGATGTATCCATCTGTATAGATAGACCATCCCGTACAAGGATTGTGGATGACGGAGACTGTATCAGGGACAAAGGTAGCACGAACCACACTCGTCCGTTGCGCCACAAAGACACTTATGCAGCCTACCAACAGAGCAAGAAAGCAGGCGAGGTACAGATGCTTTTTCGACATTTACTTTTCCTCTATTAGTTTCAGACAAGCGGAGAGGGGGTCTTCATAGGGCTTCACTTCCGAGAGGCCCTGGGAATGACTCACCCAGTTCTCCTCCCATGCAACGAAGTCGAAGTCCGTTCCTTCTGCCTTCGATGCAAACCAATGTTGCCATCGTGGCAGGTAGTAGTCGCGTACCAACCCTGACCAGATACGGGCGGAATAGTCATCCACGGGAGGTCCCCATACCGTCACGATTCGTTTGGCATTGTGCTCGTAGTAGTCGGCCAATTCCGACGTGCTTCCCCATTTGCGGGCAAAGCCGATCCAGTTGTCGAGCTTCAGCGTGGAATGCGAGGCCAATACTTTGTCCAGGGCAGTACCCATGGCCAGGAATTCCTCTTCCTCGGCTGTAGGATCTTCTCCCGCATCCATTTTCCCTTGGATGGTCTTCACCTTCTCCTCCATCCTTGCTCCGAGGTATTGTGCCGTGAGCTCTTCCAGGTCGGTGAGGTAGAGGGGGGAATCCTTCATTTCGTCCGAGGCTTGTGCAAAGGATTTGATGGCATTGAACAGATGCTCGTCTATCCTTATCGAACCACTGGAGCTCGAACCGGGGCGGAACTGCCATACATAGCGGGGATGGTCGGTGAAAGAGCCGTAAACGCCTTGTCTCAGTTCATTCCAGTAGTCCTTGATAGCCTGAGGCATGGCTCCGTAGCGGCACGTGCTGTAGTTCTCCAGCCACTTGTCGAGGCAGATGGAGTCGCCTGTCCATCCTGCATCGGACAGCAGTTCGTAGATCACCTCGTTGTTCTCTATTCCTTCGGGAGCAAAGCCGAGGGCTTCCAGATTGCCTCTGTTGGAGGAGTTCAGGGCACCGAGATGGCCATTGGCATAGAAATCCAGCACACCTGTCATACCTGTTTTGCCACCCATGTTGGGAATCACGCTATACACCCATTTCTTATGGTCGAAACCTTTGTAGAATTCCCAGTTGAAATCCGTCTTCCACCAATGTTTGTTGTAGTCGGCTGCCATGTCGAGCAGGAGCATCTTGTCATCGGGGACGCGGCTCAGCAGGGCCGAGAGGGTCTCGCAGTCCCAGATGTTTCGTTGGAAACCGAACATCCATCCCTGTATCACCCAGGTTGCATCGGGGCTACCCTCTTTCATCGTGTTATATACCTTCTCGCCATAGTCGGCCAGCATCTCATAGCGTGCAGGATCGCCCTTGTCGGGGAAGGGGATGTCCATCTCGTTGAAGCTGTCTATCAGATAGTATTCGCATTTCCCGAATTCCTTCTCCCATTCGCGGATAAACATCGTTCCTATCTGTGCAAAGAGTTCGTTCTGCGGATCTATCATCCAGTTGTGGAAACTGCCTCCGCACCACGACATCTCCTTCAGTTCCAGATCGGGATAGAGGCGTTTCATCGCCTGTGGCACGAAGCCTCCGAAACCAGGGCAGATAGGTTTCATGCCGAGGGCACGCATCTTGCCTAAGATCTGGTGCATCAGCGCAACCTGTCCCTCATGCCATTCCATAGGCAGAGGTGTGTCCAGGCCGCTGATGTTACCCATGCGCATCCAGGGGAAGTGGGCAGGTCCTACGAAATAGTTGGAGATCTCCTCGTCCGTCAGTCCCAACTGTTTCCATACTCGTGCGGTAATGGCTTCGTTGGCCACCAGTGCCAGGGGCATATCCAGGCCGTGCAGCGCCATCCAATCGATTTCCTTGCTCCATCTATCCCAGTCCCAGTAGGGTGTGGTATAGCCGTAGGTGACGGTGTTCAGGTAATAGTGGCTTCGTGTGGGAGAGGTCACGGTCTTCCCTTCTGTATCTGTCAGTTGCTCGGGCAGTTCCAATCGTTTCCCGGACCAAGAATAGATGCCTGCTCCCTGTGATTTCACGTAGTCGTAGAAGCCGCGGCAGAGAGCCACGTTGCTGCTTCCCTCTATCTCCAACTGTCCGTCCTTCACCCTGTATGCAAACTGGTCACATCCCTCCTTCTTGTCCATCGTGAGGGACAACTTCACGGGGAAATCCTCTCCTGCATAGTTGCGTATCACCTCCATGGCGGGTTTGGTGGACTTGGCACAGCCCATGAGCAGGACTGACACGAATGAGACAAACGTGATTCTCCGGATGAGAGAACAGACGGTTTTGTGATTCTTCTTCATTATGCGAATTTTGTTTTTGATTGTTATTTTGTCTGCAAAGGTAGAAAAAATATCTGGTTCAAATGTATCGACAATTTCCATGAAGTAAAAAAAAATCGTACATTTGCAAAAAATAATTAGGATATGAATACAAAACTCCTGCTCGCCGCACTCACATCGGCCGCGCTGATGTCATTCACGGGGAAGGCGCAGAAGCACTTCCAGTTCGGAACAGCCACCAACCCCCAGGGTGAGACCATGTACGTGGATTCCAGAGGCTTTGTTATCAATGGGGAGCGTGCCATACCCGTGGCAGGCGAGATGCATTTCCAGCGTGTTCCTGCCTCCGAGTGGAGGGGCGAACTGCTCAAGATGAAGGCAGGCGGCATCGACATTGTCACTACGTATGTATTCTGGGGCAATATCGAACCTACGGAGGGATGCACGATGGATTTCACGGGGAGCAACAATATCCGTGCCTTTGTGGAGGAATGTGGCCGCTGCGGACTGAAGGTACTCCTTCGTCTGGGGCCGTGGGCACATGGCGAATGGGCGTTGGGAGGACTACCGGAATGGATTGTGGACAAGGCCAACTCCGACCCCAAGAACTACGGGGTGCGTTCCATGGCTCCTGGCTTTATTGCTGCGGTAGGGCACTATTTCGATGCGGTAGGCAAACAGACGAAGGGACTGATGTGGAAGGATGGCGGACCTATCGTGGGACTTCAGGTGGACAACGAATGCTTCGGGCCCTGGGAATACCTGCACGAACTCAAGCGGATGTCTGTCGAGGCTGGTTTCGACCTCCCTTTCTATACCAAGACGGACTGCCCCCGTATCTCGGGAGAGGGTGACAGAGGCGAGTTGCTTCCCCTCACGGGCAACTATGTGGATGGTTTCTGGGGCGGACTCCAGGACAGGCCAGAGGGTTTCCGTGGGTCTTTCCTGTTCCAGGATCTTCGTTGGAATGCCGATCCCGAGGGGGATAAACCGCAGTCGTGGCTCAAGGAGGAGAAGGCATACCCCTGCCCCATTCCCGGACTCTCCTACCCCAACTTCGCGTGCGAGTTGGGAACGGGTATGATGAGTGCCTACCACCGTCGTATCGGTATCTACGACCCCGATATCCGAGCCAGTGTCATCACGCGTATCGGCATAGGCTGCAACATGCCTGGCTATTACATGTATCACGGTGGTACCAATCCATGGTCACCCCTGGGTACCTTGGCAGAGAGCCGCAATTCGAAATACACCAATGCCAATGACATGCCACGCCGCACATACGATTTCCAGGCACCCCTTGGCGAGATGGGCAAACCGAATCTGTGGTATCACCACCTGCGCCTCATCCACCAGTTCCTGCACGACTGGGGCGGCGGACTCTCCGAGATGACCTTCCATCTTGGGGTTTCTCCCGTGCGCAGTGCCATCCGCCGCAAAGGAGAGAGCGGGTACGTGTTTGTCAGCAACTACGAGCGTATGCTGCCTCTCGGTACCCAGAACCTGAATTTCCGTGGACAGGTCATTCACGTCCCCGATGGCTCCAGCTTCTTCTTCCCCTTTGGCATGACATATCGCTCACTCTCCATCGACTGGGCATTGGCTCAACCGTTCTGCAAGACCGCGAAAGCCATCTACTTTGTCGCTGTGGAGGGGATTGAACCTCGGTTCAGCATCGATGGCAAGGTCGTCACACCCCCCTTGGACAAGATGTTCAAGGTGAAGGGCACTTCCATCTACGTGATGAGTCCCAAGAAGGCTCTGACGGCCTACAAGGTGGGGGACAAGGTCCTCTTCAGCCAGGGCATCCTCTATCAGGATGGGGACAGGCTGATGTGCGAGACATGGAAGGAGGATGCTCCTGTCCCTGTTCAGAAGGTGAGGGAGGAGGACCCCGAAAGATCTGGGACAAGCCCCGTCCTCCCCGATGCCAGGGAGATGCAGAAAGCCGCTTCCTGGTCATTCACTGTCCCTGCCATGAAGGACAGCGAGGACTGGTTTGTAGAGATAGCCTACCATGGCGACATTGCCCAGGTATGGGCCGACGATGTGATGGTGGAGGATAACTTCTGGAACGGGAAGACGATGTATGTCCGTGCCTCGGAGCTTGTAGGCAAGAATGTGGAGCTCGACATTCTGCCCCTGCCCAAGAACATGTCCATCTACTTCCAGCCCGAGCTGCGCGACGAGATAGCCTCTCTCTCGGGGGATTACCTCTGCTCGCTCGATTCGATACGTCTCGTACATCGTATCAGGAAGAAATTCTGACATAAATATACCATAGACAAATATGAAGAAGAGAACCGTGTTGCTCCTCGTGAGTTTGCTTATGATGGTGGGAAACGCTTTGGCGCAAGGCAAGGCGAAACATACCTTCGAGATCAAGGGAGGTAATTTTGTGTACGACGGGAAACCGACGATGATCTACTCAGGCGAGATGCACTATTCGCGTGTGCCGGCCCCCTATTGGCGACACAGGCTGAGGATGATGAAGGCCATGGGACTCAACACCGTGGCTACCTACGTTTTCTGGAGCTATCACGAGGTGGCTCCGGGGCAGTGGGATTGGAAATCGGA